>JAZRUY010000180.1:0-7326 GCA_045598845.1 Victivallaceae bacterium
AGTGCGCTGCATTACCATGGCCGATGATGATTATCCGGAAGCATTTAAGGCATTGCCGGATCCTCCGCTCTGTCTGTATGTGCGCGGCGAATTGCGTGTGGCTGATTATCCGGATAAGGCTGTGGCGATTGTAGGGACACGCAGAATAAGTCAGTATGGTGTCAAGATGGCGCGGCGGATTGCGGAAGAAGCAGCAATGGCCGGTTTTACTGTGGTTTCCGGTCTGGCGATCGGCACTGATACTGTGGCGCATACCGCTTGCGTGGATTGCGGAAAGACTACGGTGGCGGTATTGGGCGGAGGTTTGATGCGGTTGCATCCGCAGGAAAACTTGTCTCTTGCCCGCCGCATTGTGTCGGGAGGAGGTGCCGTCTTGAGCGAATTCCCGATGGAATTTCCAGTCAGCCGCAATTCATTTCCCCGGCGCAACCGTATTGTGGCTGCCTTGTCCAGAGCCACTATTGTGATCGAAGCCGGTATGGAATCAGGCGCGCTTATAACCGCTGACTGCGCATTGCAGTGCGGGCGTGATTGTTTTGCTGTTCCCGGTCATGCTGATAATCCGCAGACGGCCGGATGCCATAGTCTTATCAAGCGTGGCCAGGCTTCGCTGATCGAAACATTTGCTGATGTGACGGAATGTTTCCGCAGCGGGGTAGGCGGGTATCTTCCAGGTTTGAATCCTGATGAGGAGCATTTGAACGGTTACGGCGGCTGCGGGAACGGTTTGCTGGATGACGGCTTTTCCGATGACGAGCGCATAGTGTTGAATTTACTTGATTCCGAGGGGGTAAAACTCGATGCGCTGGCGGCGGCAAGCGGTTTTGACGGCGGCCGGCTGATCAGTATCCTGATGGGGCTGGAATTGAAAATGGCGGTGGAACATTCTGCCGCGGGAGTGTACAGCAGAATATGAAAACTGATATTAAGATTCCAGCTCCGTTCTGGATAGTTTTCCTGTATTTTGCGGAAGGTATTCCGGCGGCCGTTATTTGCGATTTTTCAGTGGTGATGTTCGCCGCATTCGGATGGAGTGCCGCGAAAACCGCTTTTTGTTCCGGTTTGTTAGGTCTTCCGTGGGTATTCAAGCCGTTGTGGGCTCCGGCGGTGGACATGATTTCAACCAAACGCCGGTGGATAACTTCGGCACAGTTCGCATTGGCGGCGGTTTTTGCCGCGGCGGCTTTTTTTTCTACTCCGGCACTGGCCGGCCGGATCTTGTTCTCTCTGCTTTTTGCGGCGGCGGTATTGTCCGCTACTCATGATATTGCCGCTGACGGGTATTATATTATCGCTTTGGATGAATACCGGCAGGCGCTGTATTCCGGCTGGCGGAGCATCGCTTTCCGCATCGCCATGGTGGCCGGCAACGGCGGACCGGTTTTGCTGGTCGCCTGGCTTGCCGCAGCCGGATGTACCGCCCCTTGGCGCGCGGCTATGTTTTTACCGGCTGCGGTTTTTCTGTTGCTGGCAATATATCATTGCTGTATATTGCCGGCGGCTGAACAGAGGCGTGTTGCCGGTTTTTTCCGAGCCGGGGATTTTATATCTTCTTTTGGCGCGCTTTTCAGAAAACCCTGCTTTTTCCGGGTGCTTATGTTTCTGCTTTTTTACCGGATTGCCGAATCTCAACTCGGCACGGTTGCCAAACTTTTCCTGCTTTCTCCGCATGGAGCCTCCATGCCGCTGGAAAACTACGGGTTTTCCGCCACTGTCGCAGGTACATCCGCTTTGCTTGCCGGCGGTGTCATCGGCGGCATTGTGGCCGCAAAAATCGGTTTGCGCAAAGCCTTGCCGCTGATGGCGATGACACTCAATCTGCCGGATATTGTCTATGTGCTTTGGGCATTTTTCCCGACCGGCAACTTCATCCTGCAGACTGCGGCGATCATGTTCGAGCAATTCGGTTACGGCATAGGTTTTACCGGATATATGCTGCTTATGGTCTGCTTCGCATCATCGAGCGGAAAATATCAAACCAGCCATTTCGCTTTGCTTACCGGTGTTATGGTGCTCGGCTTGCGCCTGCCGGGAATGGTGTCTGGAAAACTGCTGGAAAGTTTCACCGCCGTTGCCGGCAGCGAAACAGGAGGTTTCCAATGCTTCTTTATCTGGGTGATGCTTGCCACACTGATCAGTTTCGCCGTTACCGTAACAGTGTTACCGGCGATTCCGGCCGGTTACGGATTGAAATCCGGCGCCGGCAACCGGTAACCGGGAATTTCAGTCTTTTACATCCGTCCAGTCGAACACTATCTTAAAAACTTCCGGACCTTTTTTGTCCAGATAGGCGAAAGCTTCCGGCGCTTTGGCGGCCGGCCATATTTCCACCGGCAGATGAGATGTGTCGAACCGTCCGTCGCTCATATAGCCGAGGATTTCCGCTTTTCCGCGCGCTTTCATGGCGCAGCTCATGGTGATGCGGCAATTGGTGCCGAACCAGCGGTGATAATCGGCGAACCTGACAGTGCGCGGATACATGCCCTGAAGGTGTATATGCCCTGCCGGATCGTCATCGTTCCAGCCTCCGTCTTTAAGATAGCGGTAAAGCATGCCTGGTACTTCCGGATTACCTGAACATTCATCGATTTTATCCGCTTTTTTTCCGCCGGTGAAATCCAAAAACTCTTTATATCCTTTTTCGGAGTAATCCACCACTAAGTCAGCGTAGTGTCCGGCGATTCCGCGCCGGAACGCGTTCGGCTCGAAGCAGACGATGCGGCAGGTCGGATTTTTGATTTTCATCAGTTGCATCGCGCTTACCCCAATCAGTCCGGATCCGAATACAGCGATAGTTTCACCGGGGATGAACTCGAATTGCTCCACGCCTTTCAGCGCCACACAGGCCAGATAAGCCAGTACCGCATCGCGGTTGGAAACATTGTCCGGCACTTTGCACAGAGGATCTCCCGCGCCGAAGGAGTTCACCGCGTCTTTATGTACCATATGGGTTCCTCCGCCCCAGGCCGAATTGCAGTCAACGTACTTGCGGCATTCGTTGATCATCACCCGGTCGCCTTTTTTCAGTCCGGGCGCATAGCCGCCCTCTTCTTCAATTATACCCATATTCTCGTATCCGGGGACGCAGGGATACATTACCGCGTCCGGCGACTGCCAGCCGCGGTAGGTGAACATATCGGTGCCGCAGCTTATTCCGCTGGCCAGTGTGCGCGCTGTTACAGTCCCGTCGCATTTTCCGGTAAGAGTGATATCTCTGAAAGAACATTCGCGCGGACGTTCGATAACGATGGCTTTGGTTTTGTCGCCGGTCATAATTTCAACTCCTTTGTTTTTCAATTTCCGAAATTATGCGTGTCAGTGCCCGCATATCATCAGCGGTTCCTTGTCCGGCATCATCCGGATTTTCATATTCCAGGCACAGCGGACCGGAAAAACGTGTCAGCAATTCGCGCATAAGCGCACCGTAATCCATTGCCCCGTCGCAAATCCGGCAAAAGCCGCCTTGCTTGAATTTCAGTGAAGTTACGCTTTTTAAATGGGCGAAACCTGTGAATTCCGCTGTTTTGCGCAGAGCCGAAACCGCGTCTTCTCCGCCGTAATGAATGAAATTCGCGGCATCGTAATTGAGCTTGACATTCGGTAATCCAACTGTTTCAAAGAAACGGACACAGTCATCCGATGTGGCGAGCAGTCCGCCGTGATTTTCCACAATTACGGTAAGTCCGAGATCCGCCGCTTTTTCACCGACCGAGCGTACCAGCGCCGTTATTGCCTGGAAAGTTTCTTCATCGTGCTCCCAGATTTCGCATATTCTGGCATATTTTGCTCCGGTTGCCGCCGCCAGTTTTAAATCTTCCGGCATCTCTTTGCGGATTGCGGCTTCAATCGCCCGGCATCCGGAATCCGCCAGAATTTTTCCTGCTGTTTTCCCGCCGTTTGTTCCGCCGGAAACGCACAGCGGAAAACCGTCGCCTATCATAAGGCACAAATCGCGAATGCCTGTTTCTTTCAATGTCTTCGCATAATCATTTAACTTGTAAAAACGGAAACCCCATGGAGAAGATGTGATGATATGCCTGTTCATTTTTATGTTCCATGTATAGATTTAAAACTGAACCTTGAAAAAATTTACTTTTACTGAAGAATATAGTGCATGATCGATGTTAAATCTAATATGCGGTAATGCAAAATGATTTGACGGAGCCGGAGCGGAGAAGTAAATTCCGTGTGTATTATCTTTCGACACCATGGCGGGAGGAGATCGTCTTTATGGATTATAGGGAAATTTCACTGCAGACTGCGGCAAAGCTTGCCGTGGTTAAAATTGTTCCGGTGCTGGTAATCGACACTCCTGATCATGGGCTGAAGGTATGCGAATTGCTCTGTTCCGGAGGTTTGCCGGCGGCGGAAATAACTTTCCGTACTCCTGCCGCCGCCATGACCATCGCCGCCGCGGTGAAGGAATTCCCTGATATGCTGATCGGGGCAGGTACGGTCCTTAATGCCGAGGATTTGAGCCGCTCCGTTGATTCCGGCGCCGCTTTCGCGGTTGCGCCGGGTTTCAATCCGGCTATGCTTACCGCCGCGGCATCGCGTTGTTTCCCGTTTGCTCCGGGTATTTGTACTCCGTCGGAAATCGAGCAGGCGGGGGAATGGGGCTGCCGGTTGCTGAAATTCTTTCCCGCCGGCGCGGCCGGCGGAGTGAATTTTCTGAAAGCCGCCGCCGCCCCCTACCGGCATCTGAATATCCGATATATGCCTACCGGCGGCATTAATCCTGCCAATGCGGCGGATTTTCTTTCCTGTCCTGAAGTGTGCGCGGTGGGCGGCACCTGGATTGCCTCCGCTGCGGACATCGAAGCGGAAAACTGGTCCGGTATTACAGCCAATATCAGAGCGGCGGTCAAGTTAATATCCGGGTTTTGAAAAGTGATGTTGTTCAGAATATACGCCGTATTGCTCGCGCTGTCGGTCGCGCTGCCGGTTTTTTCCTCCCAGATTGTCATCGGAGGGCAGGTGGATGTTCCTGCCGCCGGCGTCAGAATGCGTCTGTTCAATAATCTCAAATCATTTCCCCTTCCGATGCCGGATAACAGTAATGAACAGGATAAATGGCATTTTGCTCAGACTGCCGGCTGCTGGCACAGCGGCAGTTGCGCCATACAGACCGCCGTGCTTACAGCCATGCCGCCGGCGTCAGGCGGAGACGGGGACGTTCCTGTCAAGGAAACTGATATTGCCGCATGGTTGAGCCGCTATACCGGCTGTGAAATTAAAAAAGTGAATATTTTTAAAAAGAACGCTGCGAAAATCATCCGTTCCGCCGATTTTTCCGGCAGCGATCCGTTGATTCAGGATTTGATTTACGTTGTTTCGCCGGCGAACGTTCCTGAGCGCATGTTCATGTTGCGCATCCTAGTCGATAAAAAACAGTATGATGCCAGATTGCAGCGGGTCATAGAGCAGATTTTGAGTTCGATCACTTTTTATCCGGTGAAATCTCCAAACGGGAAGAAATCATCCGGCAACCGGGAAACCGCAATTGCCGGTATCGCCAGCCTGAAAGGCTGGTGGCATATGGATTCTCCGCATTTCCTTTTTATCACAAATTACACAAACCGCAATTTTGTCCGCAGTATGATCGGAAATATGGAAAAAGCCTACGCGGTGTATTCCGCTCTTTTTCCCGGCTTTTCCGATAAGGAAAGTACCTGTGTGGTCAGGCTTTATGCCAAGCGGGAGGAATTTCTGGCCGCCAATCCCGGACAGGAATGGGCTGCTGGTTACTGGAATGCCGCCCGCCGTGAACTGGTGCTTTCGCCGCAATGGCGCCGTACCGGCGGCGATGACCGTCGGGAAATGCTCGGTACCGCACTGCATGAAGGTCTGCACCAGTATCTTTTTTACGCTTTGGACGGTATCAATGCTCCGGTTTGGTTCAATGAAGGTTTTGCCCAGCTTTGCGAGGGTATAGACTGCGGTGCCGCCCGTCCGGTGATCAAACTCAAAGAAACGGACCGTAAGAATCTCTGTGATGTATTCCGCAATTCTGATTTCGATGCTCTGTCCTATATCAAAATGAACGTTGCAGAATTTCAAAGCGGCGGCGCGGAGTCGCTCAAACGGCATTATGCGGAGGTTTTCGGCCTGATTTATTATCTGCTCTGCGGCTCCCGTGTCGACGGTCATCCTGAATATGCTGAAATACCGGAAGTTTTTTTCAATACTCTGCGGCGCACCCGTTCCGCGGGTGAGGCGACAGCGGCCGCTTTCGGCAATGTGGATTTTGCCCGTCTTTCCGCCGCCGTTTCTGATTTCTGGCGTAATGACCGGTTAGTGGAGAAATCACTGAAAATAAATCCGGCGGAAAAATCTCCGGTCAAGTAAACCATGTGAAGTTGAAAAACACTTCCGCAGTGCTATATTATTGTCCGTAATTTCGGTGCCAATGTGGCTCAGTCGGTAGAGCAGCGCACTCGTAATGCGCAGGTCATCGGTTCGATTCCGATCATTGGCTCCACTTTTTTAGGTCAAAGCATACAAATCCGGCGCGGCCGGAATTCCTGAACCTGAGCGGCTGAACAATCCCCGTTTGTCACATGATGCGGTTACCCGTTTTTTTGACGGATAAGTCTGACTACTGCAAAGCCGTATCCCGCCAGTTCTTCCGGCACCGGAGTTTCATTTTTCCACCCGGCGGAAATTTTATATGTGTTTTTTCTGGTTTCTTTGCCGCGGTTGAACAGAAAAGCCCAGACGCAATCGCCGCTTTCAGCGTGAAAACTTACTCCGCATAGCGGGTCGGCGCAGCATATCGGATAGCGGGAAGTGAACGTATCCGAGAATATCCGGTAAATCTCCTCATATCCTTTTTCCGTACCGTTCTGCTGTGCGACAACCTCCTGTTCCAGCGGAAGCGTCAGCAGTGCCATAAAACCTTTTCCAGTTGCTTTTCTTGTGCAGACAATATTGTCTTCCGTATCTTTCAGCAGTATTTCACAGCCTTTTGCCGCAAGTTTCAGTTGAGACTTGGTATGGAAAACCAGCGTCTTTCCGTTGATTGCCACCGATATCGTTTTGCAGCCGTCCGCCCTGCCTGCAGGTTCGATACCCAGCCCGTTCCCGAACGGAGACAGCGCGGCATCCTCATAGGTGAAAAGTACCGTTGCACCGTTTTCCGCCCGTTTCTTCAGTTCGTCGCACAAATCAACTGTGATTCCGTCTCCACCCGACAGGCACGGAACGATATACAATGGTTTGTCCGGCAGCGGATCTCCCGACCGTCGGAAAGTCACCTCGAATCCGGCCCGCTGGGCTAAAAGGTAGGCGCCCCATGCCGAACCCCATCCGGCGGCGTCATCAGTT
>JAZRUY010000181.1:0-15339 GCA_045598845.1 Victivallaceae bacterium
ACGGCGGCGGAGCCTTTTCCTTTTTCCAGCAGCCGCATCAGCGGCAGCAGCTTCAGAAATTCCGCCGCCAGCGGATACATCAGCACCGAGGTGTAGAAATTGCCGTCCATACCGGTGAGACGCATCAGCACTGTGACGGCGGCTGCCAGCAGCCCGCCGCAGATTCCTGCGCCGACGGAAATCAGATACGGATGTTTTCGGTAATTCATAAAATATTCCGGCATTTTTTAAACCGTAAAGGCGGCAATCGCCGGACATAAAATACCGTTGACGGAGGGCAAATTTCAAATCGGCTCCGCGGGTTGCCTTTTGCCGCCGCCGCGTGTATTTTAGCATCCGAGAGCAAAACAAACGGATCGCCGCGGCGGATTTTATGGAAAACAGCGGACTTTTTGAAAACAGCGCTTCCCGGCCGCTGGCCGACCGGATGCGGCCGGAAACCCTGAATGAAGTGGTCGGTCAGGAACACCTGATCGGCGAGGGCGCTCCGTTGCGCAAAATGATCGATTCCGGCCGAATATCGAGTTTCATCCTCTGGGGGCCGCCAGGGTGCGGCAAAACCACCATAGCCAGAATCATGGCGAACAGCACCAGAATGCATTTTACCGCGCTCTCGGCGGTGTTTTCCGGTATCGCGGATCTGCGCAAGGCGTTCGATGAAGCGAAGAAACGGCGGGAATTCGGCGAGGGGACGCTGCTGTTCATCGATGAAATCCACCGTTTCAACCGGGCGCAGCAGGACGGCTTTCTTCCCTATGTGGAAAACGGCACCGTGACTCTGGTCGGCGCCACTACCGAAAATCCGTCGTTCGAACTCAACAGCGCGCTGTTGGGCCGCTGCAAGGTGTTCGTGCTGCGTCCGTTGCAGCCGGAACACATGCGCGGCCTGATCGCCGGTGCGGAGCGGCTGACCGGGCGTCCGCTGCCGGCGGACGAGGACGGGCGCGCCGCCCTGACCGGTATGGCGGACGGCGACGGAAGGTATTTCATCAATCTGATGGAAACTTTGTTCGATCTGACCAGACCGGGCGAAACGCTTACGGCTGAGGATGTGAGCCGCATTGTGCAGCAGCGGGCGCCGATGTACGACAAGGACCGGGAAGGGCATTACAATCTGATCAGCGCGCTGCACAAGAGTCTGCGCGGCTCGGATACCGATGCGGCGCTCTACTGGGCGGCGAGGATGATCGACGGCGGCGAGGACCCGCTGTATCTGCTGCGCCGGCTCACCCGGTTCGCGACGGAGGATGTGGGGCTGGCCGATCCGCAGGCGCTGCCGCTGGCGATTTCCGCCTGGGACACCTATGAGCGGCTCGGATCGCCGGAGGGTGAACTGGCCATTGCTGAACTTATCATCTATCTGGGGTGCGCGCCGAAATCCAACAGCGCTTACACCGCCTGGAGCGCGGCGCGGAAGGCGTCGAAGCAGTACAGTTCGCTTACTCCTCCGGCTCATATTCTGAATGCTCCGACCGGTCTGATGCGCGAGCTGGGGTACGGAAAGGGATATGTGTACGACCACGACACCGCGGAGGGATTCTCCGGCCAGGATTATTTCCCCGAAGCCATGGGCAGACGTAAGTTCTACAATCCTCCCGAACGCGGATTCGAACGCGAAATCCGCCGCCGGCTGGAGTACTGGGACAGGCTCCGGAGCGCCAAACACGGCAAACCGGGCTCCGGCGGCGCTTGACAAATAAGGTCAGGCAATATAACTTACTGAATAATTGGTTTTTATTCCGTTTTTTACAACCTGCGCCGGCGGAAAACTGCGCTAACAACAAGAGGCGAAAAATGATTGAAACATTGCCGAAAATCGGAATCCGTCCGGTAATCGACGGACGGCGCAAGGGCATCCGCGAATCTCTCGAAGATCAGACTATGGCCATGGCTGAAGCGGCCGCGAAGCTGATCAGCTCCAAATTGCGCTATCCCAACGGCAAAAAGGTGCAGTGCGTGATTGCCGACACCACCATCGGCGGAGTCAACGAGGCCGCTGCCTGCGAGAAGAAATTCGCCGCCGCCGGCGTGACCGCGACTTTGACCGTGACTCCGTGCTGGTGCTACGGTTCGGAAACGATGGACATGAATCCGCTCACCCAGAAAGCGGTATGGTGATTCAACGGTACCGAGCGCCCCGGCGCGGTGTATCTGGCCGCGGTGCTGGCGGCGCATTCCCAGAAGGGGCTGCCGGCTTTCGGTATCTACGGCAGGGATGTGCAGGATGCCGACTGTCAGGAAATTCCGGATGATGTGGCTAAAAAAATCATCGCCTTCGCCCGTTCCGCCGTGGCGGCCGGACTGATGCGCGGCAAGAGTTACCTTTCCATCGGCAGCGTGGCCATGGGTATCGCCGGTTCGATGGTGAACCCCGATTTCTTCGAAAAATACCTCAATATGCGTTGCGAATCGGTGGATATGTGCGAAATTATCCGCCGCGTGAACGAGGGTATCTACGACAAAGAGGAATATGAGCGCGCTTATGCCTGGGTCCGCAAGAACTGCAGGCAGGGCGAGGATGTCTATAACAAAGAAAAAGGCAAATCCGCCGCCGAACATGAAAAATGCTGGCAGTATGTGGTCAAGATGGCCATGATCGCCCGCGACCTGATGATCGGCAACGGCAAACTCGCCGAAATGGGATTCCGCGAAGAAGCGGAAGGGCACAATGCCATCGCCGGCGGATTCCAGGGGCAGCGCCAGTGGACCGACCACATGCCTAACGGCGATTTCATGGAAACCATTCTCAACAGTTCGTTCGACTGGAACGGTATCCGCGAGGCTATGGTGCTGGCCACCGAGAACGACTGCTGCAACGGTGTGGCGATGCTATTCGCGCACCTGCTCACCGGAACCGCGTCCGGATTCTCCGATGTGCGCACTTTCTGGAGCAAGGATGCGGTCAAGCGGGTTACCGGCTACGATCTGCCGGTGCCCGGGCTGATCCACCTGATCAATTCCGGAGCCACTACGCTCGATGCCACCGGTCGCCAGACCAGCAACGGCAAGCCGGTGATGAAACAGTTCTGGAAGATCACCGAGGAGGAGGCGCAGGCCTGTCTGGATGCCACCACCTGGGTGCCGGCCAACCTCGGATATTTCCGCGGCAACGGTTACAGCAGCCATTTTGTGACCAGGGGCGGCATGCCGGTGACGATGATCCGGCTCAATATGGTGAGCGGTCTCGGTCCGGTGCTGCAGATTGCCGAAGGCGAAACCTGCGAATTGCCGGAAAAAGTGCATAAAATACTCGACGACCGCACCGATCCGGGCTGGCCGACCACCTGGTTCGTGCCCCGGCTCACCGGGAAGGGAGCGTTCAAGGATGTTTACAGCGTGATGGCCAACTGGGGTGCCAACCACGGCGCTTTCTGCTACGGTCATATCGGGGCTGATCTGATCACTCTTGCCTCCATGCTGCGGATACCTGTCTGCATGCACAATGTGCCGGAGGACAAGATATTCCGGCCGAGCACCTGGAATGCGTTCGGCATGGACAAGGAAGGAGCGGATTACCGCGCCTGTCAGGCTCTCGGCCCGCTGTACCGCTGATTGCGGACGCACGGGAAATCAACGGACCGCCGTACGGCGGTCCGTTTTATTTTACGATACTGAAAAGTAATGTGATGAGGACAGGAAAATCATGAACGCGGCGGAGTTTTTACAGTAAGCCGGTCGAGTCCCCCTCCTAGCGGAGCGCATAGCGCGGAAACGATTTCCTTTTCCAAAGCGCAGTCGCGGCTCCATTCCGCTCCGCAGTATTCCGCCATGAACCGCGGCAGATCGCATATCGTGAGCTGGAACGGCAATGGCACCCCGTGCGCCATCATTACATTGACTACCGCATCGCGCGCCGCGGCGATACCGGCGCCCAGCCGGGTCAGCATCGGTGTCAGGATGAATTCCGTGAGCGGAGATGAAACTCCTGCGCGGTCGGCGGTTTTGCACAGAAACAATTCCAGCCGCAGCCGCGGGAAGATATCCGAAATATTGCCTACTGCCAGTTCGCCACGTTCAACCATCGCCGCGGCTTCCGCGGGGAGCAGCGGCAGCAGCCGCTCTTTCCTGATTCCCGGTTGCGCCGGTTTGGTGCCGGAGGCGGCGGCATTGGCCGCTCCGGGAGCGCGCAGACGCAGATAGTGGCGGGCCAGTTCCAGCACCAGAGCCGAATCCGCCTGCCGGATATGCAGTTTGCGCAGAGCATCGGTGACATCTCCGGTTATTCCGGCTAGAAAGTTGGGGGCGCAGGAGAGATTAT
This sequence comes from Victivallaceae bacterium, assembly GCA_045598845.1. Lineage (GTDB taxonomy): Bacteria > Verrucomicrobiota > Lentisphaeria > Victivallales > Victivallaceae > JAZRUY01. Next base: position 4,259 of record JAZRUY010000181.1, read on the forward strand.
CCGCGAGAAAAGACCGGATTCCGCCGGTGCGTCCCGGTTGCAAAAATGCGGAATTCCGTCCGCCGCCTGTGCGGTAATAAACCGCCGCCGCTCCGAATCCCAGTTCATCAAGAGTGTGCGCCACGGTTTCTTCCAGATCCGAGGCGGTGAATACCGCTTCTTCCGAATCAGTGGCTTCCTCCGCGCGCCGGAGCAGAGCGCACTCCGCCGCCGCCGCTATATCTTCAGCGGCATACGCGCCGGCCCGCATTCCGGCGGCGGAGAAACAGCCGTCGAGCCGGACTTGCAATTCCTCCGGGTCGAAAGGATGACGTTCGCCGGAGTTGTCGAGTATGTAAATTTCTTTCCAGACAGAACTTTTCATAATGTTGTATAATTTAACTTGCGCACTGCGGTTTTCAAGCGCAAAAAACTGTTTTACAGCGGCTCACAGGAAAATATATTCAGGAAAACCGAATCTCCGGACGGCTGAAACAAGGTGCGGAAAACTTGTTTTTTATTATTGCAAGGGATATATTAAGCAAAATTGTATTTTTGCAATTGATATGCCACCCGAATATTGAAAGGAGCCGAACGTTGCAGAAGGTCCTGGTTTTTGTGAAACAGGTTCCCGATACCAAGAATATTTCCGGCGAGGCGATGACTCCCGAGGGTACCGTGAACCGGGCGGCTCTGCCCGCCGTGTTTAATCCCGATGATCTCAACGCGCTGGAGCTGGCACTGCGGCTGAAAGACCGTTACGGGGTGAAAGTCGCGGTCGCCACAATGGGAATGCCGGCTGCGGCGGAGGTTCTGCGCGAATGTCTGTGCCGCGGTGCGGACGAGGCTTATCTGGTGACTGACCGTGCATTGGCCGGCGCCGATACGCTGGCCACCAGTTACACCTTGAGCTGCTGCGCTAAAACTATCGGCGGAGCGGATCTGGTGCTGTGCGGTCGTCAGGCCATAGACGGCGACACCGCCCAGGTCGGACCGCAGATAGCCGAAAAACTCGGTATTCCGCAACTCTGCTACACCGAGGAAATTCTGGATTTTACCGCTGATTCGGTAACAGTGCGCCGCGCTATCGATGGCGGTCATGAAGTGCTGAAATCGCCGTTGCCGGCTCTGATAACCGCGATTGATTACTGCGAACCGCGGCCGATGAATGCGAAACTGGTGATGAAGTACAAGCGCGCCCGTTGCGTCAGCGAACTTGCAAAAAGTGAAGACGCCGTTGCTGAAGCCGCGGCGCTGGAAAAGTCCGGACTGCTGATAAAGGAATTTTCCGCGGCGGCGCTCTCCGCTGATCCGCAGCGTATCGGATTCCCCGGTTCTCCGACCAAGGTGAAGAGTGTGGTTTCGGTGGTGCTTACCGCCGGCGAAGCCAGGGATGTGCCGGCTACCGAGGCCGGAATCGCGGAAATGATGCATGAACTTATCAGCGAACATACACTGGGGTGAAATAATGGCGACTGGTAATGTATGGGTTTTTGCCGAACAGGAGGGCGGAAATCTTGCGCCCGTAAGTCTGCAGCTGGTCTGCAAAGCCCGCGAACTGGCCGACCGGCTGGGAGTTAAAGTCGGGGCGCTGCTGTTAGGAGACGGGTTGTCCGGACTGGAAAAGACACTTTATTCCTACGGGTGCGATACCGTGTATATGGCGGAGGATCCGCGGCTTGAGCCGTTTACCGCCATGCCTTACGCCAGAGTTATTACTGATATGATTCTGGAATACAAGCCCGGCATTTTGATGTTCGGAGCCACGAAGAAGGGGCGCGAACTGGCTCCCCGGGTGGCATCGGAAAAGCGCGGCGGACTCACCGCCGACTGCACCGATCTGCAAATCGGGGATTTCGAGGACAAGCGCTCGGGGCAGTGCTACCGCGATAAACTGATGCAGATCCGCCCCGCTTTCGGAGGGAATATCATCGCCACCATCGTCAATACCTGGGATGATCCCCAGATGGTTACGGTGCGCGAAGGAGTGATGAAACTCGGCGATCCGGATACGGCGCGCGACGGCGAACTGGTGAAGGTGAAGCCGGCGCTGACCGCGGCCGAAACCGCGGTGAAAGTGATAGAACGCGTCCGTGCCGACAGACAGATAGATTTGCAGAGCGCCAGAGTGATCGTTGCCGGCGGTTACGGTGTCGGCAGCCGCGATAATTTCGAACTGCTGCACCGGCTGGCCCGGGAACTCGGCGGCGAAGTCGGTGCTTCCCGTCCCGCGGTGGATGCCGGGTGGGCGGAACCGGAGCGGCAGATCGGGCAGACCGGTGTGACGGTGCGTCCACGCCTCTATATCGCCTGCGGTATTTCCGGCTCGGTGCAGCATGTGGCCGGAATGTCAGGTTCCGGCAAGGTGATCGCGGTCAATACCGATCCGTGCGCTCCGATTTTCTCGGTGGCCGATTATGCCGTGGTCGGTGATTTGAAGCAGGTCATCCCCATGATGATAAAAGCGTTCCGGAACAAAGCCTAAGGAGAAACTGCAAATGCCGAATTTTTTTGATGACAACCGGGACTTGAAATTCACGCTGGAAAACCCCGAACTCGGCGAAGTCGCCCGGCTTACCGAGGATGATTTCCGTTTTGCGGAAAAGTACGATACCGCTCCGAAGGATTTCGCCGATGCGCTCGACAATTACCGCCGGGTGCTGGATATTGTGGGAGGAATCAGCGGCGACCGGATTGAACCGCGTTCCAGAACCGTTGATGCCGAGGGCCCGTCGTTCGAGAACGGTAAAGTAACCTATCACCCGCTGACGGTTCAGAATCTGAACGATCTGAAACAGGCCGGTCTGATGGGAGTGATGCTGGAACACCGTTTCGGCGGATTGAATTTCCCGGTTTCGGTATATACCATGATGACCGAAATGGTGTCGCGGGCAGATGCTTCGCTGCAGAACATTTTCGGATTGCAGGATATTGCCGAGACCATCAGCTTTTTCGGCAGCGATGAGCAGAAAGAACGTTATCTCTATGACTTCGCCGCCGGAAAACTTGACGGCGCGATGGATTTGACCGAAGCGGATTACGGTTCTGATCTGCAGTCGGTGCGTCTGCGGGCCTGGCAGGATGCGGAAGGCAATTGGTTCCTCAACGGCACCAAACGCTTCATCACCAACGGCTGCGCCGCGGTGCATCTGGTACTGGCCAGATCCGAGGAAGGCACCTCCGACGGGCGCGGACTGTCGATGTTCATCTGTGAAAAATGTCCGCAGCTGGTGGTTCGCCGGATAGAGAACAAACTGGGTATTCACGGTGTGGCCACCGCGGAACTGCAGTTCAACGATGTGCCGGCGCAGCTGTGCGGCAAGCGCAGGTTCGGGCTGATAAAATATGTGATGAGCCTGATGAACGGAGCCAGGGTGGCGATCAGCGCCCAGGCGGTGGGTATCGCCGAGGCCGCTTACCGCGAAGCGCGCAAATACGCTTCCGAGCGGATGCAGTTTAAACGCGCCATCGATACTTTCCCCGCGGTTTACGATATGCTGGCCGACATGAAACTGCGGCTGACCGCATCGCGGGCATTGCTCTATGAAACCACCCGGGCAGTTGATTTACGCAACAGTTATACTAAACTGGCGGAAAGCGAAAATGTCACCGACGAGGTTCGCGCTATGAAAAAATATTACGACCGCGTCGCCGCCGTGCTTACTCCGATGTGCAAGGCGCTTTCCACAGAAAGCGCCAACCGTATTGCTTATGACGGAATCCAGATACACGGCGGTTCCGGTTATATGCGCGATTTCAACGCGGAACGTTTTTACCGCGATGCCCGCATCACCAATATTTACGAAGGCACGACGCAACTGCAGGTTATCGCCGCCATCGGCGGAGTGATGCAGCGGGACAACGACCGGCGTATTGCCGAACTCGCCGGGCTGGATTATACCGGAACGGCGGCTGAACTGCGCGATAAAATAATGGAGATGCACGGACGGATGCTCCGGGCGGTGGCGTATGTGGCGGATATGAAGGATGCCGAATACCATGATCTTGTCGCCCGCGAACTCGTAGGTATGGAAACGGTGATTTTCACCGGATTGCTGCTGCTGCGCGATTCGCTGCGCGATGCCGGCCGGTTGTCGCTGGCGGAGCGCTGGATAACCGGCGGCGGCCTGGATTTTGACCGCGGTTTCGCGAAAGTCATGTCCGGCGACCGGACTCTTATCGACAATAACCGTAAAATAATTCAATATTGAAAGGAGATTTTACGTTATGGGTATGAATAATTCTTATCTTGAACGGGCGAAGGCGGTTATTCCGGATCCGCAGATTCTTGCCGTAGCGGCGGCGCGCCGCGCCAGGGAACTGGCATCCGGCAAGGCAAGACCGATGATCAAGTGCGATTCCGAGAATTTCCTCGATATCGCCCTGCTGGAAATCGCGGAGGGACTGCTGGATTATTCTTTCGGTGATGAGAGCGAAAGCAATACCAAGTAAAGCCTGGGAGGCGGTGATGAAAGACGGCAAACGTCCGCGCGTGGCGGTGATAATGGGGTCGAAAAGCGATCTGCCGGTGGTGGAAGGCGCTTTTAAAACTCTGCGGGAATTCGGTGTGGAATTTGAGGCCAGGGTTTTTTCCGCTCACCGTACGCCGGCGGAGGCCGAAGAGTATGCCGTATTAGCCGCCGGCCGCGGAATCAAGGTGATGATTTGCGCAGCCGGAATGGCTGCGCATTTGGGCGGGGTGATTGCGGCGCATACCGTGTTGCCGGTGATCGGCATACCGGTGGCGTCTGAACCGTTCAACGCATTGGATTCCTTGCTGAGTTTTGTGCAGATGCCGCCAGGGGTGCCGGTGGCGACTGTTACCGCCGGCAAGGCCGGAGCGAAAAACGCGGCGCTGCTCGCGGTTGAGATACTGGCGCTCGCCGACGGGGAATTGTCGGAAAAACTGAGAGCGTTCCGCACGGAGCAGCGCCGGCAGGTGCTGGATGCCGATGCGGAATTGCGGCGCGCCGTTGAGGCGGAAAACTGATTTGCTGTATGCCGCCTTGCCGCGGCATTTTTTATATATACATGCCGGAGAAATCAAGTGAATTGAAACAGGGAGGTTTTTATGCCGGATGTAAAGAAGATTCTGACGGATGAGATCCGCCGGATTGCGCGCAAGGAAATAAAAACGGTTATTGATGAATTCAATGCCAAAATCAAAAAGCAGTCGGAAATCATCAAGGCGCTTCGCAATGAGGTTGTGTTGCTCGGAAAAGCCGGAGATAAGAATAATTCCGGCTCGGCGGCCGCTCCGGATGCGAAAAGCAAAAAAACAAGAGCGGCATCCGGTTTTACCTCCGCCAGGATTGCGAAACTCCGCGCCAGATTGCATCTCAGCCAGAGCCGGTTCGCGGTTTTACTGGGAGTAAACCAGTTTACGGTCAGCCATTACGAGAAGGGAAAGACTTGCCCGCGTCAGGAAACTGTTGAGAAACTGAAAGAATTGTCCGCCTGCGGTAAGCGGGAGATAAAGCGGAAACTGCTTGAAATCGATTCCGCTTCTGCTGTAAAAGCGAAAAAATCCGCGTCTGAAAACTGATCTGCGGCAATGACGAAAAAAAGCGGAGCCATTGGACTCCGCTTTTTTTTGTGCGGAAATTGTTGTTCAGTCTATTTCCAAAACTGTGCCGCAACCGTAATATCCGCCGCCGGCGATATACTGGGTGACGCCGGGGGCGATTTCTTGTTTCAGATTTACATGCGCATGAATATGTCCGGCCAGTACCGCTCTCAGCAGCGGTTCTTTTTTCAGCGCGGCGATGAAATCCAGAGTTACTCCGTCGGGAACGGTGGCCGCATGCAGATCCTCTCTGCCGAGCGGTTTATCCGGTGTCCCGGCGAAGAACATGGTGCGGTTGCCCTCTTTTTCCGCCATGTACCGGGCTGCGCTCTCCTCGTATATTGGCGAATGCAGCAGCAGCACTATCGGCAGCCCTTTTGCGGTTTCGGCGGCGAATTTTTCCGTGTCTTCACGGCTGAACAGATGTTCGCCGTTGTTCATCGCCACGAAATTCACTCCGTTGACTACTTGTGAATCGAAGTTGATATTGTTGGAAAAATGCTTCGGGGTTTCTTCTCTCGCCCAGCGGATTTCTTCCCCGGTTTCAGGATGCTGCCCGGAGTAATTGGTGTATTCATGATTTCCGGCGCACATGAAGAACCGGCCTCCGTACAGTTCAATCATTCGTTCGGCCGCTTCAAAATTGGCGGGAGAGGCGAAATCCAGCAAATCTCCGGTATGAAGCAGCAGTTCGCAATTTTTTTTCGCATATATCAGCGCATCGAGCAGATAAGTGATATTGCGGCCGGTATTTTTGAAAACGTATTCGCCGTATCTGCGGACGGCGATGTCATATTTTGCCGGACTGTCGCGTCCGTCAGTAAACAGCAGATGGCTGTCTGAAATATGCAGACAACGGAACGGAGCGGATGCTCCGAGATGAAGTTTTTCCACATCGTATCTCATGACATTCTCCATGATTTTAAAGTATATGAGCGGCCCGGTAGCCGGGTTATGATACACGGAGCCGCTGCTTTTGTCAAGATATTCCTTCCGGCAACTTGAAAAAATATCTTGCTGATATACTTTAATTCTGTATGATTGCAAACAGTAACGGTAATTCCTTTTGCGGAGTAAATTTATGAAGAAAGCGCTGATAACCGGAATAACCGGTCAGGACGGATCATATCTTGCGGAGTTGCTGCTGGACAAAGGATACGAAGTTCACGGAATAATCCGCCGCTCCAGCACGGTGAATACCTGGCGTATCGGCGCATTGTGCGGAAATCCGGAAATTTACGGGCGGCGGTTATTTCTGCACTACGGGGATCTTTCCGATTCCTGTAATCTCGCGCGTCTGCTGGACCGTGTCGGTCCGGATGAAATCTACAATCTGGCAGCGCAGTCGCATGTGAAATTGTCTTTCGATATTCCGGAATACACCGCTGATATCGATGCTCTGGGAGTGACGCGCCTGCTGGACGCGGTACGCTCGTCCGGATTAAAAACCCGGTTCTATCAGGCAGCCACCTCGGAACTCTACGGAAACGCCGCGGAATGTCCGCAGAACGAACAAACGGAGTTCCGCCCCCGCAGCCCGTATGCCGCCGCTAAACTGTACGGATACTGGATCACCCGTAATTACCGCGAGGCATACGGTATTCATGCTTCCAACGGCATACTGTTCAATCACGAGTCTCCGCGCCGCGGCTGCGATTTCGTGACCCGTAAAATCACCATGGCGGCGGTCCGTATCGCGCGCGGTATGCAGGACTGTCTGTATATCGGCAATATCAATGCCCGCCGCGACTGGGGGTATGCTCCGGATTTCGTGAGGATGATGTGGATGATGATGCAGCAGGAGGTTCCGGACGACTATGTGATTGCCACCGGTGAAACCCACTCGGTGAGGGAATTTATCGACCGGGCTTTCGGGTGCGTCGGAATTTCTTTGGTTTGGAACGGGAGCGGAGTTGATGAATATGCGGTCGATTCTGTTTCCGGAAAAACCGTCGTGCGCATAGATCCGCGGTTTTTCCGTCCTACTGATGTTGAATTACTGCAGGGAAATCCGGCCAAGGCGATGAATAAACTGGGCTGGAAACCCGAGGTTAAATTTTCCGCTCTGGTCGAACTGATGGTCAAGGCGGATGAGGAAGCGTTTGCCAGCCCGTCAGGAGATACTCTCTTTTAAGCCGGCATCTTTGACCGCATTCCGGTCATTTGCCGGTACGTTTTTTTCTGATGGAATCTTAAATTCAGCTTCGCCTGAGATACTGGGTATCATGCCGGAGCAAAACAAACGGAAAAATACTGCCGTCCTTCAAAATCCGGGCGGCAAAAAGAAATAAATATATAACAATCGTTCCGTTTTCGGCGGAGCGTCGGCTCAGAGCAATCCGCAGTGTTTCATCGCGGCGGCGAGTTTTTCCCGGTTGGCCGGGGCGAGTCCGCACAGCGGCAGCCGGTACTCTTCCGCAATCAGGCCTTTGATCGCCATGGCGGCCTTGATCGGAATCGGATTGGTTTCGATGAACTGGTCGCGGAAGAAACGGTAAAGTCTGGCATGGATTACTGCCGCGGCGGCGAAATCTCCGGCCAGCGCCAGCCGCACCATTTCACTCATTTCGGCCGGAGCGACATTGGCGGTAACACTGATGACTCCAGCCGCCCCCACGCTCATCATCGGCAGCGTAAGCGAGTCATCGCCGCTCAGAACCGTGATTCCGTTCCCGCAGACGTCCTTGATGGCGGAAACCCGGTCCACGCTGCCGGCCGCCTCTTTGACGGCGGCCACAAGCGGATTCTCCGCCAGCCGCGCCACCGTATCGAGCGCGATCTGCACTCCGGAGCGTCCGGGCACATTATACAGCACCACCGGCAGTCCGACCGTGTCGGCCACTGCGGAAAAATGCCGGTAGATGCCTTCCTGGGTCGGCTTATTGTAGTACGGAGTAACCTGCAAAGTGGCATCGGCTCCGAGCTTTTTCGCCTCCCGGGTCAGTTCAATCGCTTCCGCGGTGGAGTTGGCTCCGGTGCCGGCGATAACCTGGCAGCGTCCTGCCGCGTATTCTATACACTTTTCAATTACTTCCAGATGTTCGGACGCGGTAAGGGTGGGACTTTCTCCGGTGGTGCCTACCGGTACCAGACCGGCCACCCCGCCGGCGATTTGCGTTTCCACGATGTTCTTAAAAGCGGTAAAATCGACTTTACCGTTGCGGAACGGAGTTATCAGTGCGGTGTATACACCGGAAACATTGAGCATAGTCTGCCTTCTTTCGCTTTGCCTTGCCTGCAGGTTAAAAAACATATCGTATAATTTTAAATTAAAATAGCGTTTCTCCGGCTTAAAATCAATTCTTTATGCCGTAAAACGGTTGAAAAAAAAACTTACCGGTTCTACCTTAAAACCGTGATTGCGGTCAAATTCAAATACGGAGCGGTAAATGCGACACATTAAATCACGGTTTCTGGTTTTTTCCTGCTGTCTGGCCGCGGTTCTCTGCGGTTGCCTTAGCTATACCTATGAGGGTGAACGCGGAACTTCAAGTCATGATTCCGCAGTGCCTGTATATCAGAATGCGGAGGCGGTGGATTTCGAATACAAAGTGCTGGGAACCGCTGAAGTGTCGGGAGACCATTTGAAGACCTCCCGGGAAGACCTCGCGGTCAAGCTGGGCAGGGAAGCGGCTGCTGCCGGAGCCGATGCGGTACTGATCGTATCGCAGCGGGTGGTTCCGGATGAGGTGCAGCGCAATGTCCCCAATTACGGCATTCCCGATGAGGGATACGGAAATTCCGCTGGATGGAGAAACCTCAACCGGGATATCGACACTACTTACGGAGTGGTGGACGGTTTTTCCAACGATTCCGGTACCGTCCGCAGTTATAAGCGGGTAATGCGCGCCGAATTTCTGCAGCGTACAGGAAATTCCGGTTCCGCGACTGTTGAACAGCGGTAAAAATACAAATTAGTATTTTCTGTTCCCGGCTGATATTTTCCGCCCGGAGATTTTTCAGTTTTAAATCTGAAAAAAGCGGTCTTCTCGAGCCGCTTTTTTTACAGATTAATCACATCACGAGCCGTTGTCCGGGGTATATTCTTTGTTCTTGCGTTAACTCTTTCTTGAGAATACTAAAAATCTCTGAATTAGAAAACTCAGGAAAAACAGAATTATTTCCACAAGTATTTTGGAAAGCAGCGGATTTGTGCCGCAGTAATGTTTCAGCACGGTGATACCGGTATATGAACAGGCAAACAGAGCCAGGGCCAAAAGTGTGAACGCTCCAGCCTGCTTTAAGGTTTTTCCGTTTCCGGAAGCGAATACTTTGCGTTTATTCAGAATGAAATTAAGTGTTACGCTGATTGCTCTTGCGATTATCAGACTGAGCATTACCCGGGATGACAACAGAAATAAAAGAGCAAAGAACAAATAATCTATCAGGCTGCTGAGCAATGAAGAACCGATGAATCGGAAAAACACCGCGTATATGCGCAGCGAATCCAGCACCGGGTTGAAATGACTGCGCTTGTTTTTATCCTCATAGATGGTGCTGATCGGTATTTGAATGTATTCGGTCATATCCGCGGCGACCAATAAAGCTTCCAGCATGAAATCGTATCTGTTCCGCGGTATTTGCGTGATTTTTCGCGCGACAGTCAGGGGATAACATCTGAGCCCGCTTTGCGTGTCGGACAAATGAATTCCGGTGAAAATATGAAAAACGGTCTCGGTCAGCCGGTTCCCTAATTTACTGCGCAAAGGAATATGCAGGGAAGGATCATGAAAATCGCGGACTCCGATAGCGAATTTATCCGGATTATTCATGAATCCTTCGACAACTTTTTTTATATCCCCGGGGGCATGCTGCCCGTCGGCGTCAAAGGTGACAAACCCGTCGCAATCCGGGTAATGATATATGGCATGCTGCAGACCTGCTTTGATTGCTCCGCCGGTGCCGCTGTTTACCCCGAGATGCAAAATGTCAACTTTGCCGAATGCGGAAATTTCAGCGAAAATATCCCGGTATTCGTCTCCGCTGCCGTCATCGACAACTATCACGCGTTCAAGAAAATCCGAATCAATAACTTTACGGAGTGTTTCTGTCAGTTTGAAGTCCGGCTTGTATGCCGGAATTATTCCGACGGTCTTTTTACTTTCCATCATGTGAAAAACTCCTTCATCATGCTTTTTATCTGATATTATGGAAAGCGGAAACCCGGAAACCGTCCGTTTATACGGAAGCGCGGTTTTTTTAAGATGAAAGTACCGGGAAGCGCAGTCAATCTGCTCTGTTTCCGACGAAACAACCGCGTCCATGTTAACGGCCAACTGGCCGTTCTGATAACGGTTTTTAACTGTGCAATTTTAAGCACAGACTGGTTAACCTGTTTTGCCGTACAACAAATCCCCGTGGTGCCGGGGCGCTTACAGTCCGCAATGGTCGCCGTCGCAGCGGCAGCCTTCTTCACCGCAGTGTCCGTTTCCGCACCCGCACTCATCTTCGTCCACGCGGACAAAGTGATCTTCTATCCTTTTCAGCACACCTTCCGGGGTGAAACCGAATTTTTCCGCCAGCACTTTAGCCGGCG
>JAZRUY010000182.1:0-10314 GCA_045598845.1 Victivallaceae bacterium
AGCCGATGGAGAAATCCCCTATTCCATTCTGGACGAATGTGATCTGGACGACTGGCTGACATACAATTCCGGTATCCGGAAGCTGATTTCGGTGCGGAATCGCGTTCCGCTGGTTTTCGCCGCGCGGAAAGACTCCGAAGCGCTGATTCATGAACTCAACGCGTTTATCCACGAGGCCGGATTGGATGCGGAACCGGTTACCGTGACTCCGGAACCGCAGCGGCGGGAAGCGCCGTCCCAGTCCTCCCCGTCTTCGGCTCAGCAGCCTCCGGAAAAGCGTCCCGTCCCGCCGCCGGCCGTAAAAAAAGCCCCGGTAACCGGTATGGATCTGGATACGATCCGGAAGCGCGGTTTCATCCGGATCATCACGAGAAACGAATATTACTGCTGTTTTCTGGATCGCGGCGGCATGCGCGGTTTTGAATATGAACTCGCCAGGAAATTCGCGGAAGAACAGGGTGTTGAACTCGTTGTGATTATTCCGCCGGAATTCGAGAGCATGACCAGGTATCTGGAAGAGGGAAAAGGCGATTTCATCGCGGCTAATTACACGCGGACAGATGAAAGAATCCGCATGTTTCCGGAACTGACCTTCTGCGAACCCTATTTCGGAACCTCTGATTTTCTGGTCGGGCGCGAAAACGAGAAAATCAGTGATTTAGGGGAGCTGAAAAACCGGAAAATCCACATCCGGAAAAGCAGTTCCTATTACCAGACTTTGAAAAAACTTCAGCCGGACGGCGGATACACGATTGTCCTGGTTCCGGAAACCGAAGAATCATTGCAGATTATCCGGAAGGTCTCTGCCGGGGAGTACGATCTTACCGCAGCGGACGATGCCATTCTGAATCTTGCGCTGCACGGCGGATGCAAGGTAAAAAAACTTTGCCGGATTACGGAAAAACGCCCCTATGCCTGGGTAGTCAGGAAACAGGACAAAAAACTTGCCGGAGCCGTCAACAAATTTTTCAAGAAAAATAATAAAAGCGCGTTTTTCAATACGCTCGTCCGGCGCTATTACGACGAAAAAAAACAAAAACAGGCCGCGCCGGTTCTGCTGAACAAACAGAAACTGATGATTTCCCCTTACGATGCGCTGTTTCAAAAATATGCGGCCCTTTACAATTTTAAATGGTATTTCCTGGCGGCGCAGGCCTTTCAGGAAAGCCGGTTCAAACCGGATGCCGTCAATGCCATCGGTGCGACCGGTCTGATGCAGGTGATGCCGAAAACAGCCCGGGAAGTCGGAATTAAAAATCTGAAAAATCCGGAAAACGGGATTCACGCCGGCACAAAATACATGGCCGGACTAAGCAAAAGAATTCCCGAAGAAATCAAGATGCCCGACCGGCTTTGTTTCGCTCTGGCGGCATACAATGCGGGATTCGGCCATGTGCTTGATGCCAGAAAACTTGCCAGGAATATGGGCTGGAACCCGAATGTCTGGGACAACAATACCGCCAGAGCGCTGGCTCTGCTCGAAACGGGGAAGTATGCGTCCAAGGCTAAATACGGATACTGCCGGGCATCGGAGACGCTTCAATATGTCCGGAACATCATGCTCTACACGGCGTATTATCAGGAAATCCTCCGGAGCGCGGAGATCAAGGACAAGTCTTCCGAAAAGCAACAGGGACAAGAACAAAAAGAAAACCTGTTGCCTTCCGCTCCGTCGGAATTTGCCGCGCCTGAACGGTAATTTTAGATTTTTGAATTGTCCGGGCAGTATCCGGAGTCTCATATCCTGATTTTTGCTCCGCCGCGAAAAAAAATGCGGATTCATAAGAATCCGCATTAAGTATCCGCCGGACCTTGCAGTTACTTGACTTCGTACTTCCACAAGCCGTGCAAATTGCAGAATTCGCGGATGACCAGTCCCGGGCGCAGCGGTACGGCGAATTCCATTTCCGGTGCCGCCCCCGGAGCCAGATATTTGCGGACGGTATCGTTTCCGTCCTGAACCTCGATCCATTCGATATGATGGGCTTCGGTCATCGGATGGGCCGCCTCTTTTCCGACCAGCACCCGGATTCCGCGGTCAGGCACCGCTTCCGGATACGGAACATGCTTTTCGAATTTGTATTCCGCCGTCTGCTCCGGCATAACCGCCATGGTTTCGCCGCAGCATACCGGCGCCCCGCCGCTTCCGGGATTCAGCACTTCCGCCGTCAGCCCGCAGACCGCGCATTTAAGGATATCGTTTCTGTTCATAAAGCGCATCCCTTTCATTATTTTTCATTATTCGCCGATAATGTTTTCAAGACTGCGGTTAGGATACTGGAGCAATCCGGTCTGAAATCCTGCTTTTTCGGCTAAATTCAGACACTCCCGCAATTGCGCCGCATCGATCACCGGAGTTCTGGCCAGAATCCACAGGTAATCCATGGTATCGGATGTTACCATCGCCACCGTGTAATCCGGAGTCAGATAAAAGATCCGGTAACCGCCGTAAAACGGACGGAAAAAGGAAACCTCCAATTCTCCGGAATTATCCGTATTTTTCAATCCGGCAACCCCGGTGACGGTTTTCTGACTGCCGTTTTGCCGGCCGCTGTTGACGACTTTAACTTTCCCGTCCGGGCGGAGAGTGTATTCCGCCTTCACATCGGTAAGTTCCCGTTCGAAGCGGTGCGGCATCCGGGCGATTTCGTACCAGGTGCCGAGATATTTCTCCAGTGAAAAGTTCCGTACCGCCGGAATACCTTCCGTTGACCGCATATGATTGCAGCCGGCCGCCGCGAGCAACGCGCATGCGACTGTTGCGGACAAAATCTTTTTTTTCATGGTTCTTCTCCTGTTGCGGTTGCGGTTGATGCTCTTTCCCGGTGTCCGTTCGTGTAAGCGGCGTCAGTGGTTTCGCTTCCGCCCCTGCGCTCCGGTTTCCGGGACCGTTTACGGGAACTGTCAGCGGAATATTCTCTTGATCGCACCTCCGGATTATGCCTCGGATTGTATTTTGTGCGGACTTTTGCAGTCCGCCGGTCTTCGTCCGCCGTCACCGTGCGGGCGGCTGAAGAATAAATTCCAGCGTATCGAGCAATTGCCGGCAGCGCTGTTTCAGATCGAAAGCGTGACCGCTCAGTCCCCACTGCTTGATCAGCAGGCGCACCGGTCCGTATACTATGCACGGCAGCGCGTCGATCGGAACATCCCGCCGCAGTTTTCCGTCCGCCTTTGCCTCCTGAAAGCGTTCTTCCAGAGCCTTTCTATGCCTGAGCAGGGTATCCTGCAGGATTTTCCGCGCCTCTTCATCGTCCTGAAAAATCTCCTCGGAAAAAAACACATGCGCCAGCGGCGGATTGTCCAATATCAGCGCGATCCGGTTCATCGCGAAACCGCGGATAGCCTCCCAGCCGCGCAGCTCCTTCTGCCACTGCACCGTTTCCTCAAAGCGCAGAATCAAGGCGCGGATAATCTCGTTTTTTCCGGCGAAATGGCGGTACACGGCCGCTTCGGTCACTCCCACCGCTTTCGCCAGATTGCGGATCGTCAGATTCTGAATTCCCGCCTCCGCAATCAGTTGCAGCGCCGCTCCGGTTATTTCCTGCTGCCGTCCGGTCAATGCCATTTTATCCCCCGCATCCCCAAAGTCAGTTAACGATTACTAACATAACGTTGAAAAAATAAAATACAAATTGTTTTTTCTATTTTTTCAAAATAATCCGTAACCGTAAAATTCCGCCGGGAGCGCCGCCGCTCTCCAATCCGTTCCCGCTGATTCCGGTGAGGCGAAAATGAAAAACGGCGGAGCGTGTATAACTGAAAAAAACCTCGGGAGTTTTTCCGTTCGGTGATTTGCGTTTTTTCAGTTTATCCCAAATCCTGCATAGCAAGAAAATCACGAAAACGGATATGCCGGACAATACTTGTGGAATAGTCCAGTTCATCGGTGGTTATCAATATTTTCTGTGACAGTGAATCAACCTGCCTGAAAGCTCTGAATTCCCGCTGATATGCTTTATCATCGGCCACACTGTATGCTACCTGAATATAGTATTTCCGATTGCCCTTCTGCGCGAAGAAATCAATCTCTCCCTGTTCATTATTATGGCGATAGACATTGAGTTGGTATCCCATGTAGAGCAGTTCATTATAGACCACATTTTCAAGATTGTGGTCAAGGTCGTAGCGATTGTCCATACAGCGGATGGAATTCAATGATACATCGCTGTCATAGCTCTTTCGGTAGAACGAGAGCAATTGCTTTGTCCGCGTGGAATATTGTTCCAGAAAATCCACGGCGTATGCCATTTCAAGGTATTCGATGTATTTCTGGATTGTATTCTCTGAACATTTCTGCATCTGCTTTACAGCCCTGAAAATGGAATTTGCCGAAACAATGCGTGCGTTGGAGCGCAGGACAAAATCCACAACTGCCCGGAACAAAGCCTCCTTCCGGATTTTGAAACGGACAATCAAATCTTTGTAAATGATTGTTTCGTTTAAATCCTCAAGATATCGCCGGAGTGCTTCATCTGAAAATTCCAGCCTTTTCGGGAAACCACCCCATATCAAGTAGTCCAACGGGGTAATTTCTTTACCCAATTCCTGCGCGTATGCCTGCAATTCACGATAAATGAAAGGACGAATGCGGAATGACACAAAGCGTCCGCTCAATGATTTCACATATTCCTGTGAAAGGATTTTCGAGTTGGAGCCGGTAATAAAGACAGAATCTCCGTGCATCCGCAGAGACTGGCAGACTTCCTCCCATCCATTGATTTCCTGCGGTTCGTCCAGAAAGACATAGCATCGCCCGGACTTTCTTTTCTGTTTCACATATTCCAGCACGGAATCTGCATCAGGCAGCTGGGTTCGGATCTCGCGTTTTTCAAATTCCAGATAAATGATATTCCTTGATTCTTTTTGAATCTCATCCCTGACTTGCTGCATAATCACTGATTTTCCACAGCGTCTGATGCCAGTGATAATTTTTATCAAGTCACTGTCGTAAAATGGACGCATCTGCTCCAGATAGTGTTCTCGTAAAATCATTTTTTATCTCCATCTGTTTTCTATGAACTTGAACCCTATTATAATATACTGCGAATTTTGCAAAAATCAACAAAAAGTTCTCATTATACTGCAAACTTTTCAGAAAGTCCGGCAAAATTCTCATTAGACCGGCATTTTGTTGATATCCCGTTCGGTGATTTGTGGATTTTATTCGATGTGCCGTGGGTGGCAAGCAAAGGACTCGGGTTCGCGTCTTGTAAGGTACTTCGTGTACGCTGAAATCACAATGCGCCGGAAACAGAAATGTGATTATATTGATAATTAAAGGTGTTGTGTGCTGTGTCTAAAATCAGAGATGACACCCCATTGTGATGAGAAAGTTGAGAGCGGATTTGACGGAAATACCGGCACCGCTCACTATATGAAGATTGTTTTTAAGTAGTTTTGAGGTCGGATTTCCTGGAGCATGTATATTGAAAAACAAACCCCTGCTACACTTTTTGAGCTAAAAAACGGATAGACAATGTCCAGCGGTATTGTGTCTAATAGGGTTATGTAGTACTCTGCCGGCTGAATGTCTATTGATGTTTTCCTTGTGCTCACGTGCGTGCGCATAACGGGGATGCATAAATTCCTAACCTCATGCCGTGATCTTCTCTCTGCGGTATCCGTGGAACAGTTCGCCGAGAAACGGAACTTCAATAATCCTTCCGTCAGGCGACTGTTCATACGGCTTGACCATCCTTCCGCCAAGACCGGCATGAGGACGGTAGTGATTCCAGTATTCAAGGTACTCCTTGACCGCCATCCGGATTTGTTCCCGCGATGAGAAGATAATTTTGTCAAGACATTCCGTTTTGAGCACCCAGATGAAATTCTCCATACGGGCGTTCATCTGCAGCGTGAACGGGGGAAGTTTTTGATTGTTATTCCGATTGATTTAAAAACTGAATCAAACCGTCTGTTGAACAAACTGTCGCGGTCGTGAATCAGATATTTTTCCCCAGCAGGAAACCGTCCCACATATCGCACATGTCCCGCGCTATTTGGGTTGTCCAGTTTGAATCGGGATCGTGAACAATGCTGCCGCATCGCACCTCACGGCTTCCAATGTCCATAAAGAACAGCAGGCTTTCGCGCGCCATGCCATGCGGGGTCAGCCGTTCCACTTGGGCAAAATCCGTTGATACCGTGACATATTGCTGCGTTTCAATGAACTGATCCCAGTCACCCTGTACCCGCCGTTCCGGGTCGGGGACGATGCCGTAATCATCCAGAATATGTTTTACTGTTGTCGCACCGATATTGTACCCAAGATAACGCATCGTTCCAGCAATGCGGTCATAGCCCCAGTCCGGATTCATTTTCGACAGCTTCAATACTTCATCAACGATTTCCTGCGAAACAGGCGGACGGCCTCGTTTCTTCTGTCCGGAACCAACGCTGTTGTACTTTTTTCCGACCAGTTCCCTGTTCCAGCCGAAGACAGTGCTGGGGGCAAAGGTCTGCTCAATAGTTCCAAGCAAAAATTTATTCAAAACCTTGCCTTTTTCGGCCAGCCGTTATTTTCAATGGCAAATTTTCCACTATTCTGCATTTCTCAAGCAGGTATTCGACTTGTTTCTGCAAGCATTTGATAATCTGCCGATGGTCTCCATCGACATCTTTCATGATGGCCTTCAGTTGCCTGAAGGTGTCAGTTCCCGTTGTTTTGCTCATATATATAATCGCTCCTTCACCCGGATGCTGTATGTTATTTCAAACCGCCATTGAGGAATGTAATATACAGCCATCAGCCATCGGAGCGGTTTTACGAGCAATGGAGGAATAAAAGTACCCCCCATGCATTGTCTCAAAAGTCTTCACCACGACAACGATGAAGAACCGATTTGATTTTTTATTTCGCGAAGTATATTATATTGTTTGTCAATGAAAAGTCACGAGGTATAGATATGGATAAGGAGTCCTCGCAGGGAATACGGCAGTCGATGCCGTGGAAAATGATTCTTTTGATTTCCCTTGGTGTTATTTTAGGTGTTTTTTTAGGTATAACGTTAGTCTCGTTGTTTTTTGCTGATGGGAAACCTACGCATAAGGCATTTACTTTTATCAATCGAACTCAAGAACTGAGTCCGGGATACACGATGGTAGGTCATACAGCGGTCTGGACACCCGGCTTGAAGCATCCTCAATATCCTCACATTTACTCTGGTACCGATGAAAACACTTGGCTTCCGGAAATAGGATACCGTTTTATCAGCAAGGACAGCTTGATTGTGAAGTGGGTACCCGGAGTAATCGTCCCCGGGATGGATTTCGTAAAAACCGGCGATCTGGAGAACAGTTACGTCCAAAAAAGCAATTGCTCAAATTGCGGGAACAGCGGAAAGATAAAAAACTATTGCGGAAATTGTAGCGGTACGGGAAAAATCGACGCGGTATTAACTTGTCATAATTGCAATGGTCTCGGAGTTGTTAGTTGCCGTTATTGCAATGCCGGCAAGACGGATTGTAATATGTGGTATCATTATAATATTAGCAGTCCCAAAAACGTACTTCCGAACAAATGTGTTAGGTGCGGGTCTTCGGAATTCGTAAAAACAAGTTCTTATTCTCAAGTTCAATTTGTAAATATTTATTCTCCCACTCAGACGATCGAATATCCATTGGGATATCTTAAAGCATACAAAATCGATTGTTCCACTTGCAATGGTTCCGGCAACGTCCAATGCCATGGTTGCCAAGGAACCGCTACCGTTAATCAAGTTCAAAGATGTCAAACTTGCAATGGGTATGGATATTGCGTGTCCGTCTGCGAAGGATGTAACGGCGAAGGCATCTTATGGGTACCGGCTAAAGATGAAATTCCCCTGCAGGTGGAAAGAATGCGATCGGCAATAAGAAACAATCTGAGCAATGCGTTTATCGGCAAAGTATCACAAAATACGCAAACGAAGCGTGACAGTAGAAAATCCCAGGCTGTCATGGATGATGTGACCCAACAACAACAAATGCAGATGCAGATGCAAAATCAGATGATGAATCAGATGATGAATCAAATTATGACGAATAGTGACTCATTTCAACCAACGCCTCCGTCATCCAATTCAATTCCGGCATATAAGGCAAACTACACGAGGACATGCCCAATTCACGGGGAGACGTATGATATCCGATACGGGAGCGGATGCGCGAAGTGTCGAGCTCCTCAATTCGGGCTCTAGTCCATTGGATCCTCTTATCCATTAACCTCAATGCACTCACTCCTGCGCGCGCAGGTTTTTGCCGCTCATAGCGTTTAGAGTTTGCTGATTATCCTTTCACACGACACTTGTCCTCGCTCAGAGAAATTGATGCGACGCCCCGATATAGCATAAAAAGAAGGCAGAGTGAAATTCAATTATCGCAACTCCTTTGGTAGTGCCCGACACCTTTTTGTATTGTACCGATCGCAAACTTGATCCGCTAGTAAACCTCCTTGTGGTTGCCGATTGATCTCTTTGCTATGATTCGATAGCCAATATTTCCTTTGTTTTTTCTGTCAATTCATCCAACGAAAAACCGTTTTCCGATTGACAAAACGACAAATCCATGCACCGGAAACAGAATGTGTCAAGAAATCTTTACACTTTATGTGATATTTTCCAAAGTGTCAAAATACTTTTACACATAAACCAAAGGACGCGAGTTCGCATTTTGTAAACTTCTCCGTGTACGCTGAAATCACAATGCGCCGGGAAAAAAATGTGATTACGATGATAATTTATGGAGTTGTGTGTTGTGTCTAAAATCAGAGATGACACCCTGCGGCGATGAGAAAGTTGAGCAGGATAGCGGATTTGACGGAAATACCGGCACCGCTCACTATATGAAGATTGTTTTGGAGCAGTTTTGAGGTTGGATTTCAGAGCAAAAAGAAAGCCCGGCGGGAATCCGTCGGGCATGAGTACAAAAAATGGCGGAGCGTGTATATTGAAAACTAAATCCCCGCTTGCGTCCGCGAGGAAAAATCCGTGTCAGCAAAATATGCGCTGTTCATTCGTAATTGAATAACCTTTATGTTCTTGGAAACCAGCCGCCGGTTTTATTGGAACCGCGATGCTCAATTTTGGCATTCAGAGGGTCGGATGTCATTTTTGTCAAAGCACGTTTTAATGTCGCCAAAGAGATATGCAAATGCGAAGCTAAGGCATTCCTTTGAATTCCCGGATAGCGATTTACCAAGTCCATAATCGAAGTTTCAATTGACTTACTAATGTTTATCGGCTCATTTATCGGCTCATCGCCATTTGTCGTGCCAGACGGTACTTTTATACTGACACGGAGAGTTACCCGGAATTCGGTAAGTTTATTGACATCAAATACCGGAGGAGGGTTGCCGTTTGCCTCCATTTCCTGCTTGACTTTGGCAATGCCGCGATTGTATTTGTTCACGAATCCTTCGACTTTCATGGCTCCGGCGAGCAGCGGATTCCGGTAGTCGTTAACCGAGGGAAAATTGTCCGGTTTGGCAAGTCCGTAAAGACCGCCGGGATTGGGAATTTCCAGACGCGCCCCGTTGTAGTCGTAGAATTTGATGGGCGCGTTGCCAAGCTGATAATCCCGGTGAATGACGGCGTTCAGCAGCAGTTCGCGGACTGCCCAGTCGGGATAGTGATAGAACGTCTCTTCCCGCAATGCGGAAACTTTCACTGGGTGCGGTTGGGCTATGCCGACTTTCACAAAAGCGTCCAGTTCTTGAATTGTGCGAATCAGCGGACCTTTGTAGGCGTGTTCCGCAAGGATGTCGCTGCCGTTATCGGAATCGGCAAAGCGCACATATTGAACGTATGCAGAAGGGATGAACATTTCCGGATGTTTCCCGAATAAAATCATTCCCAAATTCGTCGGAACTTTGGCTTGCGCATCTGCCCTCTGGCGCAGTCACAATAGGTCTGCAATACCTTTCGTGAAAGAAAAAAATTGCGGTTGTTCTGAAGCATTCGCCAATACTGCGAAGTTGTCAATATGCAGTCTTCCGGAAGGAAAAGAACGTCCAGAATGTTCGGATTTCCATTGGAAGCAAGTTCAAGGAAATTGCGAAGGGAATAGAAGCGGTTGTCATTGCGTTCATCAGAAACCTGTACGGGCGTTTCTTCCAGCGAAAGATATGCCTCGGATTCCAGAACAAAGACGCCAACAGAATCCTGGTCGCTTTCTGGCGTTGACGTTCCGTAGGCATGGCTTCCCCAGATGCCACGAAAGATGACCCGATTGTCTTTATTTTTTTGAAGGTTGTCAAATGTAAGGTTCATTGAAGGCTCTCAGTTTTGTTATCCACACTTCTCTCTTTTATTCGACGCTATGTTCCCTAAGAAG
>JAZRUY010000183.1:0-6548 GCA_045598845.1 Victivallaceae bacterium
CCAGCAATCCGGCAAGACGGTCGGAAAAAACCAGATCGTCCGGCAGTTCCGCCGCCTGGAGATTGTTGGCGGTGAGCAGTTTTTCCGCCGGAGCGAAGAATTCATCCGCGGCGGCGCTCAGCGCCGCGGTGTCGGAGCGCAGTTCCGGACGGATGCCCTTGTGCATCAGCAGACCGCGCAGGTCGCCGCGGTTGAACAGCCGGCGCAGCACCCCGGCGAGCGCGGATTTGGAGAGCCGGGCTCCGAGATGGGCGGCGGCATTGTTTTCCAGCGTATGCGCCTCGTCGATGACCAGCGCTCCGTAGCCGGGCAGCAGGGCATCGCCTTCGCCGCCGGCCCGGAGCGCCAGATCGGTGAACAGCAGCGCGTGATTGGCCACCACGATATCGGCGTTTTTCCAGTTTTCCCTCGCCCGGTAGTAAAAACAATCGCCGTAATGCGGGCATTTATGCCCCAGACAGCCGGTGCCGTCGCTGCGTATGAGCTGCCAAAGTTCCTGGGCGATGCTGATTTCATCCCGCTCGCCGCCGCATTCCGGCGAACCGCACCAGCGGATCACGGCGCTCAGGCCGTTTTCGTTCAGCGCGGATGCCAGTTTA
The DNA here is from genome assembly GCA_045598845.1 of Victivallaceae bacterium. Taxonomy (GTDB): domain Bacteria; phylum Verrucomicrobiota; class Lentisphaeria; order Victivallales; family Victivallaceae; genus JAZRUY01. The sequence goes on from JAZRUY010000183.1 coordinate 600, forward strand.
TCCTTTTCCTCGCTGTCGAGCAACTCCAGTTTACGCCGGCACAGGTAGTTGGAACGTCCTTTCGCCAGCGCCGCGGTGAACGGGATTCCGGTGATTTCGCGCAGCAGCGGAATATCCCGGTTTATCAACTGCTCCTGCAAATTGATGGTTTCCGTGCTGACCGCCGCCGGCCGGTCAGTTTCACGGCTGCGGTATATGAGAGGGATGAGATAGGCGAAACTTTTACCGATGCCGGTGGGGGCCTCGATACACAGGTTTTCTCCGGCGCACAGCGCTTTCGCCACCGCTTCCGCCATCTTAGCCTGCTGCGGGCGCTGTTCGAAAACGATGCCGCGGGAAGCGGCATATTCCGAAAGTTCCCCTCCGGGGGCGAAAAAGCCGGCGCACTCGTCCGGCAGCCCGTTGCCGGGAGTTTCCGGAGATGCGGAAGCGGAGACCGTATCGTAATTTATTTCGGCGAAACTTAAATCTCCGCCGCCGGGAAAACCGGAACCGTCTGAATTCAACCCTCGTCTCCGCAAAGATAGATCAGATGCATGCAGTTGTCGCACACCGCCGGCTGACCGCGGGTAATCACGGCGAGACTCTGCGGGGTGATCTGCATTCCGCATCCGCCGCAGACTCCGCCGCGCACCGCGGCGACCGGCGGCATGCCGTCACCGCCGGCAAGTAGCTGCCCGTAGCGCGCCAGCAGATCTCCGGGAATGCCGGATTCGAGAGGGGCGCGCAGCGGCTCCATCGCCGCTATGTCCTGCTTCAGCCGGTCGGCGAAAGCGGTGTTCTCCGCGTATTCCTCCCGCAAAGATTCGATGTCGGCCTGCGTTTGCGTTTTCAGCCGCAGAAACGCCGCTTTCTCGCATTCATAATCATCGATCAGCGTGATGAGCAGGGTTTCGAGTTCATCGGATTTTTTTTCGTTCAGCGCGACAGTGGAGAGCATCGCCTGATATTCGTCGTTCTTTTTGACCAGCGCCGACTGACGCTGCAGTTTAGCGTTTTCCTCCGCCAGCGCGGCTATCCGCGCCTCGGTTTCTTCCCGGCGCTGTTTCAGCGACCGCGCTTTTTCCGCGGCGGCGTTGACCCGCGCCACCATTTCGGCCCGGCGCTTTTTCAGATTCTCCAGATAATCCGGAACCGCGTCCGCCTGCTCCCGCATCGCGCGCACTTTCAGGTCATGTTCCTGTAATTTAAGCAATCTCGTCAGCCAGTCGGGCATCATCATCAGTCCTCCATCGGTTTACAGGTTTTCTTATACTTTACTTTCCCAAAGTAAGCCGCATATAGTTTCATTTCGTTTTATCCCGTTTGCCGCAGGTAAACGCTAATATAAACGGCATCAGATACACAGCCAAAACAATTATCAATTTCAACTTTTTCATTTTCCGGCCTTAATGCTCCATACTGTACTGCACCTGGTCAGGCAAGATTCAGCGCCTGATCGAAATCCTTCTTGATATCCTCGATATTCTCGATGCCGACCGACAGGCGGATCATATCCGGGCTGACGCCGGCGGCGGCGAGTTCGGCATCGGAGAGCTGGCGGTGGGTCATGCTGGCGGGATGCAGCACCCCGGTGCGGACATCCGCGACATGCACGACGATAGCCGCGAGTTTCAGCGCGTTCATTACCTTTTCACCCGCCGCTTTACCGCCTTTCACCCCGAAGCAGAGTACTCCGCCGGCGCCGCGGGAAAGGTATTTCCGCGCCGCTTCATACTGCGGAGATGAGGGCAGACCGGGGTAGTTCACCCAGCTGACCTTCGGATGAGCGGAGAGAAATTCCGCCATCGCCAGAGCGTTGGCGCTGTGCCGCTCCATCCGCAGATGCAGGGTTTCCAGACCGAGATTGGAAAGAAACGCGTTGAACGGCGACATGATGCAGCCGAGGTCGCGGATAAGCTGCACCCGCAGTTTGACCGAGAACGGCGCGTCCGGAAAGGCATCGCAGTAAATCAGACCGTGATAGGCGGAATCCGGCGAGGTGAATTCCGGAAAATTGCCGTTGCGCCAGTCGAATCCGCCCTTTTCGATTACGATGCCTCCCAGCGCCATCGCATGGCCGTCGGTGTATTTTGAAGTGGAATGGGTGACTATATCGGCGCCGAACTCGAACGGCCGGCAGAGAAACGCGGTGGGAAAGGTATTGTCAACGATCAGCGGAAGTCCGCGCCGGTGAGCCGCCGCGGCGAAACGTTCGATGTCGAGCACGATCAGCGCCGGATTGGCCAGCGCTTCGGCGAATATCGCCCTGGTATTGGGTTTCATGGCGGCCTCGACCTCGGCGGCGGTGGCCTCCGGGGATACGAAAGTGACCTCGATGCCCATCTTTATCAGGGTGTTGGTGAAAAGGGATACCGTGCCGCCGTAAAGACTGGATACCGCCAGCACATGGTCGCCGGCGCGGGCCACGTTCATCACCGCCACGGTGTTGGCGGCCTGTCCCGCGCTCACCGCCACCGCCGCCGCGCCGCCTTCCAGGGCCGCCATCTTGCGTTCAAACGCCGCCACGGTGGGATTGGCCAGCCGCGAATAAAAAAAACCGTCGGTTTTGAGATCGAACAAGTCGGCCACATCCTGCGCCGAATCGTATTTGAAAGTGGTGCTCTGATAGAGAGGCAGAGTGCGCGGCTCGCCGTTTTCAGGGGTATATCCGCCCTGTACGGCGATGGTTTCGAACCGGGAATTCTCGTTCATAATCGATTTTCTCCTGAAATTGTAACATAATGCTGGCGCAAGCGTGCCGTGCAGTGGGAATATAGTGCGCGGAGAGGTGAAAAGCAAGGTGAAAATTGCTTTGCCGGCCGGGCGGAAGTATATTATGAGGTTATGCTTATGACACTGACGGTCAACTGAACCGCCGTCGGCCGTGGACGGTCTGAACGCCGGGTTCTGTTGACAGAGAGGAGCGGAGCCGCCATGGCCGGTACGGAAAATTACATTGAACGCAAAGTGACGGTGAAGAACCGGCTCGGCATGCATGCGAGGCCGGCCGGGGAGCTGGTCAAAATGCTGTCCGGATTCGATGCCGAAATTACTTTGGAACGGGTTGACGGCGCCGGAAGCGCGGAATGCTCCAGCATATTGTCGGTACTGATGCTGGCGGCCGTAAAGGGGACGGAGCTTCTGCTGAAAGCGGAAGGCGGCGACGCGGTCCGCGCGGCCGATGCGGCGGTCCGCTTTTTCGAGTCCGGATTCGGAGAAGACTGAACGCGATGCCGATAATCAATCAGACTTATATCGGATGCGCGGTTTCGCCGGGTATCGCGATCGGAAGAGCCAAGCGGGTGATTCCCGCCACCGGATACTGCCGGCCGGAGCGTATCGGAATCGAAGAAGGCGCGGAGGAACGGGAAGTAGAGCGTTTCCGCGCGGCGCTGGCGCTTTCGGTACAGCAGCTGGAACAGCTGAAAACGCGGCTGGCGGCGGAACTGGCATCCTCCGATACCGCGATTTTCGATGCTCATCTGCTGATAGCCGGCGATAAAATGCTGACGGAGACCGTCGAGCAAATCATCCGCGGCGAGCGGGTGACGGCGGAATACGCGGTGTATGCCGGCTGTGAGAAAATCTGCGCGGTGTTCGCGGGAGTCGATGACAAATATATCGCTGAACGCATCGCCGATATAAAGGACGTGGCGGCCAGGATCGCCGGCAATCTGTCGGATGAAACGGACGGAGGAGAAGGGGATGAGGACGACCGCCGCATCGCTGTGGCATGCACTCTTTCCCCGTCCGATACCGCCGGCATGGAACAGCGCAAAGTTCTGGGTTTTGTGCTGGAAAAAGGCAGCGCGACCAGCCATGCCTCCATTCTTGCCCGCTCCATGCGTATTCCCGCGGTCACCGGCATCCCCGCCGAGGTGATCGGAGCGCTGAACGGCTCCGACCGGCTGATCGTTGACGGCTTCACCGGGCGGCTGATCGTCAATCCGGATGAACGCGCCCTGGAAACCTACCGGGTTAAACGCGAGGAACTGGTTTCTTTTTACTCTAAACTCAGCAGTGAACGCAGTCTGGAGCCGGAAACTCCGGACGGGTTCCGGATTCATCTGGCGGCCAACATCGATTCGGAGGAGCAGTTGTCCGAAGCGGTGGAAAGCGGCGCTTCCGGTGTCGGGCTGTTCCGCACCGAGTATCTGTTTCTCAACCGCGACGGCCTGCCGGGGGAAGATGAGCAGTTCGAGGTGTACCGCCGTCTGGCCGGCGCGAGGGAAAATTTCCCGGTGGTGATCCGCACCCTGGATGTAGGCGGGGACAAGACGGGGGAAAAGATTTACCGGACGGATGAGAGCAATCCTTTTCTTGGGTTGCGTGGTATCAGGCTGTGCCTGCACGAGCGCCAGGATCTGTTTGAAACCCAGTTGCGGGCGCTGCTGCGCGCCGCGGTTTACGGCGATCTGCGGGTGATGATTCCCATGGTGATCAGCGTGCGCGAAGTCATAGAGGTCAAGTCCATGATCGCCAGGTTGCGCGAACAGTTGATCGGGGAAGGGTACGATACGGTGGCAAGGCTGCCGCTGGGAGTGATGATTGAAACCCCGTCCGCCGCGCTGATGGCCGACCGGCTGGCGCCGCTGGTGGATTTTTTCAGCATCGGAACCAACGATCTGGTGCAGTACACGCTGGCTATCGACCGCGGCAACGCCAGAGTGTCGTATCTGTACCGGCCGTCGCATCCGGCCGTGCTCGAGCTGGTGGGACGTACGGCCGCGGCCGCTCGCAGCGCCAGGATTCTGACCTGTATGTGCGGGCAGGCCGCCGCCGAACCGCGCCTGGTGCCGCTGTATGTCGGTCTGGGGGTGCAGGAACTCAGCATGCCGGTTTCGGCCGTCGCCTTGGTCCGCAGGGTGATCCGTTCGGTGCCGATGTGGGAGATGGAAGCGGCGGCCGGGGAGGCGCTGAAATGCTCAAACGCTGCCGATACGCTGGCGATATCGGATAAACTTCTGAATAAATATGTGCCGGAACTGGCTAAACTGGAATGAATACCGGAGACTTCTTATGATCTGGCTGTTTAAAATCGTTTACAACATATTTCTGCCTTTCGCTTTTCTGGCATACGTGCCGGGAATGATTTACAAATACCGGGCGCGCCCGGGGTGGAAAAAAACTTATCCGGAGCGTTTCGCGATTTTCGGCCGGGCGCGTGCTGAGGAACTGAAAAAATTCCGCGGCGCGGTATGGATACATGCCGTAAGCGTCGGCGAAAGCATGATCGCGCTGGAGCTGATGAACCGCATGCACGGGATGTTTCCCGAACGCCGGCTGGTGTTGTCCACCACCACCACCACCGCGCAGGAACTGGCGCGCAACAAGCTGGCCGGCAGTGAATGGGCGGCGGTGATGTTTTTCCCGATCGATTTTTTCTGGATGGTGCGCCGCGTGCTGAATCTGCTGCGCCCGTCCGCCATGATTATTTTTGAAACGGAAATCTGGCCGAATCTGATTTGGAATTGTTCTAAACGCGGCATTCCGGTCGCCATCGTCAACGGCAGACTTTCCGACCGGTCCGCCCGCGGGTACCGGGCGTTCAGGACATTTTTCCGTCCGCTGCTGGAATCCATGCGTGTTATCGCCGCTCAAAGCGATGCCGATGCCGCCCGCTACCGTTCAATCGCCCCGGGAGCGGATATCGTGGTGACCGGTAATTTGAAATTCGACCAGCGGATACCTGAAAACTCCGGGGATCCGGGATTCTCGGCGTGTTTCGGCTCCGGCCGCCGGATACTGCTGGCCGCCAGCACCCATCCCGGCGAGGAGCAATTGATCACCGGGGTGTATGCCGGATTGAAAAAAGAATTCCCGGATATTAAACTCGTGCTGGTTCCCCGCCATGCCGAACGCGGCAAGGATTTGATTGCCGTGCTGAAAAATGCGGACATGCCGTTCGCGGTGCGTTCCACCGGCGAAAAGTTCAGCACTGTAGAAACCGGTATCCTGCTGGCCGAT
>JAZRUY010000184.1:0-5616 GCA_045598845.1 Victivallaceae bacterium
GGTCAACGCGGTGAACGGCCTGGATACCGGTTATTCGCTGAAGATGGCTTCCGCCGCTCCGTCCGCGATGTCCGGTCTGCTGTCGCTCGATGCTCCGGATTTGAATATGTCCTCGCTGTCCTCCTCCGCTCCGGCTTACGGCGCCGCGGCGGATCTGTACGGCGGTGACGACCGGCTGCTGCGCCCGGAGGTGACCAAGATCGCCTGATCTCCGTTTGTCTTAAAATCATCCGGGCGGCTGATGCCGCCCGGTATTTTTATGCCCCGGAATTCTTCAGCGTTTTACAAAACTCTGTTACTTGCCGATCTTCGACACATCAGTCATACAACCACAAAATTCTCTTACTTGACCGACCAAACGGGAGCGCGGAATTTAATCTGTAATATTTTCAGAGATCAGCGTCACGACAGACCGGTGACTTTTTGGTTCCGAAAACAATTTCGGACCGAAAAGTCATCCCGACGTAGCCTTGGCGAAGTCGGACGGGTGTTACTACCACAAAAGATATGTTACTTACTGTCCTTCTACACATCAGTCATATTACCACAAAATTCTGTTTACTCTCCAAACAAACGGATATGCGGATCTGTATTCAGTAACACTCAACAAGACCAGCGCCACGACAGACCGGTGACTTTCCGGCCTTGAGCCGGAAAGTCATCCCGACGTAGCCTTGGCGAAGTCGGACGGGTGTTACAATTCATCAGGACATATTACTTGACCGAAAAAAAGACGACGGCGGACGGGTGTTACAACTATAAAACTCTGTTACTTACGTTTCTGCGGAATCACTGCCGCGGCGGCGGAATTTTTCACAGTCGCCGTTCGGGTCGGCCGGTTCGGCGGTCAGGCTGCAGCGTGGTGTGAAAGGGTGGACTACAAAGTTCGCGCAGTCCCGGCAGAACCCGCCGCAGGAGTCATCGTATTCCATCGGCCGCGCCTCCGGCACATCTTCGCCGAGCAGCGCGGCGAAGCGCCGCAGCGCTTCGTCCTGTTCATCGCCGGCTCCCGGTTTCTCTGTTTCCGGTTTGCCGACTTCTGCGCCGCATACGGCGCAGACCAGCACGCTGCCGGCCGGGGTGAAACCGTCCATTACGGTTTCCTCTCTTGCTATGCTGTTTCCGCCGCAGCGGGGGCAGAAAATTTCATCGCCGTTTTTCATCGCCGTTTCCCCCCGTCCTCCGTTTTCAGTTCAGTCCGGTAACCGGCCGCAGCCCCTGGTGCGGATGACGCAGCATACGGCAGGCCGGACACATGAAATCGGCGATCGCGTAAATCCGGGCGGTCATACCGCTCCGGCGCAGGACAATTTTTTCGCCGCAGCCGATGACCGGCTGTTCAGGATTGTTGTCCGCCACCAGCAGTCCGGGGCCGCGCAGCACTTCCACTTCCACCGCGCTTTCATCCGCCAGCACCAGATGGCTGACTTCCTCGGTGGAGTTGCTGAACGCCAGCCCGATCCCGGCCCGGAACACACTGTGGGTTATGCTCTTGTAGTAGCCGGTGCTGCCGTGTACCGTAGCCATACCGACTCCGTCGCCGATGATTTCATCGGCGTAAATTTCCCCGTCTATGCTCACCCGGTAGCGCAGTGCGCTGGAGCGGTCCAGATTGTGCAGGAAAATGTCGTTGATAGCCAGCAGGGTTTTCCCGCGGTATTCCGCACTCAGCAACGGCAGTTCGCTGATGCTGTATTTACCTTCGGTAAAGTCTTTCAGTCTCCGTTCCGGGGTATGCAGGGGGCAGAGTTCCAGCGTGCCTTCCGAACTGCGCAGCGGCAGCAGCGGCAGCCCGCCGCGGTTCCGTACCGCGCCGAGCAGCGCTCCGTCGCCGCCGTGAGTGATGATCAGTTCAGGGGTGTCGGATTCCTCCATCCCGTATTTGGGCAGCAGCGGTCTTATCCGCTCCGGAAATTTCCCTTCCAGCCTTACTTTCATTCTTTCAGCCTCCGTGTTTCCGCCGATGCCGCTATGGCGCAGACTATCGCCGCCGCCGCATTGCCCACGTTTATTGACGCTTTGGCGCCCAGCATCGGCAGTTCCACCCTGGCATCGCAGAGCGCCAGCGCGTCTTCGCTTATGCCCAGCGCCTCGTTGCCCAGCACCAGCGCCAGCGGGAATTCGTACTTGTACTCCCATGCCGGCACCGCGCCTTCTCCCGGCTCCGCCGCCAGCACCTGCCGGCAGCCTTCCGCGCGCAGCGCCGTTATCGCTTCCGCGGCGGTGCCCGCATGCCGGCACCGCACCATGGCATCGGCTCCCATCGCGGTTTTCGCCAGTTTCGGATGTCCGGGCGCCGGAGTGTATCCGCAGGCGAATATCTCCGCTCCCGCCGCTTCGGCGATGCGGAAGATGTTGCCGGTGTTGTAGGCGCTGCGCAGTCTGTCCAGTACCAGAGTCAGTTTCATAACCGTTTCAGCGTGCGGTTGATTGGTTTTCTTATGCTCCATAAATTAAGCCCCGGCGTTTTTTTTTGCAAGGGTTGCCGCTTGTCAATCCGGCGTGTTAAACCTATATTAAACACTTATGGAATGACATGTTTTTCCAGTATCCGGAAGTTTATTCCGGGAAAGGTGTGTTTGCTATGGCTAAAATTCATCCCGGGTCCGTTGTTTGCGACGGCGCCGAACTGGCCGCCGATGTGGAGATCGGTCCTTTCTGTTATGTCGGTCCGCATGTGAAACTGGGCGAAGGCTGCCGGCTTATCGGTCATGTTAACATCGGCGGATATACCTCGCTGGGGTGCCGCAATGTGCTGTATCCTTTCGCCGCGCTCGGCCAGCCGGCTCAGGACCATGCCGTAACCGCCGGAGCCCGTTCGTATCTGCGTATCGGCGATGACAATATTTTCCGCGAGGGTTTCACCGCTCATACCGGTACCAAGCCGGAGAGCGAGACGGTCATCGGCAGCCGCTGCATGTTCATGAACCATTCCCATGTGGCGCACAACTGCGTGATCGGCGATGATGTTATTTTTGTCAACAGCGTGGCGGCGGCCGGCTATTCGCAGATCATGGACCATGCGATCCTTTCCGGTCTGGTGGGCATCCACCAGTTCTGCCGGGTTGGCAGATACGCGATCATCTCCGGCGGCTCGGTGTTCTCCAAGGACGTTCCGCCGTTCATGATGGCCGAAGGGCGCAACGGCGGTGTCAAGATGATCAACTTGGTCGGTCTCAAACGCGCCGGTTTTCCGGACGAGACCATCCGGGTCATCCGCGAAATTTTCAAAATTTACTATCACAGCAATCTGGCTCCCGGTAATGCGCTGAAGAAGATCGCCGCGGAACTGCCTCAAATCCCGGAGGTGAAGGAGTTTCTGGATTTTTGCGCCGGCAGTGTCAAGGGCGTGCTGTGCAACCGCGCCGAAGCGCACCGCAGCTGATTTTTACAAACTTACAAAATCCGGTTTTAAATCATATGGGAGATGTTACAATGCTGGAAAGTCTGAAGAAAAATCCCGCTTTCAGTTCCCGCCGCGGTCCCGTGGTGCTGGCGATTCTCGACGGCGTCGGTTTCGGTAAATTCGCCGACGGCGACGCGGTTCGGCTGGCACGCACCCCGATGCTGGATAAATTGCTCAAGGAGTGTCCGCACACTCAGCTCAAGGCGCACGGTACCGCGGTCGGCATGCCTTCCGACGCCGATATGGGCAACAGCGAGGTCGGTCACAATGCCATCGGCTGCGGCCGGGTGTTTTCCCAGGGCGCCAAACTGGTGGAGGAGGCGGTTTCCGGCGGCAAACTTTTCGAAGGCGGAACCTGGAAGAAGTTGATCGCCAACTGCGTGGAAAAACATTCGGCGCTGCATTTTATCGGTCTCTTTTCCGACGGCAATGTGCACAGCAATATCAACCATCTGAAAGCGATGGTTTCCGCCGCCAAGGCGGCCGGGGTTGCAAAGGTGCGTATCCACGCATTGCTCGACGGCCGCGATGTGCCGGAAACCTCGGCGCTGGAATATATTGATCCGTTCGAGGAGTTTCTCGGCGGATTGAATGACGGCGGTTTCGATGCCCGCATCGCCTCCGGCGGCGGGCGCATGGTCATCACTATGGACCGCTACAATGCCAACTGGAATATGGTGAAACTCGGCTGGGAAACTCATGTGCACGGCAAAGGTGAGATGTTCCGCTGCGCCCATGACGCGGTGGTTGAACTGCGCAAGCGGACCGGCGCCATCGATCAGGATCTGCCGCCGTTCGTGATTTCCGACAACGGGGCTGATCCGGTCGGAGCCATGCATGACGGCGATGCGGTGATCTATTTCAATTTCCGCGGCGACCGCGCTTTGGAAATCACACGGGCCTTTGAGGCGGATGATTTCTCCGAATTCGACCGCGGTGTCCGGCCGGCGGTGATGTACGCCGGCATGATGGAATACGACGGCGATCTGCATGCGCCATCGCTCTATCTGGTCAATCCGCCCGAAATCGACCGCACCATGGATGAATATCTCTGCGCTTCCGGCGTCGCCCAGCTGGCGGTCAGCGAAACCCAGAAGTACGGTCATGTCACCTATTTCTTCAACGGCAACCGTTCCGGCAAATTCGATGAAAAACTTGATACCTACCGTGAAATCCGTTCCGATGTGGTCCCTTTCGAGCAGCGTCCGTGGATGAAATGCGCCGAGATCACCGATGCGGTGATAGATGCCGTCGGCAGCGGTGAATACGGCATGATCCGTCTGAATTATCCCAACGGCGACATGGTCGGGCATACCGGCAGCATGGATGCCGTTATCGTGGCGATGGAATCTCTCGACCTTTGTCTCCGCCGCCTCTGCGACGCGGTTAAAAACGCCGGCGGTGTGCTGGTGATTTCCGCTGACCACGGCAATGCCGACGATATGCTGGAGCACACCAAGAGCGGCGAAGTGAAACTGGATAAGACGGGCTCCGCCTGCCGCAAAACCAGCCATTCGCTGAATCCGGTGCCGTGCATTGTGTACGATCCCGAGGGTAAAGGCGAATATCTGCCGGAATTGAAATCCGGACTGGGCATCAGCAGTCTGGCCGCCACCTGCATCGAATTGCTGGGGCTGGTTCCTCCCGCTGATTATGATGCGAGCGTGCTGAATTTCCGATGAGATTCCGGGGCGGCGGCTTGTCGGCGGCGGCGGTTTTGCTGCCGCTGGTATGCTTTTCCGCTTCGTTTTCATGCCTCGGTGCGGTTACGGAATGCCGCGATGATTTCCGCGCTTTTCTTTCGCAGGAGCAGAAAGCCCGTTTCGCCTCGGTTCAGCCGGCTTTTTCCGCTTATCTGCGCCGGCGATCCGGCGGAGATGAATGGTTGCGCGGCGCGCCGGTTCCGTCCGGCTGGACTCCTGATTGGAAAATGGCTGATTCAGATATCGTTTTTTCAGTTACCGATGGAAAATACACCGTTGTGTCCGGCGGCGGCTTCCGGATGTCCGGTCCGCTGATCTATCCCCGCGGCGAAGATTACCGGATGTCTTTCACCTGTACCGCCTTGCCCGGTTCCGAAGCCGCTGTGGCCATCGGTGCGGAATCGGCCGGCTTCAATAAACCTTCGGAAACCGTTCTTGCGGAAAAAAATCTTGCCGCCGGCGAAACCATCACAGTCACCGCACCGGTGCCGATGCCGGACGGCTGGA
>JAZRUY010000185.1:0-29600 GCA_045598845.1 Victivallaceae bacterium
ATGCGCACGGTACCAGTACCAGTTTGAATGACAAATATGAGACGGTGGCGTTGCACCGGGTGTTCGGAGATGCCGCCGGTTTGGCGGTTTCCAGTACTAAAGGTGTAACCGGACACAGCCTTGGCGCGGCCGGAGCGATGGAATCGATCGTATGTGTCCGGAGTATCGAAACAGGAGTGATTCCTCCGACTATTAACTACGAAACACCGGATCCGGATTGCGATTTGGACTATGTCCCCAATACGGCGAGAGAGCGGATCGTTGACGTGGCTGTGAATTTGAATCTCGGTTTTGGCGGTCATAACGGCGCTTTGGTTTTTCGCAAGATGAAATAATGCCGGTATTCAAGTTTTTTTCGCGGCAGTGATTTGCCGCTTGAATTTGGTGAAAATCACAGAGGAGATTCAGAATGAAAAAGATGTTGTATTCTGTTTTGCCGGGGCTCGCTGTTTTGCTGGTGTCCGGTTGCGACACTACCAGACTTGCCGAAGTTCCGCTCAGCAGGGAAGAAGCGGAATGGGAACGGGTAATTTCTCAAAGTTATCCCGGTTATCAGCCGCCGAAAACCAAAGTCGCCGCCATTCGCGGCAATATGCCGCCCCCCGAAATGCTGGCCGGTACGGCGCCGATGACGATGACGGAATTTACCCCTGTTGCTCCGGCCGATGCTCCGGCCGGTGAGGGTGCCGCCGATGCGTTGCCGGATGCTTCTGCCGGTGAAGTTATCCCTGATACTCCGGTTGATACTTCATTGCCGGATGCCGCCGCGGATATTCCGGCTGATGCTCCTGCCGGTGAAGTTTCCGTCGCCGCCACTGTTGAGGAACCGGATGCTGCTGATAAGGCGAAAGACACGGCGGATGGTAATGCCGCCGTATCCGAATCACCGTCCGGGACCGAATCTGTCACAGCTGAATCTGAAACTCCGGCCCGGGTGGAATTGACTCCGGAAAAGGAAAAAGCTTCCGAAGCGGTTGCCGCTCCCGCCGCTCCCGCGGTTGAATATGCGGTGTGTCCGGGAGATACTTTAACCGGTATCGCCGCAAAGTTTTACAAAGATGCTAATCGCTGGCCGGTTATTTTTAAAGCTAATTCCGAAAAAATAACTGATCCCAACCGGCTGAAAGTCGGAGTGAAATTGCTGATCCCTCAACTTTGATCGGGGAACGAATTTTCGGCGCGGGCTTGAAATTATTTTGATTTCAGGAGCGCGCCTTTTTGTTTTTCGCGCTGTCGGAACCGATTTTATGGAAAACAGATTTTTCTTTGATACAGGAGTGACCTTAAGGGATATTTGCTGCGGCAATGCGGAGCGGGCATTGCGGGAGATTGAAAATGTGTTCGGAGTTCATCTGATCGCCAGAGATAACTGGATTCAGATATCAGGACCGGATGTTTCCTCAGGCAGAACGGAGCGAATGCTGTCGCGGCTCTCCGATTTTTATAAATTGAAGCAGCGCCGTATTGATTCCCGTGATTTTGATTTTATTTGCCGGATTTATGCGGAAGGCAGGGAGGATGAATTTCAATCTTTGTGGGACGAACGGATAACCGTCAGTCCGCGCAAGCCGGAGATTATACCGCGCAGCGGCAATCAGCGGGAATACATCCGGCTGATGCGCAAATGTGAAGTGGTGTTCGGCATCGGTCCCGCTGGTACCGGAAAAACATATTTGGCTATGGCTATGGCGATTTCAGAATTTCTCAGAGGCGATATCGCAAGGATAATTCTGACTCGACCGGCGCGTGAATCCGGTGAGAATCTCGGTTACTTGCCAGGCAGTCTTGAAGATAAAATAATGCCGTATCTGCGCCCGTTGTATGATGCTCTTTATGATATGCTGGGGCAGGATGAAGTCGCGGATTTAATGTCGAAGGGAATTATCGAAGTCGCTCCGCTCGCTTTTATGCGCGGCCGTACTTTGAATAACGCTTTTGTGGTGTTGGATGAAGCGCAGAATACGACTTCCGAACAGATGCTGATGTTCCTTACCAGAATGGGATTCCATTCTAAGATTGTCGTTACCGGAGATCCGTCCCAATCGGATCTGCAAAGCCGGGAAAAATCCGGTTTGCTGCAGGCTGAACGCTGTTTAGACGGTATTGGCGGTATCGGATTTATTCGGTTTTCCACTGCGGATGTAGTCCGGCATCGGCTTTTGGAAAAGATTATTCTGGCTTATAACGGAGATGCTGAACAATGAATGGAGACAGTATCGGATTTATCCGGCACGCTAAAGTGTTCGTCCGCAATATCCAGGCGCGCAGGGTGAGTTTGCAGAAGCATTTGGACAGTTCCGCTGTCTCCCGTATTTTTATCGCGGTAACCATTTGGATAACCGCTGCGGTCTTGCTTACCATGGCATCCCGTCTGCATACCATCGGGACTCTTGAGTTGTCCGAAGGAAACCGCGCACGGCGCGGTATCGTTGCGAAAATAGGGTTCAGCTATACGGATACTATGGAAACCGCGGCGCTTATCAACCGGGAACTGGAGGAAATCCCGTTTTATTTTAAAATAAGTAAAGATGCCAATGATCGTATTCTGACCAATTTCGATACATTTTTCGCTTCTGATAAGGGTGGGAACAGTGAAGCGCTTCCGGTTTGGGACAAGTGGCGGCGGGCATTTGCCGAGGACGAGGAGGCATTGCGGAATTTCCGTCATAAATTAAATTCTGTTCTTGCGAGCGGAGTGCTGCCTGCCGGAGAATATGCGGCAATGCCGGCGGGACATCAGGTCAGAGTAATGGATTCCGATGGCCGTATTTTGAATGCCAAACCGGCAGGGATTCATAACAATCCGCGTAAAGCCGGTGTCAGTATGGCGGAGTATATGCTGAGCTATTATGCGGATATTCCGGCGGAACCGTCGGATATCGAGGAAGCGGCTTATGAGTTTGAAAGACTGATCGGCGGAGAAGGGAATTTGATACGCAATGATTATTTTCGCGCCGAGGAACAAAAAAAACATAAAGCCGAGCTGACGCCGGTTAAACATGATGTGAAAGCCGGTGAAATTTTAGTTCATGAAGATGAATTGGTCAGTCGTGGAATTGCTGATAAACTGAGCGGATATGCCGCGGCGGTGCGCGGCGATATGAACTGTGAATGGCGCCAGTTCGCTTATCATGCCTGGTGGAGTCTGGTTCTGGTGATTTTCGGAGCGTTTTATATGCACCATCTGCACAGTGCGGTGGTGAAATTCAGCCGCCGACTGTTTTTGCTCGGTTTTGTCATCGTGGTATCCATGCTGGCTAATTATGGCAGCTATTTGATTTTCTGTCGTCTGGCCTCAAGGTATTCGATCCCTGATGCTCTGGTCGCCGGCGGCATGCCGATTGCTTTCGGCGCGGTGCTGCTGGCGGTTACCATGGGCTACCGCGTTTCGGTTTGCGCCGGATTTTTCACTTCGTCAATTGCCGCCATGATGCTGTGGCAGGACCGGTCGTTCGATTTTGCCATCAAGGGGATGGTGGTTTGCGGTCTGGCGGCTTTATTCGTGCGCAACTCATCTGATTACCGTGAATTTTTCCGTCGTACTATGGCGGCGGTAACATTACTCTGCTGCATAGTCAATCTCAATCTTTGCTTTGACTGGCAGGGGTATGCCGCGGCGGACAGCACGGAGTCGCATGCCGAAGATATGATGGCGCAAGATGACAGTTCTGTTTTCACGGTTTACGAGTCCGGGCAAATTGTTGTCAGGAAAAACGGTCTGTTGCTGGTGGCGGGTATCTCTTTGGTCAACGGTTTGACAACTGCTATCGCGTCACTGCTGATGATATTTTTAATGGAATCATTCAACGTTTCTACTAACATGGCCTTGATGCTGCTTTGCAGCGGAAGGCATAAACTTATCGAAAGGTTGAAACGCGAAGCGCCCGGTACTTTCGCGCACAGCATGGCGGTAGCTACTCTGGCTGAAGATGCCGCCGCCGCCATCGGAGCCAATCCGCTGATTGCCAAAGCGGGAGCGATGTTCCATGATATCGGAAAACTTATTCATCCGGAATATTTTACTGAAAACAATCCTGACAGCAACATTTTGCATGACCGCAAAACCCCTTACATGAGCAGTATGATTATTATCAATCATACCAAGGCCGGCATGCGGCTGGCATCCAGATACCGTATGTGCAGTACGATTACCGATGCGGTAAGCCAGCATCACGGCAATGATCTGGTACGTTTTTTCTACGAAAAAGCCCGCCAGGAGGCCGGAGGTGCGGAGATTGACGAAAGTAAATTCCGTTATCACGGCGCCCCGCCAAAGAGTCGGGAAATGGTGATAATCAGTCTGGCTGATGCCTGTGAAGCCGCCAGCCGTTCCTTGAAAGGCGCATCGCAAAACACTTTGGAAAAAGAAATCAACGGCATATTTTTCGGGCGGTTCAAAGGCGGCCAACTGGTCAATTCCGATATAACTTTAAATGAGTTGGCGAAGATTCGGAACTCTTTTATCAAAACTTTGTCCGCAATGCTGCATGTGCGGGTCGCTTACGATAAAAAAGATAACTGGGGATAATATAAATGAAAAAACTGTTTTACCGGTGGGAAGCATCCGGTTCCGCTCCCTGTCCGAACCGCCGGTTGTTGAGCAGGCTTGCGGCTGGGGGTGCCGCCGCCGCCGGATTGCCTCGGGATATAGATTGGAATTTATCTGTCCGCTTTGTCCGTGACGCGGCCATGACAAGCGCAAACCGCGAATTTGTCGGGCATGAAGGCACCACGGATGTGATAACTTTCAATTATCTTGACGCATTGGATTCGTTTTTTCCCGGCGATACCGGAATAGAACTCATTATCTGTGCCGATGCGGCCATCCGCGAAGGCGCAAAACGATCCGATTCCGGTTATTCCGGGGAAATGGCACTGTATTTGACACACGGTCTGCTGCACTGTGCCGGTGAGGATGACTTAACTCCGGAAACCGCTGTTTCAATGCGCCGGCGGGAACAGGAGGTCCTTAATATTTTGAAGCGTAATTTTGATTTCCGTCTGGTTTTTCCGCCGCCGCGAAATTAAAACAGTTCCTCTTGTACCGGCAGGGTTACGCAGTTTGAAGATTCCCGAGCGGTTGCGGAACCGGCGAATAAATCTAAATCATCTCCGCCTCCGTTGCTTTTTTTACAGAATTTGCCGATATCCTTCAATACGCCGTGCAATTCATACTTTCGGCATATTTCAGTTACCGCATCCCAATCCGGCGGATTACGCCGGCAGCTGTCGCCGCCCTTCAGCTCCTGCGGTAACTCGTCTTTCAGCGCTACCAGCCGGAGATTTTTTCTTATAAGGTCTAAATAAGGCAATATTTTATGGCCGTTTTTGACTTCCTGCAATTTTTCCGGGTGTGCCAGCCATTCCGCGCATCCGCCGCCGGTATTCAGCATCAAGGCCGCGGTTTTCGGTCCGATTCCGGGAACTCCGGGAATATTATCCGCACTGTCTCCGACTAAGGCCAGATAATCACATATCCGCTCCGGATATACGGCGAATTTTTCCAGCACTTCACGCTTCCCTCTGGCGGTGAATCCTCCCCCCGCCGCCGGTATCAGCATAATTACGCTGTCACTTACAAGTTGGGATAAATCTTTATCGCTTGACACTATAAAAACTTTGCCGCCGCCCTTATAGGCATGCGCCAAACCGGCGATCAGATCATCCGCTTCGTAATTGTCATGCTGCAGCAGCGGCCATCCGAATGCCGAAGCCATCTGTTTTATTACCGGCAATTGCAACCGCAGTGCATCCGGCATCGGCGGCCGGTTGGCTTTATAGGCAGGCAGAATGTCGCACCTGAATTGCACTTTGCCGCAATCGAACAGCATGGCGCCGGTATCCGAAGGATAACAGCGTTCGATCATAAACAGCAATCTGGTGAACACTGCCAGCGCGTTGGTTGGAAATCCCTGGGAATTGCTGAGATTTTTAACTGCGTAAAACGCTCTGAAAATTTGACTGAAAGCATCGATTAGAATGCAATTTTCATTCATGCTCATTTGTCCGTGGTACAGTTGAAAAATTTGAAATCAGAATTGAAATCTTCTCTTTTGTCCTCCGGCGAGGCCGACAATATCCGGTGTTTTATCAGCATATATATAATCTCGCCGAAATCATCAGCGCATCCGATATGCCAGCGCCGGAATATCAAGGGCGCCAGACAACCGTATTGTTGGGTGGCGAAATCTCTCGCACCAAGCAACAGTTCCTCCGCGGTAACATGACCGGGGCTGGATTTGCCCTGTACCGTGAACGTTACTGTTTCCGCGGCGAATTCCAGCGCATCATGAGGATAAAGACTGTCTTCTTTACGGCAAATGCGCTCAAAATCAGTCAACGGCTGTCGGTCGTACCATTTCATGCTGGTTTAATCGCCCGGCAATGCGCGGCCGCGGATCAGTGCGTCCGGCTGGTCTTTGAGTATTTCCACAACTTCGTTTAAGTTGTCCGCCAGCCGGTTTATTTTGGCCAGCGAATTAAGGGCTTCTTCCTGCATATTGATAAATGCGTACGATGATTCCCTCAGGGCGCCTGTGCTTTCCCCGATTTTCGCATTGGCAATCTCTTCCCTGATACTGTCGCTGAGTTGATGCAGCGAACTCATATTCGCATTTAAGTCATCCATGATTCGAACCAGCCGCTTTTCATCTACCACGTTGGAAACAGCCAGTGAAATCCTTTTCAGGTTTTCTATGGTATCCGACAATTCTTTCTGCAAATTATGCATTTCCGGCGAATCGAGCATCCGGTTAAGCTGATTCAATGCGGTTACTGTGGAGGACGATATTCCATCGAAATCAATTTTTGAAATACGATCCAACGCTATTTCTATTGAATTGAAAATATCGTGCATAGTCGATGGTACTGACGGAACATAGACGTTTCCGGAGTTTATTTTTATCCCCTGGGGAATCGGCGGCACCGGCTGGTCTTTTTCAGCAAAATAGTCAAAATCTATATATCGGCCGCCGGTTACTCCGGCATATTCGATCCGGCACCGCATTCCCTCCTTGATGGCCTTTATCACATAGAGGTCGAAATCGTCCTTTTCAAATTTATTTTCACCTTCTTTCGGAATGAGTTTGCCGAGATCGATGTCCATGTCCACCAGCACTATTTTCGCCGCCGGCTGTACGCTCACCCTCTTGACAGTTCCTATCTGTACTCCGCAATAGGTTACTTGAGATCCGACTTGAATTCCTTTTACCGATTCATTGAAAGAAGTGGTCAGATAACCTTTTTCCACAAACAGATCCGACAGACCGAGCCAAAACAGCATTGCGATGAAAAGTGCGATTCCCCCGGCTACCACGATTCCCCCGGTCAGATTTTTTTTCTCGTCTTTTGTCATATTAACATCTCCGGACATTGATGAAATTTCATATTTGATTTTATTTCAATCCAGTGCATACATTGTTTCAAATTTTTTAACCGCTGATCCGCCGGTCCGTACTCTTAACGCGCTTTCTTTTTCATTCCGTCCCGGTTGAGAAATTTCCGGACTTCCGGATTGCTGTGCTCCAGCAAATCGGCCGGTGAACCGTCCGCGATTATGGATTTAGTCGCTTTATCCAGCATTACAGCGTGATCGGCGATGGAGAAAATACTGTCCAACTCATGAGTGACCAGCACAACCGTGGCGCCGAGAGTATCACGCAGATTTAAAATCAACCTGTCCAGACCGGCGGAAGTAACCGGATCCAGCCCTGCTGACGGCTCATCGAAGAAAAGCAGTTCCGGATTCAGCGCCAGTGCCCTCGCCAGCCCCGCGCGTTTGCACATACCGCCGGATATCTCGGACGGGAAATACTCCTCGAATCCGCTCAACCCCACCAGAGCGAGTTTTTCCTTGACGGTTTTATCGATTTCTTCCGCAGTCATTTTAGTATGCACCTGCAACGGCAATGCCACATTTTCCGCAATGGTCATCGAACCGAACAATGCTCCGCCCTGATAAGTTACTCCGAATTTCTTGACAATCTCCAGTTTGGCTTCGCGGTCCGCTCCTGCAATGTTATTGCCGTTGATAAGAATCTCTCCTTCCAGCGGTTCATACAGGCCGATCAGATTTTTCAGCAATGTACTCTTCCCGCATCCGGATCCGCCGAGTAAAGTGCAGATTTCTCCGCGTCTGACGTTAAAGGACGCCCGCCGCAGCAGAATTTTATCCGCGGAGTATCCCGTGGTTATTTCCTTTACCGCTATGATGACATCGTCCATTGTGCCGGTGTTCCGTTCAATAACCGATAAAACTGTACAGTACTGTAAACAGGGTATCTGAAATTACGATGAGGAAAATCGATGCCACCACCGCATCAGTGGCGGCGCGCCCCACGCCCTGCGCGTCTGAACTGGATTGGAATCCGAAATAGCATCCGGCCAGGGTTATCAGGGTTCCGAAAGTAAAACTTTTTATCCATCCCAGCAAAAAAGTGGTGATGTCAAGTGTTCTCCAAGTGCCTTCCCAGTAGGCTTCGGCCGGAATATCCAGTACGGTGACACCGATGGCCATGCCGCCCAGTATCCCCGCCAAGTCGCTGAAAACCGTCAGCAGCGGCATTGCGCACAGCATTGCCGCCAGTTTCGGGGTAACCAGAAATGATTCCGGTCGGATTCCCAGCGTTTCCAAAGCGTTGATTTCATCATTGACTTTCATGGCGCCGATTTCAGCCGCGAATGCCGACCCGGCCCGTCCGATGGCGATTATGGCAACGGTCAGCGGTCCGAATTCCTTCATCACCGCAAAACCGACTAAATCAATGGTGAAGATTTCTCCGCCCACTTTGCGTAATTGAATAGCCGATTGCACCGCCAGAACCACTCCCATCAGAAAGGCGATTGTCAGCACAGTGGGAAGTGATTTAGTACCGCACAGGTTAAAATAGTAATTGAACTCCCTTTTGCGGATACCCTGCCGCGCCAGATCTCCGGTCAGCGCCGCCGTTACCCGGCCGACAAACATCAGCGGACGGCAGATACTTTCAAAAATTTTCTCTACCATTTTATAACTTTATCTACCGGCGGAGCACTTAATTAAAATCCGCGCTGCGCTGTTCTGACTTGTTTAAATTTCGGCTCTTCCAGATACAACGCATACCATGCGTCTCCGAACCCGCTCATGGTGAAATGCCTGTTCCGGCCGTTTGCCAGCTGCTCATAGTTGCCCAGCAACTGTTCGTTGCAGGAAACTTTTTTTGCCTCGATAAGCGCGTTCAGCGCCGTCTGCGGCTCGTTCTGATGTAATTTCATCCAGGCATAAGTACAGGCGGCCAGCGCCGCTTCGTCACCCTTCACCCGCTTGAATTTACTGTTGTAGAAACGGTCGAGTTCCGCCGGGGCATCGCGGTACAGCATTACCAGCTTGATAAGTTTGGAGCGGATATCGAAAAACAGCGCGCGTTTCATATATTCGTTCGCCTTTCCGAATTCCCTGAGCTGAAAATACAACTGCATTTTCATCGTGGCGATTTGCCGGGAAAGCATCATATTCCACGGATAGAACTTTTCGAATTTCACCGTGTCCCTCAGCGTTTCCCGCATGGCGTCAAACTGCATCTCTTCAATTTTTTTGCGCATCGAAGCCGGATTGCCGGATGGCTTTTGCTGGAATATCTGTATCTGCCTCGCGATTCTGGTCTGCACCGCCTGCATCCGGCTTTCAATTCCGGCCTGAATGGCTCCGACTTTTTTGCGGATAGTCAGTCCGATGATCAGATTCACGGTCAACGCCGCCGCAATCCCGCATACTATCCCCCATCCGGGGCTCAGCAGATCGTAGCCGGTGATAATTCCGACCGCGGTTCCGGTAATAATTGCAATCAGTAAAGTTAACATCGATTATCTCCAGGGTTATTTTTTGCGGCGCTGTTTCGCCCGTTGCTTTCTGGCCAGTTTCGCCAGCCGCTTGCGGTGTTCCTGCTCCTTGCGCGATAATGCCTGCGGAGCATTCATCCAGGAGGTCGGTGTATTTACGGTT
The DNA here is from genome assembly GCA_045598845.1 of Victivallaceae bacterium. GTDB lineage: Bacteria > Verrucomicrobiota > Lentisphaeria > Victivallales > Victivallaceae > JAZRUY01. The sequence goes on from JAZRUY010000185.1 coordinate 9,980, forward strand.
TCTTCGGACATCCCGCCGGACATCAGTCGGCCTAACGCCCCGTTCCGGCGCAGGTTTTTGCGCATAGTTTCAAATTGCTTGACCAGTCCGCCGACTATTTCCACCGGTACTCCGGCGCCTTTGGCGATGCGGCGTTTGCGGCTGAAATCCATCAGGTCCGGATTTTCCCGTTCCGCTTTGGTCATCGAGAGTATCACCGCCTCCATCCGGTCGAACTGCCGTTTGTCAACCGAGTTCATCGCATCGGTCAACTGCCGCCCCCCGGGCAGAAATTTCAGTACACTTTCCATTCCCCCCAGTTTTTTTATCTGCTTGAACTGCGAGAGAAAATCATTGTAATCAAAGGCATTGCGGCGCAATTTTTCCTTGATTTTTTTCGCTTCTTCCTCGTCTATTTTTTCCGAGGCGCGCTCCACCAGCGACACCACATCGCCCATGCCGAGAATTCTTCCCGCCATACGGTCGGGATGGAACACTTCCAACGCATCCAGTTTTTCACCGGTACCTGCGAATTTAATCGGCACTCCGGTTACTTTCCGGATCGACAATGCGGCGCCGCCGCGGGCATCGCCGTCGGGTTTTGTAAGGATCAGCCCGCTGAGATCAAGCGCCTTGTGAAAGTGCTCCGCCACGCTGACCGCTTCCTGACCCAATGCCGCATCGGCCACCAGCAGCACCTCATCCGGGTGTACCGTCTGGCGCAGCCGGATAAGCTCCTGAACCATGGTTTCATCGATTTGCAGCCGGCCGGCGGTGTCGATTATTACAATATCGGTGCCTGCCGCCCTGGCCTGTTCCAGCGCATTGGCGGCAATGGCGGCCACATTTACGCTGGTGCGTTCCACATGCACCGGCACATCAATTTCTTTGCCGATGATTTCCAACTGGTCTATGGCCGCGGGGCGGTACACATCGCCTGCAACCAGTCTTACCGATTTGCCGGATTTTTTCAGCAGTCTGGCAAGTTTACCGGCGCTGGTGGTCTTACCGGAGCCGTGCAGCCCGACCAGCATTATCACCGACGGCTTGTTCTCCAGTTTCAGTTCCGAATCATCTTCTCCCAGCAATTCGGTCAGTTTGTCGTTGACGATTTTCACCATCATCTGTCCGGGGGTTACGCTGGCGGTAACCTGTCTGCCGATACTCTCGTTCCGGACGGCATTGATGAAATCTCCGGCCACGGTTACATTTACATCCGCCTCCAGCAGTGCGAGTTTTATTTCGCGCAGCGCTTCTTCGATATTGCTTTCCGTGATAACGCTGTTCCCGCGCAGTTTGGCGAAAATACCGTGCAGCTTGTCGCTTAAAGAATCGAACATTGATCTACCTCTGATATAATAACTTTACTATGATTTTCACTGTTTCCACAGGCAATACCCGGCGTTTCTCCGCTGATTATCAGCCCCGGTGTTAAATTATCAAGGTAATATAGTGTGGCGCGGCGGTTTTAGCAAGCCGCCCCGGCCGGCAATTCCGGCAGGAGAAATTGACAACTTCCGCCGTTATTGCTATATTATGCACTTTAAGTTTAACCGTTATTGTTTTGGAAAACAGGTTTCCGGTTATGGGTTACAACAGTCGCAAGTACTATGTGCTGCGCACTCCGCAGAGCGGCGCCGGTAAAATGGTCATTCCGGAGGGCGTATGGGTGAAGTGCGCCAAGTGCGGTCAGACTCTCTACCGCGACCGGCTGGCGGATAATCTTATGGTGTGCTGGTATTGCGGTCATCACCTCGCCATGCTTCCGGATGCCAGGATTGAACTGTTGACCGATGACGACGGTTTCGAGGAGTTTTTCGGCGATATCGGGAGTACCGACTTTCTTGAATTTACCGACAGCAAAAGTTACGGGACCCGTTTGCTGGACAGTACCGCCAAAACCGGTGAAAGCGAAGCGGTGATTTGCGGTCAGGCTAAACTTGACGGCCGCCGCTATATGCTCGGTGTAATGGACTTCCGGTTTATGGGGGCCTCCATGGGGTCCGCGGTGGGGGAAAAAATCACCCGTCTGGTGGAAGCCGCCACCGCCGCCTGTCAGCCGGTGGTGCTGGTTACCGCTTCCGGCGGCGCGCGGATGCAGGAGGGTATTCTCAGCCTGATGCAGATGGCCAAAACCTGTGCGGCGCTTTCCCGCCACTCCGATGCCGGCTTGCCCTATATTGTGATTATGACCAATCCGACTTACGGCGGCGTTACCGCGAGTTTCGCTTCCGTGGGCGATGTGATCATTTCCGAACCTGGCGCGATGATCGGGTTCGCCGGTCCCCGGGTTATCCGCGAAACCACCAACAGCACGCTTCCCGAAGGTTTTCAGACTGCGGAATTTTTGCTGGAGAAAGGTTTGATCGACCGGGTGGTGGAGCGGAAAAAATTGCGGAAAGAACTTTCGGCGCTGCTTGAATTCTTCGGCGCCAAGTAATATCTTAAACACGGGCGGACCCAGCGTGAGGCGGAACCTGCCAACCTGGTCAGGTGGGGAACCAAGCAGCCATACGCAAAGTTCTGTCGGCCGTTGGCAATCTGCCCTCTTATTCTTCATGTTCTCCCGCTGAATAATTCCGTGACGATGCCCAATTAACGGAAATCCCTTGCAATACGCACATTATGACGTTATATTATGCGCACGCGGGGCGTTTTTCGGCGCCGGATTTACAATCTGATACGGAGTGATGTCTTATGGTGAAGCTTCTGAAATCTAACCCGGGTTTAAATTCGGTTTATGAATTTTCGGTGGCGGCCGCAGCCGGCAGTACTGTGTGTCTGGCCGGTTCGTTCAACGAGTGGAATCCGGATGCTTCCCGTATGCTGCCGGCCAAGAACGGCCGTTTTGCCGTCCGCGTGCAATTGCGTCCCGGCGAGTACGAATATAAATTCGTCATCAACGACGAGTGGTTCATGGACCGCGAGAACGAAGAGTTTTCCGCTAATGACCTCGGTACTTTGAACAGTGTTCTGAAAGTCGATTGACGGATATTTCGCCGGGCTTGATGAACGGAATACTGTTGCCTTATAAGAGCGTTGGAATGATTTAAAAAATCGTTCGTATTTTTTCAGCAAAAGCTCTTTCAAATCCAAGTCTGATGCCGCCTATTCCGGCAAACAAATCAATAGATTTAAATTGTTCAAAATTGTTTGTATTCGCATAATCCCAAAGCGATGGAGAAAATTTTTCCGCGCAATATAATGTTTGCTCCGGAAGCAAATATTTTTTTAGGCGCTTAATAACGTTTACTATCGTTTGATCAGCGGATTCAGAAAAATTATTTAATTTTAAGAAGTTGATTTTACCATGATAGTGTGAAGATATTACGCATATTCCTGCGGACATATCTGTTAAAACTGTTTCCGGATATACAGAATCTGTTAGGTTGCAGATGATTTTATTGCTTCTGGAATCAGATGACGGCATTACTGATTCTACTGAATAGGCTTCGATGTTATCGTCCCCCGGCGGGATTAAAACAACATAATCAAAAAATATATTTTCCGAAAAGCTGCTTATCCGTACTGACGGAAGGCAGTACTGATGTTTCTGCTTTATCTGTTCAAGTTTTTTTCTGTTACATGGAACCGCTAATATTTTCATTGTTTTTTTCACCGGTGTAAAATGTTGCAAAAGTAAGACAATGTTTTCCCGACTGAATTTATCCAACGATTTTTGTAAGCGAATGGGATACTCAGGCTCAAAAGACTTATAAAGCCAATTTTTTCGAACCTTTTGATATCGCTGGGGATATAACTAAAATTAAAGAAAATGATATTCCGGATTTCGATATTTGTTTAGCAGGTTTCCCTTGTCAGGCATTCAGTTTAGCCGGTCAGAGAAAGGGTTTTGAAGATAATTTTAAAGGGGTATGCCGTGGTACATTGTTTTTGGATGTTGCGCGAATTTGCGATTTCCATAAACCGAAAGTGATATTTTGCGAGAATGTCAAAGGATTAGTTATACATGATCACGGCAAAACCTTTCACATTATCAAAAGTACTTTTGAAAGCCTTGGATACAAAGTTTTTTGTCAGGTATTGAACAGTAAGAATTTCGGAGTTCCGCAAAATCGAGAAAGAATCTATATAGTTGCTTTCCGAAATGATATTGCGCCGGATAAATTTGAGTTTCCATTGTGTACAGATAATACGAAACGACTGTCGGACATAATAGAGAGAAAACCGGTTCCGGCGAGATATTATTTGAGTGATGTTTATGTCAATACTTTACGTGCCCATAAGGCAAGACAGACAGCTAAGGGTAATGGGTTCGGATATGAAATCAGGCGTTGGGATGATATTGCCGGCGCGATTGTTTGCGGCGGAATGGGGAGAGAACGCAATTTGCTTATCGACAAAAGACAAACTGACTTAACTCCTACAACTCATATTAAAGGTAAAATAAATACAGAGGGGATTCGTAAGATGACTCCTCGGGAGTGGGCGCGTCTGCAGGGATTCCCTGACTCTTTCAAATTGCCGCTTGCTGATGTCAATATGTATAAACAATTCGGGAACAGTGTGACAGTCAATGTGATTGAAGCAATTGCCGCAAAAATCAGGGATGTTCTGTGTCATGCCTAAACTTTCCGGGAATAAGGGCGAATGGAGTGAGGTTTACGTATTGTTGTATTTACTGGCGACTGGAAAACTCTATGCGGCAGACGGCAATTTGCAGAAAAACCTTGAATCATATTATGAAATTCTTGAAATATTGAGAAATGAAAAAAACGGTAAAGTTACCTTTTGTCTTTCAAAAGATTCTCCCGATGTTAAAATTATTAAAAACAACGGCCAAACTGTTGAATATAAAATAAGTGGTGGTAAATTCAAGGAGTGGTCGGAATATCTTCTGAAAAAAATTATTGATGCCAAAGTCAGTACTTTTACTGTGGACGAAATTGAAAATTTTTTAACAGATATTCAAGTTGAAACGTTAAAAGCCCAAAAGACTGACAAATCTGATATAGTAATAAGATTGCACGATATTCTTACAGGTCTTAACTTGGTTCAGGGGTTCAGTGTAAAATCTAAACTCGGAGCTCCTGCCACACTAATAAATCCCAGCGGCGCCACCAATTTCATTTATCAAGTGCAGGGTAACATAAGTGATGATGTTATGGGTGCATTTAATTCTCTGCATAACTTTAAAGATAAATCAAAATTACTTTCTGAACGCAATTGCCGGTTGCGTTTTCATAGTTTAACTAACAAAATATTTGAGTGTAATCTCTCCTTGATAGATAGTTGTTTGCCGGAAATTTGTGCCAATGCGTTGACTAAATATTATATGAACGGGATTGCTTCCGTAAAAGAGGCTTTGTGTTCTGTTGCAGCGGATAATCCGATAAATTATGATCTTGCTAATCAACAACCGTTTTATCAGTATAAATTTAAGCGATTGCTCTCGGAGTGCGCCATTGGCATGATCCCGTCAGAAGCGTGGCACGGTCATTCAGATGCCAACGGTGGTTGCATAATTGTAAAAGAAAACGGGGAAGTTCTTTGTTACCATCTTTTTAATTACAATGCTTTTGAACAATACTTGTTTGAGAATACTAAATTTGATACCCCGAGTACAACGCGATACGGATTCGGGTCAATTTACAAAGACGGGGATTCTTATTTTTGTAAATTGAATCTTCAAATACGATTTATCAAGTAAATGGACACTCTTACTCCCGAGCGGCGCAGCTGGAATATGAGCCGGGTGCGCTCGGCGGACACCAAGCCGGAAATGGCGGTCCGCTCTTTTCTGCACCGCCGGGGATTCCGGTTCCGTCTGCATGTGAAAACGCTGCCGGGCAAGCCGGATATCGTGCTGGCCAGATACCGCACCGTGATAGAAGTGCGAGGCTGTTTCTGGCACCGGCACGGTTGCCGGATATCCTCGGTGCCCGCCTCTAATTCCGAATTCTGGAAAGAGAAATTCCGCCGCAATGTGGAGCGTGACCGGCGCCACGAGGCTGAACTCGCCGCACGGGGATGGCGGCTGATTGTCGTTTGGGAATGCGAATTGAAAAAGCGGCTGCCGCTGCTGCCGGATTTGATCACCGGCGGGGATGCTTTACCGGAGCCGTCCGGCGGGATGCTGACCGCGGCCGAACCGTCTTCCGTAATCTCCGGCGAATAGCATCGCCTTTTTCTTTCAGACCGTTTCTATCATCCGCCGCTTGCCGTATATTCCGTTTTCCGCATGAATCTATGGAACAAAAAAGGAGGCGGATTATGGTTTACGGGTATATCCGGGTGAGTACCGACCGGCAGACGGTGGAGAATCAGCGTTTTGAAATCAGCCGTTTCTGCGCCGGCCGGGGAATTGCGGTGGACGGCTGGGTTTCGGAGGTTATTTCCGGCACCCGGGAGCCGGAGAAGCGGGCGCTGGGACGGCTGCTCGGCCGGATGCGGAGCGGAGATGTGATGATCTGCGCCGAACTTTCCCGGCTCGGCCGGAGTCTGATGATGATCATGGCTATTCTCAATGAGTGCATGAAACGGGATATCCGGATATGGACGATCAAAGACAATTACCGGCTCGGCACCGATATCAGTTCGCAGGTTCTGGCGTTCGCGTTCGGTCTTGCCGCCGAAATTGAACGCAATCTCATATCTCAGCGCACCAGGGAGGCTTTGCGCCGGCGCAGGGCCGAAGGTGTCCGGCTCGGCCGTCCGCGCGGCCGCCGGAATTCCCGGCTTAAACTTTCCGGCCGTGAAAACTTTATTTCCGACTGTCTGGCCGCCGGAATCCCCCGTTGTGAAATCGCTACCAGACTGCATGTGCACCGCGGAACGCTGACCAGATTCATCGATGCCAACCGGCTGGTTTAGCCGGGGCGCGCTTTATAAAAACACGGAAACGGAGTATATTTCTGTTTCTTGGAGTTTTCACGGCACGGGAGGCGCCGTCGTTTGATAAACGCAACAGGAGAGCATTAATGATTGTAAAACTCGGAGTACTGTTGATTTTCGCCGTAATTACGGTTATGGTGGGGATTCTGTGCCGGCGCGCCGCCGCCGATGTGAAAGGTTTCGTGCTGGGCGGCCGCAATGTCGGGCCGTGGCTGTCCGCCTTTTCTTTCGGCACCAGTTATTTTTCGGCCGTGGTATTTGTCGGATATGCCGGGCAATTCGGCTGGAAATACGGCGTGGCCGCCACCTGGACCGGCATCGCCAACGCTTTTCTCGGATCTTATCTCGCATGGCGGATATTAGGACGGCGTACCCGGATCATGACCCAGCATCTGAATTCGTCCACCATGCCGCAGTTTTTCGGCAGCCGTTTTGACAGCCCGGCGCTGAAAGTTTTCTCTTCCCTCATTATCTTCGTATTTTTAATTCCCTATACCGCATCGCTGTACAACGGCTTGAGCCGGCTGTTCGCCATGGCGTTCAGCATCGACTATGCCTGGTGCGTGATCGCCATGGCGGCATTGACCGCGGTTTATGTGATCGCCGGCGGATATTTCGCCACCGCGGTCAACGATTTTATTCAGGGGATAATCATGCTTTTCGGCATTGTCTGCGTAGTATGGGCGGTGCTCCGGGTGAACGGCGGGTTTTCCGAATCGCTGCTGAAACTGGCGGCGGTTAACGACAGCGGGGTTTCCGCCGCTCCCGGTGTTTTTACATCTTTCTTCGGTCCGGATCCGCTGAATCTGCTCGGAGTTATGATTCTGACTTCGCTCGGCACCTGGGGGCTGCCGCAGATGGTGCAGAAATTCTATGCCATCAAAAGCGAAAACGACATCCACAAAGGCACGGTGATTTCCACTGTTTTCGCCATGGTGGTGGCGGGGGGATGCTATTTCCTGGGCGGTTTCGCCAGGCTGTTCGCCGATAAGGTGGATCCGAAAGTTTCAGGTTTCGACGCGATTATTCCGGCGATGCTGGAAGGGCTGCCGACCCTGCTGATCGCACTGGTGGTGATACTGGTCTTCGCCGCCTCCATGTCCACTTTGTCCGCCCTGGTGCTGACTTCCGCTTCAACTTTGACGCTGGATTTTCTGCACTGTTCCAGCGGTGAAAAACGCCAGATTGTGACCATGCGGTTCTTCGTGGCGGTTTTTGTGCTGATTTCTACCGCATTGGCCGTCTGGCAGCAAAAAGCGGGGACTTCGTTTATCGCTCAACTTATGGGAGTGTCGTGGGGTACTCTCGCAGGCGCTTTTCTGGCACCGTTCATGTACGGGTTGTATTGGAAGCGGACCACCGCGGCCGCCTGCGGGCTGAATTTCGCCATTGCGCTGCTGATTATGCTGGCGAATATTTTCTTCCGTCCTTATTTCCCAGTTATACTGCGCTCCCCCATCAATGCCGGCGCTTTCTGCATGCTGCTCGGACTGGCAACAGTTCCGTTATTCAGCATGCTTACTCCCCGCCCGTCGAAGAAGAAAGTGGATTCGGTGTTCAGCTGTTATGAACATACGGTTCAGGTACCTGTTTCCGTCCAGATGGGGACCGGGGATGATTGATTTCCCGACAACCGTATTCGGAGCCGCGCCGTTAATACGGCGCTTTTTTATTCCTGAAAATCGGAAATCCGCAGTGCCGTTCTGATTTGCTTATTACGGTAATTTACTGTATATTCGGTGTTGTATTTGCCTTCTCCGCAACGGCCGGAGAAACATGAATCCGGACTACGGAATAGTTTTTACAGACATGAGGAGTTCACTTATGCGCAAATTCCTGTTATCGCTCTTTTTTTCCGCCGCGGCGCTGGCCTGTTCCGCTTATCCGCTCACTGAAAACGGTTTTATCAACCGGTGGCTTGTCCGCGGGCCGTATCCGAGTTATCAGACCGAGGAAACCGCCAACGAGGGCGGCACCGGTTTCAGTCAGGATTTTCTGGCTCCGCTTTACGGTTCCGAGGCGGCGGCGCATCCTGCCCCCGGACTTCCTGAAAAAGTTACTTTTATCGCAGATGAGGCCAAACTTATCGCCGGAGTCGGCGCCACCAACGAGTGGGGGGTGCGCGAAAATACCGTTGCCGATGTGGAGTGGAAAGAGCGGGTTTTCAAGGGCGATGTCTGTTACGGTCTGGACAGCGGTTTGGCGCCGCACGATGATTTTATCGTCAATTACGCCGCCTGCTATGTTTTTTCGCCCGCTGACCGCGAGGTTTTTCTGCGCGGCGGATGCGATGACGATCATAAGCTGTTTTTGAACGGTGTTCAAGTGGGTTATGCGGTGGGAAGTTCCGGCGCCTCCGAAGATAAGTTCAGTTACCGTGCCCGTCTGCGCAAGGGGCTGAATACCGTGTTGCTCAAGGTGGTGGACCGCATCGCCGATCACGGCCTGATGCTGGGAATATTCGATCTCGACGGCAAACCGTTGCAGGATGTTGAGATTTTCACGGTATCTCCGGCCGATGAAATTATAGCCGCCGGCAAATGCCGTTCGGTTTCTTCCTGGTACCGGGGGTTTTATCTCGGGCGCGGCGATGACGCCGCGCTTATGAAAGGCGGTAACGCCGGCTTCCGGATCTGCTGCGGCTGCCCAGAGCCGGAAAAATATTCGGTCACCGTTACCGTCAGGCAGAACGGCCGTAATGTTATTTCCGTTCCTGTGCATGCGGCTTCAGGCTGTATCGATGCGGTTGTTCCGCTCGATCTTCCGGAAGATTCCGATGTGACTGTCCGCGCCGATTTCCGCGGGGTTCAATCCAATGATGTGATTGTTCTGGATGCGGTTTATCCGGTGTTTTCGCAGGAAAAATCCGAGGCGGAACTTCAAAAACTCCGTGCCGCCAATACGGATATGAATGCCGGTTTGCGCAAAGCGGCCGCGGATTTGGAGCAGGCCAGAAAAGGCGGCGAAGCGGCGGTTATCGCACTGCGTACCGAGGCGGAGGTTCAGGAGTCCGCTTATCTGGCGGCCCGCGAAGTGCTGGATGCCGCTGTGGGGGATGCCGGAAAAAGCGAGAATTCCCCGTTGCCGCCTGCGCCGGCCGGATTGCGTAAGTCGCTTTGTCTTGATACCGAATTGTGGCGCATGGCGCTGGGCAAAGATGGGCAGAATCCGGAAGTGTACGATGCGCCTGCTGAGCCTTCCGCCTGGCGGAAAGAGGCGATCCCCTACCGCGCCAGCAATGATTATTTCCGTACCTGGTTCTTCCCGGTGCGTCTGAAGGAGAAAGGCAAGGTTTACGGACCGATTGAAAATCTTCCCGGATGGGAGGACTTCAATTATAACACATGGTACGGTGAAAAGCGTATCTGGTTTGAAAAGGAAGTCAATCTGGATTTTGACCCGTCCGGCATGATCTGCGAATACAATTGCGGCGCGATATGGGGTCGGGTGCATATTTTCGTAAACCGCGAATACTGCGGCAAGTGGGACACCGTAATCGGCCGCGCCACCGTGCCGCTGAAAAACCTGAAACAAGGAAAGAACCTGTTCACGATATATTATGAACACCCGAGCGTGGCAGGTCAGCATTTCATGCCGTATTTCGATATGTATTACGGTATCCTCGGCCAGTCCGCTTTGGATTTCCGCCCGCCGGCGCCGTCGGTGTTTCCGATGATTCATCCCAGCTGGCGCAAGGCGGAACTGGAAGTGGAAAACGAAATCGGGGTCAGTGCCGCCGATTATACTCTGCGCCAGTATGTTGCTTTGGACGGCAGGGTGGTCAAGACTTTGCCGGAGACGCATATTCCGGCCGGAGCGGCAACGACTTCCAAGACCGCGGTTAAGTGGACGGACGCCAAAAACTGGGGTATCGGCGATGCCGCCGGTTCGCCGGTGCTGTATACGCTGGTTTCCGACATCATTGGTTCAAACGGCGAAATTATCGACCGCCGTACCGATACTTTCGGTTTCCGGGAAGTCTGGACGGCCGGACATCATATCTATCTGAACGGCCGGCGCATCATTCTGCAGGGCGATGTCGGTCTCGGCGCCCGCTGGGACCGGTTGACCGTTCCCAAACAGATGAACATCTATTTCGGCGCTTTGCGCTCGGATAACATCAATACGCTGCGCGTGCACGATTCCAGCTACTGGAGCGAGGAGTTCCTCAATACCTGCGACCGGCTCGGCTGGTACGCATATGTGAATATGTATCCCTGGATGGATTTTCCCGGCAAGGATGACCCGTCCAAATTCTATTCGTTCGAGGAATGGATGAAACGCCCCGAGCATGCCGATAACCTGAAACGTTATCGCAACTGGGCCAAAATGCTGGAAAATCATCCCTCTGTGATCATATGCGCCACCGACAACGAAGTGGCAACGCAAGCCTGGGATACCCCGGCTACTTTGCAGCGCAATCTTGCCAACGAGAAAATCGCCGCCTGGTACAACAACTATGTGCGCGAAATCACCGGCGGCCGCTATATCATGACACGCGACGGCGATGTCGGAACCTGGAACTGGCAGGGAAAATGGCGGGATGAACCGGCCTGCCAGACCGCCAATTTCCATTATCCCAATTACGAGGTCAACGACCGGATTTTCAACTGGCCGCTGAATTTCGGAGATCCCAAGCCGCTCATCTACGGCGAAAACCTCTACTGCGCCTACTTTGTCAACAGCCACTGGGTACTGCCATCTTTGGAGATAGTGCGCAAGCGCGCCAATGAAGTGCGCAAACTGGTGCAGAATGTCCGTAAATGGGAGGTTCCGGGCTCTGTCTATATGGGGCAGGGGGCCGACGGGTATGTGTTCGCCGATGATACCGGCAAAGGCAATCCGCTCGGGGTTACCGCCGATATGATTGCCGGAAAAGTTCAGCCGAGTTACAAGGGTTATCCGTATGTCCGGGTCAACTGGCCGGCGCTTTCCGGCCCAGGTCCGCGCTGGAAATTCATCGAAGTTGACGGCAAGCGGGGAAACACCAATTTCAACTGGGCGGATCCGGATCGTCCGGCGTATGTGCGCAGCGAGATAAACGATGCTTACCGCGAGAGTCTGATTCAGCAACCCAAGTCCGCTTCTGATCCGCGCGCCGAGTGCGTGGTGCGGGTGGACGGCGGAGTTGCCGATGTACCGGTTACCGCCCGCCGTATCGGCGGGGTCGGCAGTACCGACTATATCACGCTGACCGATTCGAACGGCATGGCATATTTCCTGTTCAACGGTCCTGGTGATTATGAATTCACCTGCGGCGGCCGCAAAGTCATTCGGCATCTGGATGCCATGGGCGGATACATCAGTAAACCGGGGTTCCGGGACACTCCGGCGGTGGACCTGAAATGAAGGAATGGACGGGAAAATACTGCTTTGTCCATAGAATTTTTGTTAAAATATATTCAAGCCGTTGGCGCGGCGGTATATATTTGAATTCGGATTGAAAATAAACCTGCGTTGACTACGTAAAAAATTTGGAAAGGGTATTTGATTATGAAGACTCTGCGTTTCGGTATCATCGGCGCTTCCGGCCGCGGCGAATTGGCGGATTGGGCGCATCAGCCGGAAAACGGTTCAGTGATCGCCTGCGTTGCGGAGCGTTATCCCGAGCAGAAAAAGATGTTCATCGACCGCTATAAGAAAAAGTTCAACATTGAGGTTCCGGTCTATGATGACTACCGCGAGATGATCGACAAGGAGAATCTCGACGGGGTGTTCGTCACCGCTCCCGACTTTCTGCATGAGGAGATGGCGGTTTACGCACTGGAACACAAGGTGCCGGTCTATCTGGAAAAGCCGATAGCCATTTCCATTGAGGGCGCCGACCATATTCTGGAAGCCGCCTACCGCAACCGCACTAAACTGGTCATCGGCCACAATATGCGCTACATGGCGTTCACACGCAAGATGCGCGAGATCATTCAGCAGGGCACCATCGGTGAAGTGAAAGCCATCTGGTGCCGCCATTTCGTGAACTACGGCGGGGACGCCTACTTCCGCGACTGGCATGCCGAGCGCCGTTACTCCAACAGTCTGCTGCTGCAGAAGGGCGCTCACGATATCGATATCATCCACTGGTTCGCCGACAGTTTCACCGCTCAGGTCAGCGGTATAGGCAACCTCTCGGTTTACGACAAATTGCCCCGCCGCGCGATGAACGACAAGCATTTGCCGGAAGGTTTGAGCAAAATCTGGGCGCAGCACGGTTATCCTCCGGAAACTCAGAAAGATTTCTATCCGATCATCGAGGTGGAAGATCTCAATATGATCACTATGAAACTCAAGAACGGCGTGCTGGCCAGTTATCAGCAGTGCCATTATACCCCGGATACCTGCCGCAACTACACCATCATCGGAACCAAGGGCAGAATCGAAAATTTCGGCGACTATCAGCCCAGTTCGGAAATTCAGGTCTGGACCACCCGCAGGGAGGAAAACCGGATGACCTGCGGCGATATCACTTACCGCGTGGATACCAGTGTGGGTACTCATGGCGGAGCCGATCCGCTGATCATTCAGAGTTTCGTTGATGCAGTGGCCGGCACCAAGTACGATGTGTGGAGCACTCCGCAGGCCGCCCGTTACAGCGTGGCCTGCGGCTGCAAGGGCGCCGAATCCATCCGGACCGGCGGCGGTCTGCTTGATGTGCCGTCTCTGCCGGATTATCTTGAAAACTGGAACTTCGCCGAAGCCAGGGAGAACAAATAATGCGTGTCCTGATTACCGGCGGGGCCGGTTTTATCGGCAGCCATATCGCCGAACTCCTGCAGGGTAAGGCGGAAATCCGAGTGCTGGACAGTCTCCGTACCGGATATCTGAAGAATCTGGACGGGCTGGATGCGGAATTCATCAAGGGGGATATCCGCGACCGCGAAACAGTCCGCCGCGCGATGCAGGGTGTCGATTATGTTTTTCATCTGGCGGCGCTCATCAGCGTGCCGGAATCGATGGAAAAAATCACCGAGTGCATCGATATCAACGGCACCGGCATGATTGTTGTGCTCGAGGAAGCCGCCCGGGCCGGTGTGAAGAAACTCTGCTTCTCCACTTCGGCCGCCGTTTACGGCGACAATCCGGTTATGCCCAAAGTCGAGACCATGCTGCCGGAGCCCAAGAGCCCGTATGCGATAACTAAACTTGACGGCGAGTTTTATTGCAAAATGTTTGCCGACACCGGCAGATTGCAGACCGCCTGTCTGCGTTATTTCAATGTGTTCGGCCCGCGTCAGGACCCCGGCAGCGCTTATGCCGCCGCGGTTCCGATTTTCACCGCCAAAGCGGTGGCCGGTCAGCCGCTGACCATTTTCGGCGACGGTGAGCAGACCCGCGATTTCATCTACGTCAAGGATATTGCGGCCGCAAACGTCTATATGGCGACACACCCGGAATACACCGGAGTTTACAACGTGGCTTACGGCGGCAAGATCACCATAAACGACCTTGCCCGCGAAATCATCCGGCAGACCGGTTCCTCATCGGAAATCGTCTATAAACCGGAACGCCCCGGGGATATCAAACATTCCCGCGCCTGCGTGGATAAACTGCTGGCTACCGGATTCCGGCCTTCGCACAGTTTTTCCGAAGGTATGGCCGCCACAGTCGCTTATTTTAAAGCACAGGCGAAATGACCGCCGGTCTGATTTTTTATCGGGCTCCGTTTCCGGAGTCCGTTTTTTTATATATGACGCGGCGGGGTATTTGCTAAAAGACGCAGTAGTGTAGTATAGTACAGAACAAATAAAAAACTACTGTTTTTCCATGGAGGTTAGACCGTGGCGGAAACTAAACGGCTTTTTACCGGCGCGGAGATGCTTGCCGCGGCGGAGCGTCTGGCGGATGCGGTTTGCGCCGACTGCGGCGGTGATGAATTCGCTTTGGTCGGCATTTATGTTTCCGGAGTGCCGCTGGCGGAGATGCTCTGCGGTATCATTGAGCGGAAAACCGGGCATCGACCCGCTTTAGCGAAACTGGACATTTCTTTTTACCGCGATGACATCGGGCAGCACAATGCGCTGCCGGTGATCAATGAAACGGTGATTCCTTTTGATGTCAACGATATGCGTCTGGTGCTGGTTGATGATGTTTTTGCCACCGGGCGCACGATTCGCGCGGCGCTGGACGCGCTCACGGATTACGGCCGCCCCGGTGTCATCAGGCTCGCGGTGCTGGTCGACCGCGGCGGCGGGGAATTCCCTATCCGGCCGGATTTTACGGGAATGCGCTGCGATTCTTCTCCGGACCGCAAAATCAAAGTGAGATTTACTCCTGACGGCGGGGCCGACGGAGTATATGAAGCGGAATGGCATAAACAGGTATAATCTGCGGAGGATGTTCGGATATGGAGTGGACGCGTAAGGATTTGCTGAGTCTGTACGACTTGAGCGCGGAAGAAATTCTGTGTATTCTCGACACTGCCGAGGAGTTCAAACGGGTATCCCAGCGCCGGGTTAAGAAAGTGCCGGCGCTGCGCGGAAAGACCGTGGTCAACTTTTTTGTGGAGCCGAGTACCCGCACCAGGGTTTCATTTGAATTGGCCGAGCAGCGTTTGAGCGCTGATATCGTCAATATGCAGGCGCAGGTCAGCAGTTTGCGCAAGGGGGAATCACTGCTTGATACCGTGCGCAATATCGAGTCGCTCCGGGTCGATTTGGTGGTGATGCGCCACAGCGCTACCGGAGCGCAGCAGTTTATCGCCCGGCATCTTAAGTGCGGGGTGGTCAATGCCGGAGACGGTGCCCACAGCCACCCTACCCAGGCCTTGCTGGATCTGTTTACTATCCGGGAAAAAAAAGGCGGATTCAAGGGTTTGAACGTTACTATTCTGGGAGATATTCTGCATAGCCGGGTGGCGCGCAGCAATATGTGGGGGCTGCTGAAACTGGGTGCCAATGTTACATTCGCCGGTCCTTCCACTCTGGTGCCGCGCGAGTTCGAATCGGTAGGTGTAAAGGTCTGCCACGATATGCGCGAGGCGGTACGCGATGCCGATGTGGTTAATTTGCTGCGTATTCAGCATGAGCGTCAGGCGGACGGATTCTTCCCCAGCATCGGGGAGTATGCCCGTTTCTTCGGTATCAACCGCGATGTGGTGAAACTGATGAAACGCGATGCTTTGATCATGCATCCGGGGCCGATCAACCGCGATGTGGAACTTTCCAGCGAAGTCGCGGACGGTGAACACTCGGTGATACTTGAACAAGTGACTAACGGACTGGCCGTGAGGATGGCGGTGTTGTTTCTGGTGGCGGGGAGGCTGAATAAATGAAATGCGTTTTCAAAAATGCCCGGGTTATCGATCCCGTGCGCAGTATAGATGAAGTGGCGGATATCGGAGTCGACGGTTCCAGAATTGCTCCGGCAGACGGGCTCGCCGGCGCCGAAATCATCGACTGCCGGGGAATGGTGCTTACCAGAGGATTCATCGATCTGCATGTGCATCTGCGCCAGCCCGGCAACACCATGGCTGAAAATGTGCATACCGGTACTGCCGCCGCGGCGGCCGGAGGATTTACCTCGGTGGTGGCGATGCCCAATACCAGCCCGGCCGCCGATAATGCCGGCCCCATCGAATTGCTGCGCAGCACCGCGGAAAAAAACGGAGTGGTGCATGTGCTGCCTTGCGGATGTATGACGAAGAATTACGAAGGCAAGGAAATGGCCGGTATCGGTTCGCTTAAATCCGCCGGAGTTGTCGCCTTGAGCGATGACGGCAGATGTATTCAGGATCATGCTTTGATGCGTCATGTGGTCGAATATGCCAAATCATTCGGATTGCCGATTCTGGATCATTGCGAAGACAACAGTCTTGCCGCCGGCGGTGTGATGCACGAAGGTAAATGGTCGGTACTGCTGGGTATGCGCGGTATCTCCGGAGCATCGGAGGAACTGATGATAGTGCGCGATATTATTCTGGCGCGTAATATCGGCTGGAAAATCCATATGCAGCATGTCAGCATGCGCGAGAGCGTGGAGCATCTCCGTATCGCGCGCCGCCGCGGTATTCCGGTTACCGGCGAGGCGACGCCTCATCACCTTACTTTGACGGATGAGAAGATCAAAACTTATGATACTAATTACAAGATGAACCCGCCGCTCCGCAGCGAGGACGATCGTCAGGCGCTGATCGCCGGTGTACTCGACGGTACCGTAACCGTGATCGCCACCGACCATGCTCCGCATACCCGTACTGCCAAAGAAGCGGAATTCGACAACGCCCCTTTCGGTATCATCGGTCTGGAAACTGCTTTCCCGCTCTGCTGCACCGAACTGGTGCATAATCACGGCATGGATTGGCCGGCTTTCTATTCCCTGTTCACCGCCGGCCCGGCCGGAGTGCTGGGGATGGAAAATTATTCGCTGGCCGACGGCAATCCGGCCGACATCACTCTGACCGCCCCGGATGAGGAATATACGGTTGATATCGCTTCGTTTAAGAGCAATTCCCGCAATTCACCGTTTGACGGCTGGAAGGTGAAGGGGCGGGTGCGTCTGACGATGGTGGACGGCGAAATTGTCCACCGGGTTTGAAGATTCCGCCCCCGCACCGCGGGCGGTAAACTGCTATATCCATGTCCCTTTCTGCCGCTCGCGCTGCGGTTATTGCGCTTTTTATAGTCAAACCGGCGGCGACCGCTCCGCCTGGCTTGCGCGCACGGTTTCCGATATTTCAGAATATTCCGCCGTCTGCCCTCCTGTCGCAACGGTCTATATCGGAGGCGGCACTCCCACGCTGTTGGTTTTAGAAGAACTGGAGCGTCTTACCGCGGCGGTGGAAAAATTGCCGCTGCTTCCGGAAGCCGAACTTTCCATCGAGGCTAATCCTGAAACTCTGGATTCCGCTAAAGTGGATTTTCTCCGCCGCCATTACAGCAGGATAAGCCTCGGCGTGCAGTCCTTTTCCGCTTCTTTCCGGGATTATCTCGGCCGCGACTGTTCCGAATCCGCCTTGGAAAAGGCGGTATCTCTGGTCCGCCGCGCCGGTTTCAAACATTGGAATTGCGACTTGATTTACGGCATGGCCGGTCAGACGGAAGAAGATTTCGCTTCCGATGTGCTGCGGGCCGCGGAGTGCGGTGCGGATCATGTGTCATGCTATTCGCTTACCTGCGAGGAAAATTCGCGTCTGGGCGGAGAATTGCGCACGGTTTCCGATGAACTGGCGGTGAAAATGTGGGATGCGGCAGCCGGTATTCTGAATTCTTTCGGCATCCGCCGCTACGAAATCAGCAATTATGCCGGGGCAGGGTGCGAATGCCGCCATAATGTCAATGTGTGGCGCGGCGGAATTCTGCGCGGATTCGGTCCTTCAGCCGCCGGATTCGACGGGGTTGACCGTTTTACGGAGCCGCCGTCACTGGCGGACTGGCTGTCCGGTGTTTCTCCCGAGTATGACCGCATCCCGCATTGGGAAAGACTGAACGAAATCTTCGCCGTCAATCTGCGCACCTGTGCCGGATGGACGCCGGAACTTTGGGCAGGTGTCCCCGGCGCGGATGCCTGGCAAAACCGTCTGGCCTCCGCCGGACGCCTCCCGTCGGAATGGATTGAAATTTCCGAGGAACGTATTACATTAACCCGGCTCGGACTGCTGTTTTGGAACAGTGCGGCCGAGCGCCTTATATTCGATTGATTTTAAGTATGGAGAAATATACAGAACACGGTTTGGAGGAGACTTCATATCCTCCGTACAAACGTTACCTGCTGGAAATCGCCTATGACGGTACCGTTTACAGCGGCTGGCAGATTCAGCCGCATTGCATTACCGTGCAGGAGGTTTTACAGCGGGTACTCAAAAAAATGTATGCCGGGCTGGATATTCATCTTATCGGCAGCAGCCGTACCGATGCCGGTGTTCATGCCCAGAATTTTGCCGCCAGTTATCTTACTCCGGCCAGGCCGGATATTCCCTGCGATGCAATTTTGCGGGCGGTGAACCGGCAGTTGCCTCCTGATATCCGGCTGCATACAGTATGCGAAGTGCCGCTCGGTTTTCATGCCCGCTACGATTCTTTGGGCAAAGCGTATACCTATGTGCTTAATTTAGGCGGTCCGTCGCCTTTTGCCGGGCGTTACAGCTGGATGCCGTGGCACCGGCTGGACCCGGATAAAATCCGCGCCGCCGCCGCTGAACTGACCGGCAGGCATGATTATTCCAGTTTCGTGGTTGAGCGCAGTATGATCGATGACGCGGTGCGTACTATATTCCGTATCGAAGTCAGGCAGTTCGGTCAGTTCTGCTGCTGTACTTTTGTAGGCGACGGTTTCCTTTATAAGATGATCCGTTGTCTGATGGGTACGCTGGAATTCGCCGGAGCAGGGCGCTTGTCTCCCGCACAGGTGCGCGCTATTCTCGAAGCGCGCGACCGTTCCGCCGCTCCGGAAACCGCTCCGCCGCAGGGACTGTTCCTGATGAAGGTTTTTTATGATGAGGAAAGCCGGCGGAATTTCTCCCTGACCGGCTTGCCGTTCAATTTTTGATTTTTATTCCAGATTAAAATTTTCCGGATCCGGTTCCGATATCCTTGCCGGTCCAGCAATAGGTGCAGACTTTCTCGCGGTCTATGCCGATGGCATCCAGCAGCCTTTCCAGTTTCTGGAATTTCAACGTGGTGAGATGCAGCTCCTTGCGGATTTCATCCACCATCGCCAGATATTTCTCCGAATTGTATTCAAGGTACGGCGCAATAATTTCATCGGTCAGATCCGCGCGTTTTTCCAGTCTGGCGATAGCGCGGCGGGCAGCCAGATCCAACTCGGAACGGGAACGGGAGAAATTCAGAAATTTGCA
>JAZRUY010000186.1:0-1716 GCA_045598845.1 Victivallaceae bacterium
TACATCACTCCGGATGAGAGCGGCGGCGCCGTTGTTCCGCCGGAAAATACGGCATTGGAACCGCAGGCTGAACCGTCCGCCGCTCCGGCGCCTGAACCGCAAACTGAAAATCAGAACTGCCATACGGTGAAAAATATGCCGGAGGAGCAAGTGGGAAAACGGAGTGCTGAACCCGCCGCCGCGCCGGAACCGGAGACGGAAGCTCCGGTTGAGAAAAAAAATCCGGCGCGGAAAAAAAACACCCCGGACATGCGGAACGCCGCCGCTCCGGCGCCTGAACCGCAAACTGAAAATCAGAACTGCGACCCGGTGAAAAATATGCCGGAGGAGCAGGAGGGGGGACGGAGTGCTGAACCCGCCGCCGCGCCGGAACCGGAGACGGAAGCTCCGGTTGAGAAAAAAAATCCGGCGATGGGAAAAAATAAACCGGGCGCCGCTGCTCCGGATAGCCGGGAAAAGAGTTCTGATGCCGCCGGTGACGGTAACTCATCCTTGCGGACCGGAACAACCGGGAACAAGCCTGAAAAACCGAAAAAAAATGTCCGGAAAAAAAGCGAACCTCCGAATGGAGGAGGGGATGACGGAATCCAGTCGCAGTTCGGATTTTAATCCGGATCCTGTCTGCGCTTGATTTAACCGCGGAGAATTAAAATGGCATTCCTTCAGGTTTCGTATCATTCCGATGTGCTGGGCAAGGCGACGGCGATGAATGTGATACTGCCGGAAAACCGCTGTACCGCCATAGGAATGCGCGGCGGCGGAGCCGCCAGGATGAAGACGCTGTATCTGCTGCACGGTCTGTCGGACGATCACACAATATGGATGCGGCGGACATCGATAGAGCGTTATGCTTCCGATTACGGTATCGCTGTGATCATGCCTGACGGCGGCCGCGGATTCTACACCGATGCGCTGTACGGCGAGCGGCGGTGGACTGCCATAGCGGAGGAGTTGCCCCGGGTGTGCCGGGAATTTTTCCGGCTGAGCGATGCCAGGGAAGACAATGCCGTTGCGGGGCTTTCGATGGGAGGGTACGGTGCTTTGAAGCTGGCGCTGCGCTGCCCCGCCCGTTTTTTCGGAGCGGCGGCATTGTCTCCGGTTACCGAACCGGAACTGTGGATGGACGATGAGCGGGGCATGGCGGATGAAGCCCGCCGGATTTTCGGCGATAAAAAAAGGATGGTATGCCGCGGCGATGATCTTACCGCTCTGGCGAAGGAGTTGCTCGCTGACGGAACACGGCCGAAACCGGTGTTGTTTCATGCGGAAGGAGATTCGGATTTCATGCTGGCGGAGAACCGGCGTTTTGCCGCCGCGATGCGCGGCTTGAACTATCCCTGTTACCGGTATATTGAATCATCAGGCTCGCATGACTGGAAATTCTGGGACCGCGCGGTTCAGGACGCGCTGAAATTCCTTTTCGGAGACGGCGCAAAATGAATGTGCCCGCCGGATATGACGGTTTGCCGCGCTGGCGCCGCTGCCTGACGCTTTTTTTGACTTTCTTCCGCATTGCGACATTTGTACTGGGCGGCGGCTACGCCATTATCGCCGCCGCCAGGCGGGAATTCGTGGAGCGGAAGCACTGGATGAATGACGATGATATGATGGAAATGTTCACCGTCACCCAGACCGTTCCCGGCATACTGGCATGCAACAGTTCGATATACATCGGCTGGCGCATCGCCGGCGCGTCCGGCGCGGTTTGTTCGGTAG
>JAZRUY010000187.1:0-6497 GCA_045598845.1 Victivallaceae bacterium
CATTCCAATATTCATCCGACGGATAAGGCGCCGGCCGGTATGCGGCTGGCCGCCGCGGTCGAGGCGTTGTGCTACGACAGTTCCGTAGTCGGCGGCGGACCGCTTTTCCGGGCGATGACGGTGAACGGCGATGTGGCGGAAGTGGAATTCTGCCGCACCGGTTCCGGCTTGGAGGTGCGGAATTCCCCGGACGGAAGTATCAGCGAATTTACCGTTGCCGGGTCTGACGGTGTTTTTTATTCCGCCGAAGCCAGGCTGGCCGGCGGTAACAAGGTGTTGGTGCGCTCTGATAAAGTGGCGCATCCGGTTGCGGTTCGCTATGCCTGGCGCAGTTATCCGCCGGTTGTCAATCTGTTCAACCGCGAAGGGTTTCCGGCGGAAAGTTTCCGTACCGATATGCCGGATAATATCCGGGCTTTGTATCAGAAGCAGTGAGCGGAAGTTGATTTTATGGCGGAACTGAAAACAACGGGTGCCGGTATTAAGTCAGGCATCGCGGCGGCGTCTTTGTTTTTCAGCGGATTGCCTGCTTTGTCTGCCCCGTCCGGCGCTCTCCGGCTTTACGATATCTATACTGACAATATGGTGGTTCAGTGTAATCGCCCGGTGGTTCTGCGCGGGGAGGCGGTGCCGGAAAGTGTGATTACGGTCATGATTTCCCGCGCCGGAGGCAAGACGGTAGAGTCGGTTACTGCTGTTGCCGGTAAAAACGGTGTCTGGCGGGCGGAACTGCCGCCTTTGCCCGGCGGTTTTGATAAATATGAAATCACCGTTGCCGGAGCGGACGGGGGACCGGAGATAAAACTGAAAAATGTGATGGCCGGCGAGGTCTGGCTGTGCGGCGGTCAGAGCAATATGGAAATGCCGGTGCTCGGCGGCAGGAACTGGAGCGCCGCCGGCGGAGCGTCTGCGGTCGCATCCGCATCGCACCCCGGTATCCGGTTGTTCAACGGTACCGCGCGGCGTTTTTTTTCGCCGGTGACGGAACTGAACGATGTCG
Source organism: Victivallaceae bacterium (assembly GCA_045598845.1). Taxonomy (GTDB): domain Bacteria; phylum Verrucomicrobiota; class Lentisphaeria; order Victivallales; family Victivallaceae; genus JAZRUY01. Next base: position 1,001 of record JAZRUY010000187.1, read on the forward strand.
GCGGGCAGGGCGGCTGGGTGGAATGTTCTCCGGAAACCGTGCAGAATTTTTCCGCCGCCGGATATTTTTTCGCCGCCGACCTGGCGGAAAAGTTGCGGATGCCGGTAGGCATAATTTCTGAATCGTGGGAGTCGACTCCGGTTCAGGCGTGGATAGACAGAGATGACATGTACGCTGCCGGTTCGGAACAGGAGCGTCGGCAGCTGCTGCGGTCGGCGGATGCCGAAAAGGAGTTGCGGAGTTACCGCCTCCGCCGCCGGGATTGGATACTGCGGGTTTTTTCCGGTCATTCCGTGGAACTGGAACGCATTCCGTTTTTGACCTCCGCTGACTATGATGATTCCGGCTGGCGGAGAGAGCCGTACCCTAAAGAACCTGAAATCTCTGGAATGGCAATTTTCCGCACCGGATTTGAACTGCCTGACGGGTATTCCGGCTGTCCTGCGGTTATCTGCTGCGGCAGGATATGCGGCATCGTCGCGGTTTTCATCAACGGGGAACAAATCGCCGTTACGCCCGGCCCGGACTGGACTGAAGAACCGGTGTTGAATATTCCTGCCGGACTGCTGCATCCGGGAGCCAATACGGTTGCCGTAACCGTTTTTTCCGGCACCGGCAGGGCGGATGACTCGCTGGATGCCGTAATGGGGAAAGGCGCCCGCGTCACCTTGCCGGATGGAGCCGTTGCGGAACTGGATGACTGGAAAGGCGCAGCGGTATTCCAATTGAATCCGCGGGAATCCGTGGAACGGCCGGTTCCGCCTGAAAGCAGTTTCGTGAAAGACGGTTTCCGGCATTGTTCCGTGCTCTTCAATGCCATGATTGCCCCGTGGCTGCATTTTCCGCTCCGCGGGGTGATCTGGTATCAGGGCGAGAGCAATATCGGGGAAGCGGAACGCTACGGATTGCTTCAGAATACATTGATTCAGAGCTGGCGCCGGCGGATGAATAATCCGGAACTGGCATTCATCGCCGTGCAGATTTCTTCCCTTGCCGCGCATGACCCTGAACTTTACCGGAATGTCCCGGCGCCTGAAGTCAGCCCGGCCGGGGACGACTGGGCGTATCTTCGGGAAGCGCAGAACGGAATTCTGGATTTGCCCCGCACCGGATTGGCGGTGTCGCTGGATATCGGGGACCCCTGGAATATTCATCCGCCGCGCAAGGCGGAAATCGGGCTGCGTCTGGCGGCCGGGGCGATGCGTATTTGTTACGGCGGCGGTGATTTTTCCACCGGTCCGCGCTGCGTTTCCATGACGGTGCGCGGTTCCGGAGCGGAATTGAGTTTCACCGGCATCGGCTCCGGCCTGACGGCGAAAAACAGTCCGGAAGGCAGGCTGAATTGCTTTACCGTAGCGGGAAAAGACGCTATATTTTATCCGGCCGCGGCGGTGATAAAGGATGACAAGGTTATCGTCAGCGCTCCGGAGGTTTCCGCTCCGGCGGCGGTGCGTTACGCGTGGAGCGACTATCCGGTCGGTCCGGATTTGTATAACCGGGAAGGTTTTCCCGCCGGGACTTTTCGCATTGAATGTAAATGAATCCGGTAACAGTTGAAAAAAGGAGAAATCATGAATTTAAAACACTGTGTTTGCGCCGCCGGGGCTGTGATGCTGGGGGGCGCCGCTCTTTTCGCCGCTCCGGCGGAACATTTCCGGCTTTTCGACATTTATTCCGACAATATGGTTTTTCAGCGCAACCGGCCGGTGGTCATCCGCGGTGAAGCGGAGCCGTCCGGAGATGTGAAGGTTGAATTGCGGTCCGCCGACGGTGAATTGGTGGACGGGCTCACCGTCAAGGCCGGGGAAGATAAAATATGGCAGGCGTCTCTCAAACCGATGGAAGGCGGTTATGAAACTTATACGCTGACGGTTTCCGGAGCGGGCAGCGCTCCGGTGATTGAACTTGGCAATATCGTGGCGGGCGAAGTCTGGCTGTGCAGCGGCCAGAGCAACATGGAGATGCCGGTATGCGGCGGTAAACACTGGAGCGTGGACAATGCCGAACAGGAAGTGGCGGCGGCGGATCATCCGTATATCCGGTTGTTCAACGGTTCCGCCGCTCGTTCATATAATCCCTCCGCGGAGCAGACTGATATCGGCGGCGGGGTGAAATGGCTGGAATGCTCTCCCGATTCGGTGCGCTCTTTTTCCGCCGCCGGGTATTTCTTCGCCCGGACGCTGAATGAAAAACTGAATGTGCCGGTCGGGGTGATTTCCGAGGCCTGGGGCGGTACCGATATCCAGCCGTGGATCAGTGCTGAAGGCATCCGCAAGACCGCCGGCATGGAGCCGGAACAGGTGCGTCTGGCGGAAAGCGCCGGCTTTACCCGGGAAAAGATCGCTGAAATGCGGCGGCTGGCGCTGGGAAAGGTGGAACTGCAGTTCCGGGAATGGGAAAATAAAGTGTCGGAGTTGTATGCCTCCGAATGTTCCGGCGCGGAGCAGTGGACGGCGCCCGGATATGACGATTCCGGATGGGAGCCGGCGCAATACACGCTGGACAGCGATTTTGACGGTATGGTTATGTACCGCGCCGCGGTGGATATTCCGGAACAGTCGGCCGGAAAGGCGCTTACCCTTCACCTCGGGGTGCTGGACGATTGCGATATCACTTTCTTCAACGGCGTCAGGGTCGGTGAAACCGGTTCGGATGCTGAACATTTCTGGTCGGCGGAACGGAACTACCGGATTCCGGCTGAACTGGTCCGCGCGGGGCGCAATGTTATCGCCGTCCGGCTGTTCGATCAGTACAGCGACGGCGGTATGATGGACATCGCCGCCGGTTCTCCGGGCTATATTCAGAGTGAGGACGGTGTCCGGATCGGCATCTCCGGCTGGAAAAGCCGCCCGGTGTTCAAACTCGATACGGCTAAAACCGGCTCCCGGCCGGTTCCGCCGCAATTGTACAGTGCCGATAATGACGAAACCCGTCTTCACCAGCGGCCGGCCGCGCTGTTCAATGCCATGATCGCTCCGTGGATACATTTCCCGTTGCGGGGTGTGATATGGTATCAGGGGGAAAACAATGTCGGTGAGGCATCCCGGTATGCGCTGATGCAGACTGCTCTGGTGCTGGACTGGCGCGCCCGGATGAACGATTCCGGCCTGGCTTTCATTCCGGTTCAGTTGTCCTCCCTGATCGCCCATCATCCGAACGAGGTACTGCCGGTTCCGGCGCGGAGCGCGGCGAGCGACTCCTGGGCCTGGCTGCGGGATGCGCAGAACAGCGTCTTCGGTTTACCCCGTACCGGCATGGCGGTCTGCCTGGATATCGGAAATCCGTGGGATATTCATCCCTCGCATAAACAGGATGTCGGTAAACGGCTGGCGGCCGAGGCCATGCGGATCTGCTACGGCGGCGGTGATTTTTCCACCGGTCCCCGTTTCTCGTCCATGACCGTCGCCGGTTCCGCCGCGGAATTGAGTTTCACCGGTACCGGCTCCGGCCTGATTGCGAAAGACAGTCCTGACGGCAGGCTGAATTGTTTCACAATCGCCGGTAAAGACGGTGTCTTTTATCCTGCCTCCGCGGTGATAAAGGATGACAAAGTTGTCGTCAGCGCTCCCGGGGTATCTTCTCCGGTCTCGGTGCGTTACGCCTGGAGCAACTATCCGTATCAGCCGAATCTGTTCAACCGGGAAGGGTTTCCCGCCGGAACCTTCCGCACCGATGTTTTTGCCAGATAATCAGGAGTATCCCGGATTATGGAAGAGGATCTGTCCGCTTTGAAATTTGAAGACGCGCTTGCCGAGCTGGAAACTCTGGTCGGCAAAATGGAGAACGGCAAACTGCCGCTTGAATCGCTGACCGCTTATTATGAGCGCGGTAACCGTCTGCTGAAAAGCTGCCGGGCTAAACTTGACGCGCTGGAGCGTAAAATCGAGATTCTGGAAAAGGATGACGGGGCATCCGGCGATTGGAGCGATTTCAACGCATCGGTTCCTGAGCAGAGCCGCAATGCTCCGTCCCCGCCGCCGCAGGAAGATTCTTTGCCGTTCTGATATTCCGCTGACAGGAGGTTTTCGCGATGGACAACCGGATGGGGATTGAAAGTGATTCCGGAACGGCGGATTCGCCGGTGACACCGGATACCGCCGATACTGTTACGGTGAAACTGAATCCGGATGATCTGCCCCGCGTTTCGGCGGCTGACCGGGATAAGGTGATTTTACCGGATGCCGCGGACGCGCCGACGGTGGTGCTGCCGCGTCCGGTTGCCGCCGGCGGCCGGGATGAATCTGCCGCCCGTACCGGCTGGTTCGACAGTCTGATCACCGGTTTGGGAGGAGCGGATAAGGAGTTGCTGCGTACCAGCGGTATCAGAAACTGGAGCGCCGGCGGAGAGGATGAAAAAATCGTTTCCGGCGCTGATGAGCCGGAGCATTTGCTGCCGCTGGATTCTTCTTTTGAACTTCGCGATGAGATCGCCTCCGGCGGGCAGGGCAGCATCCGCCGGGCGCGCGATATCGCTTTCGGGCGCGTGGTGGCGGTGAAATCCATTCATCCCGGGCATATTGACAATCCGGGATTCCGCCGCGCTTTCCTGACTGAGGCGCGGATCACCGCCGGTCTTGAGCATCCGGCGCTGATCCCGGTTTACGGTCTGTTCGGCGATGAAAAACGCGGCCTGCATCTGGCTATGAAACTCGTCCGCGGCCGTACCCTGAGCCGGTATCTCCGTGATTTGTGCGCCCGGTACCGCCTCGCCTCCTCCCGCAAGATCGCCCTCAACGAGCGCCGTCTGCTGCCGCAGCGTCTGGAGGTTTTCACCCGGATCTGCGATGCGGTTTCCTATATGCATCACCGCGGGGTTATTCACCGCGATCTGAAGCCCGAAAATATCATGCTGGGCGAGTATAACGAAACTTATGTGATGGATTTGGGTATCGCCGAAGTTCTGCGGGACGGCGGCAATTCGGTTCCCGAGGTCAATGCCGGCACTTTGCAGTATATCGCGCCGGAGATTCTCCGCCGCGAGCATTATGATGCCCGCTCTGATATTTATCTGCTGGGGCTGATTTTGTTCGAACTGGTGTTCCTGACCCGCGGGTATCCGGATAAACTGCGGCGCGAACAGCTTATTCAGCGGGTGAAAAAAGGCGAATGCGCCCCCTTCCGCCACCGTTTCGGCTGCCGTGTGGACCGGGATCTGAAACTGATTATCCGCAAGGCGCTGGAGCCGGATCCGTCGAAGCGCTATGCCTCGGCGAAAAAACTGCGGGATGATGTGGAAGCTTATCTGCATTCCGAAGTGGTTTCGGTATCCTCCACCCGCGGCTGGGACCGGTTGCGCTGCGCGCTGAAACGCAATTACCGTCTGCTGGCCTTCTGCTCGCTGGCTTTTTTCCTGCTGGCCTCCGTCACCGCGGCGCTGAGTCTGCGTTCCAGCCTGCGTCAGGCGGAAGTGCGCCAGGCGCGGGAAAGACGCCTGCTGGAGTTGTATTCGCGCGGCTTGAGTTCCTGTGTCAAACTCGAAAATTCGCTGCTGACTCTG
>JAZRUY010000188.1:0-20691 GCA_045598845.1 Victivallaceae bacterium
CGCCGGCTGGACGCCGCTCGTCAATACTGCTCCGCTGAGCGACTTTGTCGGCGCGGCTGACGCACAGGATTACCGTATGCTGTCGTTCGACGAAAGCGGCAAGTATGACTTCCCGGTTTCCGGGCTGGCCGGACAGGTTCAGATCAAGATCTATGAAGTTGACGGGGATTATAGCCCGGTCGGCGATGCGGTTAAGAGCAAGAGTGTCGCCGCCGGCATGGCATCCGATATGCTGAAAGACGTGGAACTGGACACTGAAAAACAGTATTGCGTTGAAGTTCTGGCGGTTGACGGTCAGGACACCGCTTATGCTCTGGATATGCAGAAGTCCGATAATACGGCGAAAACCGGTGCGGACTGGACCGCGCTTTCCGGTTCAGCGCCGCTGAGCGATTTTGTCGGCGCGGTTGACGCGCAGGATTACCGTATGCTGTCGCTGGATGAAAGCGGCAAGTATGACTTCACGGTTTCTGAGCTGACCGGACAGGTTCAGATCAAGATCTATGAAGTTGATGAAGAGTATAATAAAACTTATGTCAAGAGCAGGACTGTCGCCGCCGGTAAGGAATCTGATACGCTGAAAGGCGTGGAACTGGACGCGGGAAAACAGTATTGTGTCGCGGTGCTGGCGGTTGACGGTCAGGATACCGGATACACGCTGGAGATGAATCTTGTTCCTCCGGTTGTTTCCGGTTCCGCCGCGCTGCTGTCGCCCGCTGCCGGTCCGGACCTGTCCGCCGGTCCCTTTGGCGCTGTCGCCTGTGCGGTTGACCTGTCCGTTGATGACGAATGCGGTAATCTGCTCGGCAGGCAGGTCTCTAAACTTGCGTGATGCCGGTGACAATTCCTTGCGGGAGTCCCCCGCAAGGCTTTTTTTGAATTGCTTTAACTTTCGGAGGTTCAGTGATGGATTATGATATCGGCAGCGGAAGTTCATGTTCCGGAATCGTTTTGCATGATAATGATTCGATGAAGGTTCATGACGGCGGTATCGCTGTATCCGCCGTTGCGGCGGGTTCCGATTGCTCAGTAAATGTATCATCTCAGGGAATGATCAGCGGCGCTTCTATTACCTGCGGAGACGGTGGCGTCTTTATTTACGCTGCGGGATCCGCGTATGACACTTCCGTTCAGGCGGGTTGGCTGTATGTTCTTTCCGGCGGACTGGCGTCCCGGACTTCGGTCAATTCCGGCTATTTTAAAATTTCAGGATTCGGTTCCGCGGTTGATACAGTCCTTTGCGGCAGGGGAAGTCTGTTTGTCGGCGGCGGTGCCAGGGCGGACGGTGTTGCGGTTTCCTCCGGGGCATCGGTAATTATTTCTCAGGGCGGCATCGTATCGGATGTTTCGGTCGGGGTTTCCGGTATGTTGAATGTACTGTCCGGCGGGTATGCCGGAGCGGTGGTCGAAGACGGCGGTTATGTGGCGGTGTCCTCCGGCGCCGCGGTTGATTTCGCTTCTCATACCGTTTCTTCTTTGCAGTTGTCCTCCCGGTCCGCCACGGTTCACTCCGGTACGGAGGTGCTTGACGCCGGCATAGGAAGTTACGGCCGGCTTGAAGTTTATTCCGGCGGCATTGTCAGTTCCGCTTCGGTCAAAGCAGGAGGCAGTCTGACGGTTTTATCCGGCGGTATGGTTTCGTCAGTCATCGAAGACGGCGGCTTTGTGTCCGTAGGCGATGGTGCCGAAGTGACTTTCGCCTCTCATGTGGTGAACGGACTTTCTTTAAGAGGCGGCGGCAGCGCCACGCTGCACAGCGGCACAGTGTTGTCCGGCGGTTCCGTGCTTGGCGGAATCCTGCATGTTTCCGGCGGTTTTGCTTCCGGCATAATGATTGACAGCGGTGGTGCCGCAACGGTGTTCTGCGGCGAAGTTTCATCTGCCCGGATCGGTTCCGATGCTATGCTTCGTATTGAATCCGGCGGTTATGCCGCCGGAGTGGATATCGGCTATGACGGATGCCTGAATTGTTCCGGCGGTACCGCTTCTTCTGTTTCCGTTCTGAAATACGGCAGCGCTCGTGTGTATTCCGGCGGCACTGTCTCGGATGCTGAAATCCGTTCCGGCGGCGGCATGACGGTTTTTACCGGCGGTGTTGTCGGTTCCGCTACGGTTGACAGCGGCGGCTGTCTTATTGTTTCCTCCGGCGGTATGCTGCGCGGCGCTTTGAATATCTCATCCGGCGCGGTTGCTTCCGTATCCTCCGGCGCAATTATCGATTTCACCGTGGCGGAGCAAGTTGATCCGGATATCGCATTGATCAACGACTGGAGCCGTATCAGCGGCAAAGACGGTGCGGTTTATACCTTGACGGTAGGTGACGATCAGGTTCCCGGCTCCTATCAGCTGGCCGGCGGGGCATCCGGATTTTACAATGCGGTTACTGTGAAAACTTCCGCCGGTGATGCCGGACCGGTGTTAATATCCTCCTCCGGTGTTTTGGATTACGATGCCTCTCGCGCCTGCATTCTTTATCGCGATAATCACGATAATGAACTCCTTAAAGTTGATCTGGTGAATCAGCACGATGATGATAACTGCGCCGAGGCTGATAAACTTGACCCGCTTGGCGTTTCTTCATTTTTCTTCAACTGCGTGACTTCGGCGGATACACAGGATTACCGTCTGCTCTCGGTTGACGAAAGCGGCCGGTATGACTTTATCCTGAACAGCCTGACTGATCAGGCGCAGATCAAGGTGCGCGAGCGGACGGATGACGGGCTGGTGACACTGAAGAGTGCCACTGCTAAATCCGGCGGGTCTTCCGCGGTGCTGAAAAATCTGGAACTGGATGCCTCCGGGATCTATTATGCTGAGATCAATGCTGTGAATGACGATACCACCGCTTACAAGGTTTTTATGCAGAAACGCGATGACACTGCGGAGCAGGGCGCCGATTGGAATGCGCTTGTCTGCAACGCTCCGTTGAGCGACTTTGTCGGTGCGGTTGACGCGCAGGATTACCGTATGCTGTCTTTTGACGAAAGCGGCAAGTATGACTTCACGGTTTCCGGCCTGACCGGACAGGTTCAGATCAAGATATATGAAGTTGACGGGGAGTATAACAAAACTTATGTCAAGAGCAGGACTGTCGCCGCCGGTAAGGAATCCGATATGCTGAAAGGCGTGGAACTGGACGCGGAAAAACAGTATTGTGTCGCGGTGCTGGCGGTTGACGGTCAGGATACCGCTTATGCTCTGGATATGCAGAAGTCCGATAATACGGTGAAAACCGGTGCGGACTGGACAGCGCTTTCCTGCGATGTTCCGCTGACCGACTTCGTCGGCGGGTTGGATGCTCAGGATTACCGTATGCTGTCGTTTGATAAGACTGAAACCGGTGCGTATAAATTTACCGTCTCCGGTTTGGAAGCGCAGGTTCAAGTTAAGATCTGTGAAGTTGACATGGATGAATCCGGCAGGGTTCTTTCTAAAAAAACCGTCAAAAGCAAAACGATCGCCGCCGGTTTGTCTTCCGATGTGGTTGGCGGTGTTCCGTTGCCGGATAATGACAAGCAATACTGCATCGAGGTGTTGTCGGTCGGCGATAAGGATACCGCTTATTCCGTGCTGATGCAGAAAGACGATGACACGGTGGGAAAAGGCGCCTCCTGGACGGCGCTTTCCTGCGATGCTCCGCTGACCGACTTCGTCGGCGGGTTGGATGCTCAGGATTACCGTATGCTGTCGGTTGACGAATGCGGTAAGTATGATTTCACTGTTTCTGATCTGACCTCTCCTGTTCAGATTAAAATCTATGCGCTTGACGAAGAGTGTAATAAAACTTTTGTCGCCAAGTCGACGACCGGTGAAACCGGCGGTGTATTGAAGAATGTTTGTCTTGATTCTGAAAACCGCTATTGCGTTGAAGTGCTGGCCGTCAACGGTCAGGATACCGGATACAAGGTCGAAATGGATCTCGTTACTCCGGTTGTCTCCGGTTCCGCCGCGCTGCTGTCGCCCGCTGCCGGTCCGGATCTGTCCGCCGGTTCCTTCGGTGCGGTCGCCTGCGCGGTTGATCTGTCCGTTGATGAGAACCGGCTTCTCCGCCCGGATGTGACCAAAATCGCCTGATAGATATATCCGGGGGGCTTAAAAATCATCCGGGCGGCACACGCTGCCCGGTTTTTTTATGTTCCGAACTTCTGTTGCTTACAGATTCAGCCCGTCCTTACGGCCGCAAAATTCTGTTACTTGCTCAAACAAACGGAGAGTGCGGCTTTGTTATCCGTAACACTCTGTAAGACTGCCGTCACTGCTAACCGTGACTTTTCGGCTCCGAAATATTTCGGACCGAAAAGTCATCACGCCATAGTCTTTTTCCGCACTTGGTGCGAAAAAAGACGACGGCGGACGGGTGTTATGTCCACAAAACTCTATTACTTGACCGAAAAAACCGGCTAAGTCGGACGGGTGTTACAATTCATCAGGATATATTATCTGACATATTCAAACGGGTGTTATTACCACAAAATCTATTACTTGACTTAAAAACTAAAAAGGCCGTTAGCGCGCCGCTATGCCGGCGCGGCCCTGCATACAGCATTCCGTATTCAGCAAAAACCGCCCCCCGCAGCATTTCATCACCCTGCATATTTCCATGCTGTCTTTATTTATATCTTTATATCTTTATTATTGCCGTACTTCAATGTTTCCCACCGCGAATCCCGTCTCCGGTTTCCCCTCCGCAATTATGGTTATGCTCCCTGTTCCCGCCGGCAGGCGGAAACAGTATTTCATCCATACGTAATGATTGGATTGCGGCGCGATTTTCTGAGTTTCCCCGTTGACGGATATTTTTAAATCCGTATTCGATTTTAGTGACGGATATATGACCGGTATGACGCATACCGCGTCTTTTTCCGCATCGGTCTGCCGGCTGATATCGTATTCTCCGATTGTCGCCCGCCCGTTTCCCGCCAGGCGCAGGGCATGCAGGTCCGGCAGTTGCAGACCGTAAAATTCGTCTTCTGTTACCGCTGCGCAGGGCTGAAATACCGCGGTTTTTCCTCGCCCCCGCAGCATTGTCCGCTGCCGTTCTATTTCCAGCGGGTTGCTCCACGGTTGCTCCGCGTTTATCATGCCTGCGCCGATTTGCATTATCAGTACTTTTTTCCCTTTTAGAAAGCGCTCCGGGGTATTTACCAGATCCTGCATGAAAGTCGTGCATATCGAAAATGAACTTTTCCGAAAAGAATCCGTTCCGGTTCCCAGTTTCGCCGCCAGCAGGGAGGGGTAGGCGTAGTGCTCCTGCTCCGAAGCATCTCCGAACGGGGACCGGATATAGGAGTTGCCGATCACCATTACCGGGCTGCCGGGATCGCGCGGCAGCGGTTTCCCGTCATAATAAACCTCCCGGTAAACCGGCCGGCTTCCGGCAGGCAGATCGCCGGTGTCGCAGTTTTCCGGCAGATTTTTCCAGCTTTTATTTTTTGATTCCAGTACCGGAAAACTGAATTTTCCCCGGTCCAGCATCGGCGGAAAATGAAATCTTTGCAGTCTTTCCGCGGCTATACCGGTCAGAATGTCCTGCACCGTGTCCGCCGGATGATGCCCGTCCAGCGGAAATTCGTATGCGAACATGTAGCGGTCGTGATCGGCGACAATTTCCGGTGTGGCGTAAATCGTCCCGATTCCGGCTTCCAGCAGTTGTTTCGCCGTCCATGCTGTTCTGTCCGGCACCGGTGCGAATTCCGGCAGTATTACTCTGGCGGCGATGTCGCTTGAATTCGGCACAACAGAAAGTATGAACTGCACTCCGTTGGCTTCGCATATATCGCGTAATGCCAGCAGCGCTTTCATGTTGTTTTCCGTAATTTGCGGAATTTTTGTCGGCAGCAGTTGTTTGCTTAAAGGCAGTTTCCAGTACGATTTGCCCTTCCGCCGCCACAGGGAATTCCCGTTGTCGGTGCGGTTGAATCCGGGTTTGTCCCTGTCCGCTTCCGCTTTCAGAGCGGAGGCGAACTTTTGGTTTAATTGTGTTCTTGTTTTCGGATTTTCGTATGTGTTCAGCCGGGCGGTTATTTTTTCAAGATCGCCTTTTATGCATTTTTGCTGTTCCGCAGCCGCCTCGTCCGTTATCGGCGGATTCAATTTGCGCTCCGTCAGCGGTATGTATTTTTCGCCTGTTTCCGCGAAAGGCACAGTGTCGGTGCGGAGCTGGTTTTCTTCGTACCGGTCTATTTTTCCGCCGTCCAGCACATAATAGTTTTCCAGTTCGAACAGTTGCAGATCGTCAGCCTGCTGCTGCTGTTTCATTGCGTCCGGCAGAGATTCGAACGGGGTGATTTTTAGTTTTACTTTGTCTCCCGCCTTGAACTCGTTGAAAGCGGTATTCCTGAAATTTTTGAATCCGTCCAGCACCAGAGCGATGTCGCGGGGGCAGGGCGCTCCTTCGAGAATGCTGAATCCGCTGAACTGCGCGGAAAAACGGCAGTCCGGATAATCCGATGCCGCCGGATCCGGCAGCGCCGACCTGACGGTGATTTCACCCTGCACCACGGTGCAATCCGTTTTTTCCGCAACCGCTGATTCCGCTTCCGCCGCCGTTCTCATAAACAGTGCCGCCAGTGCGGCAATGACAACGGTATATCTGCTGTTGATATACGGTTTCATGCTTATCCTATCCGAAGATTTTATGTTTGATTTTTCTTAACAGTCCCGGATTTTCCGCCGCCGTTCTTATTTTTTCTTCCTGCCGCGCGCTTTTATCGCGCAGCCAGTTTAATTTTCTCTGCTGTTCGCGGCTTTGATTTTTCTCTTGTTTCAGTTTTTCTTCCAGTTCCAGATTTTGCTTTCTTGCTGATTTAAGCGCTTTTTCCAAATTCAGGATCCTACATTCATAATCCGCCGGGGTACGGGACGCTTTTTTCAGTTTTTTCTCGTAGTTTTGTTTGATTTCCTGTTCCCTTGCCCCGCGTTTTTTGATCGCTTCCGCCGCATGATGAATAACGGTTTTGATAATGATGTCTTCGTCATTTACCGGCGCTGCTGCGGTGCTGTTTCCGCCGTTGCCGACTTCATCGAAGAATTTCCGCCAGTCCTCCGCGACATCGCGTTTCATCAGATCTTCCAGCGATTTCCGCGCCGCGGCACCCTGCGCTTTTCTCAGTTGTTCATCGGAGAGCAGCCGCACGCAGGCGTCCGCCGCCGCGTTTATATCTCCCTGCGGCACCGCGGTTATACCGGAATCCTTCTGTTTGAACTGGGTCAGGTACGGCATATTATAACTTACCACCGGCAGCCCGTGCGCCCGCGCTTCCGCCACGGTATTGCAGAAAGTTTCATATTCGGAAGTGCAGAGACAGACCGAGGCGAGCCGCATGAACGGGGATATATCCTGATGGTATCCGCACAGCGCGATATTGCGGGACAGCCCGTATTTTTCCGCGTCCAGCCGCAGTTTTCCTTCCCACTGGCCGTTTGCGCTTTTTCCGATTACCAGTATCCGCGCTTCCGGAAGTTTCGCCGTTATTTTGCGCATCACCGGTACAATGTCCATGTAGCGTTTCTGTTCTTTTGCCAGCCGCCCGACCCACACGACAGTCTTCGTGTCGAGTTTAGAACATTCCGTATGCTCCAGATCGATAGTGCACGGATTCTGGATAACTTCCGCGTTGATTCCGTAATGCGCCCAGAGCCGTTTATCCGTTTCGAACAGTACCGTTACTCCGTCCGCCAGCCGGTAAACCGGGATTTTCTGCTCCACCGGGTACAGATTCAATCCCGGATAGGCGATCCCCTGCGTGAAGGTTTCGCAGGCGGCGATAATGTAGCGTATGCCGTTCGCCTTTGCCGTCAGCAGATCGAACAGCAGCCGCCGTTCGCTTCCCCGGAAATCAACTGCCGTGTCGATCCTGTTGTCCAGCAGGATTTTTTTCAGGGCCGCGCCGCGGGCGGAATAATCGTTATCTTCATCATCCGGCGGAAGCAGCGTGAAACGGGTGACTCCGTCGGGCAATTCATAATCCGAACTTGCCGGCGACTCCGAGGTGATGAAGATCACTTCGTATCCCGCTTTTATCCACAGCGGCATCAGCACGCTCAGTTTGCGCTGTACTCCGCCGTTGCCGAAACGGTGGTAAATCACCGCTATTCTCCGCACCGGCTGCCGGTTGACGGGGAATTCCGTTCCCGTGAAACATTCCGCCGCCAGATCCGGTATGTCCGCCGCGGCTTTATACAGCAGACTGATGAATTGCTCCATCGGAACTGTGTTCAGTATTTCAGGCAGCATGCCGCGCCGTTCCTCCGCGGTGAATTTGGTCAGCCAGGAGCGCAGAAAACGGAACGGAATGTTGTTGATGAAATGCCGCCGCAGCGTTTGGAGAAAACCGCCGCCGTTTTTTTCGATGTAGCGCATCACGGCGTCCACCGTGTAACCGCGCTGCAGCGAATTTAATACGAATTCAAAATCGATTATTCCGCTCTTCTGTATCGATACTCCGCGTCCGTAACAGTAATGATACAGCGGTTTGGTGGGTATTTGTCTCAGTACTCTTATTTTATCCAGCGTTACCAGCGATGTGTACATGTCCTGGGCGCGCGGCAGATAAATGTCCTCGACGTCTTCGTATGCCCGTTTCAGCGGTTCCGCCGGGTACAGTTTATCCCAGATGTTGTAGTTCACGCTCTTGTCGATGAAACAGGCGGTCAGCAGTTCTTCGTCTTTCAGCACCCTTTGCCCGGTTATAGTGTGGGTTTCGGCGAATGCCGCGCATACTTCATCGCTCTTTCCGGTTTCGTTGTGAATCGCGGAACTGAACTGGATGATTTCCCCCGGGAACTTTTCACCTGTGCAGGCAAGCAGCAGACAGGCGTCGCGGTCCAGGCTGTCATCGCTGTCCGCAAACATGATATGCTTCCCGGCCGCCGCCCGCACTCCCGCTTTTCTCGCATGGCAGGTCCCTTTGTTTTCCGGCAGGGAAATGATTTTCACCCTCGGGTCGGCCTCCGCGTAGCGGCGCAGTATTTCCGCCGATCCGTCATCCGAGCAGTCGTCCACGCAGATGATTTCGATTTCTTTCAGCGTCTGGTTGACCAGACTGTCCAGGCATTGCGCCAGATATTTTTCCGTGTTGTATACCGGCACTATCACGGTTATCCGCGGACCTGTTTGCCCGCATTCGCCGCCGCAGTTTATCGGGAGAATGTTCATTTTTCCGGTTTTCCGTATTGTTTAATCTGTTTTTTCAATCGCTGTTCCGTTTCGGCTTTTTGCGCCAGCGCCAGTCTGTAACGTTTTTCCATTACCCGGAAAGATACCGCGCATCCGCCGTCGCTGTCCTCCGCCGGCTGTCTTAATCCGTCACGCACCGCTTTAAGCATCAGTTCAAACGGATTTATGACGGTTGCCGGCGAATCGTTGTTTTTACCTGGGTCCAGCAGAAATTCCTCTATTTGTTCAGCCGCAGTTTCGCAATCCCCGTTTTCACAGCGTATTACCGGTATTCCCGCCTGTTCCGCCGCGCCGGTCCATACCGGATTGACCGCATCTTCCGCGGCCAGCAGCAGACTGCACCGGCACCCGAGGGTTTCAGGCGCAATGAAATCGGTGAATGTTACCGCATTTTCTCCCGGGAACAGCGTTTCCGCTTTTATCCGCGCCTCTTTCAGCAGCGGCCCGTCTCCGGTCATGATCATGCCCGCTTCCGGCACTGCGGTTTTTACTTTCCCAAAAATCTGAAATGCCTGTAACAGTTTTTCCGGGTCGGAAAAGTCCATTGGGCAGAGTATTGCCGGCGGCTCCGGTGCTACCCGGATAACATCTTCCTCCGCAACGCGGATTTTTACGGTATCCGTGTTTATTCCTTTCAGTTTCAGCATAGCCGCGTCTTCCGGCAGGGTGCAGATTACCGCGTCGGCCATGGCCAGCGCGTCTTCGGTTTTTAACTGTTCCATGGTGATTTTTTCCGGTTTGAACGCACTGAAACTGTGTCTGCACACTGCGAATCTGACTCCGTTGGCGCGGCATATAAGCGCGTCTGTTCTGATTTCATCGTCGTCTTCCGAATGGGAGCAGTACAGCCCGGCGCCGAATTCGCGGAACAGTTCTGACAGCGCTTTTATTCTTTCTTCCGGTTGGTTGGCGGCCGGAATTTCCCTTCTGACCGCATCCGGCGGCAGATGCGGTTCCGCTTGCGCCGCATCATCTCCCGCCGTATGCAGGAATACCGGGGTTATTCCCGCTTTCAGGCATCCGCGGATATTCTGTTCCAGCATTTTTTCCGCTTCCATGGAATCGGTGGAGCGGTACAGGAATACGGCCGTTTTTATCTGTTCTTTTTTCTCTTTGCAGAATGTCCGGTAATGATTTATTTCCCTTTTCGCGGTTTCCTCGTCATTGCCGTATTTCGCCGCAAAACAGCGGATAAACGCCGGCTCCCCGAATACCGCTATGAAATTTTCCTCCGCCTTTTCCCTGTTTTCTCCGGTTGCGTACTCGAAAAATATTTCTTCCGTCGCGGTCCGGCATTGCGGCAGCGAGTTCAGAACGGCCGGCAGAAAATTTTCATTGACCGCGGCAATGGCCGCCTGAACCGTTTTTATGCATGCGTCCGCCGCCGCCCGCATGGAGGAGACTTCCGGCGCTTCCCGGTACAAAGCGGTTATTTCGTCCGGCTGCAATTGTATCTTGTTTCCGGACGATATCTTTAAGCCTGGATGAACCGCCGTATACAGCAGCATCAGGAGTACGCTCCAGTTGCCGGCCTGCAGGCAATCCCGGTAATTATCCAGCGTGTCGCGGAGTTTGCCCGCTTGAAACGCCTTGCCGAAAACCGATGCTGAAAGCGGATGGCCGCTGAAACAGGCACCGAGTATTTTTTCCGGTTCCGCATCCGGATAATTGAACGATTTTTTCAACCGGTTGCCTGTTTCTTCGCTTTCCCATACCGGATTAAGAACTTTCGCCCGGTACAGCAGCATATCACATTCGTTTTTTGCCGTTTCCGCCGTCGCTTCGGCGCATGCCTCCTGGGTAAATGTCATTCCGTCAGCGCAGAATATCACCGCTCTCTCCGCGGCGGTTTCGTTCAGAATATTCAGCAGTTGTTCCGCCGGACAACCGGTTCCGGCTACCGGCATGATTTTTATTCCGTGTTTTTCCGCTGTACCGGCAAATTCCATCCCGTATTTTTCTGGGACCGCATAGATTATTTCCGCTTCTCCGTTAAGCGCCGCCGGGGATTCCGGATTGTTCAGCGCGCGTTCATCCGGCCGTTCAGTGAAGAATATCAGCACCGGCTTTTCGACCGCCGTATTTTCGTCAATCACTTGAAACTCCTTGCCAATCATAACCTTATGTTAAACCTTGCCGTTAATGACTCCGCTTATCTTCAGTCTTGTTGTTATTGTTGATTATGCGAACCTGGCGCGTATTCCCGCAAACCATATTATTGCCAGACCGACCGGCAGTATCCACTTTACGGATTCAAGGAACCATGCCGGCATTTTCAGCCCTTCTCCCGTATTGACCTCATTCAATGTGTTTTTACATCCCCAGCCTGATTTCAGACAGCAGAACAATGTTATGTACAGCGCCCCCAGCGGCAGCAGATTGTCGCTGATGATGAAGTCCTCCAGGTCGAGGATGGTGCTGCCTTCCCCCAGCGGCTGTTTGTTTTTCCACAGGTTGAATCCGAAAATGCAGGGCAGGTTGAGCGGTATCAGCAGCAGCAGGATCATTATGTCGGCGGCGCGTCGGCTCAGACCGGATTCGTCCATCACGAACGCAATCAGGTTTTCCATAACCGCCACCACGGTTGAGAGCGCGGCGATGAACAGAAAACAGAAAAAAACCGTCCCCCATGCTTCCCCCCCCGGTATGCCAGCGAATATGCCGGGCAGGGTGATGAAAATCAGCGGAGGTCCGGCATTCGGAGCGATATCGAAAGTCGCGCAGCATGAGAAGATTATCACCCCGGCCGCCAGCGCTGTCAGCGTATCCAGTACCGCCACCCAGATGCTCTCCTGCAGTAAAGACCTGTCCCTGCCGATGTAACTTCCGTACACCGTCATGGAGCCTATCCCTATGCTCAGGGTGAAAAACGCCTGCGCCATCGCCGCGTGCACGGTTTCGGTAAGGGTTTTCCAGTCCGAGAATATGCTCCAGTCCGGCAGCAGGAAGAATTTCAGCCCTTTTGCCGCTCCCGGCATCCGCAGCGCCTGTACTGTCAGCGCCGCTGTCAGCAGAAACAGCATCCCCATCATCACTTTTATGGATTTCTCGATGCTTTTCCCCGCTCCTCCCGAGCAGAGCGCCGCCGCCAGAGTAAGCGTTGCGGTCATATACAGCGCCTGTTCACCGGGCGAGTTCAGCAGCGAGTTGAATGCGTGCGCTCCGGCTCCGGGTTCCTGATTCTGGAATCCCCCGCATGCGAAATACTTGATGTATGCCAGCAGCCAGCCGGTCACGGTGCCGTAAAACATGAGCAGGATAAGATTTCCGGCGAACAGTGCGTACCCGGGAATTTCCCATCTGAATTTTTTGCTTTCCCGCAGGTTGCGCATCGCGCCCGGCAACGTGCTTCTTCCGCGGCGTCCGACCGCGAATTCCAGAGTCATCGCCGGAATCCCGAACAGTACCAGAAACAGCAGATACAGCAATACGAAAACCGCGCCGCCGTATTTGCCGGTTATGAACGGAAAACGCCAGATGTTGCCGAGTCCGATGGCGCATCCGGCGGATATCAGAATAAAACCCAGCCGCGAGGAAAGTTTTTCACGAACCATGAGACGCTTCTCTGTTTTATTATCGGGTACGTGTTGTGAACCCTCTGTCCGTCTTTGAATTTTGTATTACCCTAATAAATTAGAAATATATAATTGTCGGTCGGAATTTGCAACTTTGCCGCGTTGTAAATTTCCCGTTTCAACTGTATCTTATCCGCACTGTCGGTTAACTGTTTCTGACCTTTGATGGTAATGATAATGCGGTTGCGTTCTGTTTTTCTGTTTACGGTGATTGCTGTGAGCGCGTTTGTTCCGGTTCTCGTCAGTGCTTCAGACGGCGGGGATATTTCCGCCGCGCTGGCCATGGTCCGTTCCGGCGATGCCGAGTGCGTTCTGGTCCGCGGTGGTGAAATCATCTCCTCCGGCCGCGGCCGCGGTGTGAATCCGCTGCTTTCGCTCTTTGACGAGAATCCCGCCGCTTTCTCCGGCGCCGCGGTGGTTGACAAAGTTATCGGCCGGGCGGCGGCTTTTATCGCCGTTTCCGGCGGGGCGGGGTATGTTTACGGTCTGGTGATGAGCGAGGATGCCGGGGAGTTGCTGCTCCGGCACGGCGTGGAATGCGGCTGTGACGAGAAAGTTCCACGTATTCTGAACCGTTCCCGCGACGGTCTCTGCCCGCTGGAAGCGTCGGTGCTGGGTATCGAATCACCGGAGACCGCGCTGGCCGCTCTGCGCCGCCGTGTTTCCGAGTTGAGCGGCGGTGGCCGGTTATGAGGTGTCCCGTATTATGCTGATATTTTCCACCGCCGTCAAATTCTTCTTTCTTCTGACTCCGTTCTTTGTGCTGTCGCTTTTTCTGGATGTCTGCGGCTCCCGATCCGATGCGGAAAAGCGCCGCATCGCCACCCGCACCGCCTTGTGGATTTTCTTTATCTGTGTTCTGCTGCTGCTGTTCGGCAACAGGATTTTTTCCTGTCTCGGCATCACCCTGCTGGCGTTCCAGATCGGCAGCGGCATCATCCTGCTGCTCTCCGGGATAGACATGGTCAGGTCCGACCGTGTATCCGGGCGCGATGTCATCTCTTCCGGCGATCCTTCCCTGATTCCGCTGACTCTGCCGATCACCGTCGGACCGGGCACTGTCGGTGCGCTGTTCGTGCTGGGCGCGGGGGATGAGATGAAGACTTTTTCGCTCGCCGTCCAGTATGTCGCCGGGCTGGCGCTGTCGGTGTTCTGCATCTGGATTCTGCTCTATTTCTCCGGTATTTTTTTCCGTCTGCTGAAAACCGGCGGCCTGATGATTTTATCCCGTCTTACCGGGTTGTTCCTGGCTATTCTCGCCGTGCAGTCGATTATCAACGGAGTAACCGCCCTCATCCGCGGGTGGTGACCGTATCAGTTTTTTTGCCCCCTTTTTCCCTTCGGTTCTCCGTCCGTTTTTTGAATAAATCTTCCGGCGGATTATATTACCCGGTGTCTGTTTCCGCGATTGTCGTTTGGGGTGTTCCGACTGAAGAGGTACTGTATGAAACATTTTCTCCTGTTTACCGCCGTCTGCTTTTGTTTTTCCGTTCTGTCCGCCGCTCCGCATTATTTATTCTTCACTCCGCGTCCGGCGGTTGAAACGGTTCCGCCGCTTTGCGCCGCCGCGCCCGAAAATATGCGTGTTACCGCCCCGCTTCCCGGCACCGGGGTTCAGTTGCTTTCCGATATCCAGAAAAATTATCTTGATATGCCGCGCAACGGGCGCATCGCTTTCTTCGCCGACCGCGAATCCCGTAAAATCATGCGCTCCGGCGGCTGGCATCAGCCGGAAGTCCGGCTGGAATGGGAGGCTTTGCCGTCCGCCGCCTCCTACACGGTGCTGATTTCCGAAAATCCGGATTTGTCCGATTCGGTTTGCGTCGAACGTATTTCCGTCCCTTATCTGGCGCTCCGCAATCTCAAAATTGCTTCCGTTTATTACTGGCAGGTGTTCGCGCTGGCCGACAACTGTTCGGTGGAGGGAAGATCCCCGGTCGCGGATTTCCGTACCGTGGACCGCGCTCCGCGTCTGATGTGGATGGGCGAACTCGGCAACACCCGCGATCTGGGCGGCCGTACCGGTCTTGACGGCCGCCGTGTGCGTCAGGGAATGATTTACCGCACCGCCGGACTCAACGATATCGCCTCGTTTGTTCCGGATGCTCCGGAGGTTGTTCTGGCTGAACATCCGGAGCTGCGTACCGCCGCCGGCCGGCTGGATGCCGGAATCGCGGCTCTGCGGGAGCAACTTGACGCTCTTCCGCAAATCGATGTTCTGCCGCCGTTCTCCGCCGCCGGCGAGTGGAAAGTTTACCGGCCGGATATCAAATTCGCCTCCGATGAGCAAATCCGCGCTTTTCTGGCGCTTAATACCGCTCCTGCGGATTATCTCGGCGCCGCCGCCGTGGTGATGCGCTCCGGCGATGACGGCGGCATCCGCCTTGACGGCGGTTTCAGCATGAAGCCGGCTTTCTTTTTCCGTGAATTCACCGCTCCGTCCGACGGCGTGATGCGGATCGGCTGCGGCGCCGACTGGTTCTGGGCTTTCTCCTGCAACGGCGCGCCCTTGGTTGATTTTTCCGCCTCCGCGCTGGGAAACCGGGTTAAGCCGTTTTCCGCCGGCAATTATATTCTGGACATTCCGGTCCGCCGCGGGCGCAATGTGCTTGCCGCTTATGTCGGCGCCGGCTCGGACGGCTGGAGCTGGTATTGCGGCGCTCCGTCCCGCCCCTGTTCGCGCGGCGAAGCGCTTGGCGTCATGATCTGCGATCTGGCCGCCGCCGAATATGAGTTTTCCCGTTCGGTCAATTCCGCCCGTCTGGCGGAGTGCCGCTCCGCCGCCTCCGCTTCCGATTCCGTTGTTTGCCTTCCCTGGCTGCTGAAAGACGAGTGGATCGCGTATCTGCCGGACAAGGATAAATCCGGTCCTGATAAAATCCGGGAATTTTTCGCTTTGAACTCCGCACCGGCGGAATATCTCGGCGCCGCCGCCGTGACTTTGCGTTCCCGCGGCAATGCCGGGGTGGAATTCGCCGCCCCCTCCGCCGGCCGTCCGGCGTATCTTATGCAGGAATTCTATTCCGGTGCCGACGGCGTGATGCGTATCGGCTGCGGCGCCGACTGGTTCTGGGCGGTCGCCGTGAACGGTGAAATTCTTGCCGATCTCACTCCAGGTAAGCGCGGTAATGCCAGACTGCCGGTAAGCGCTGAAAATTATGTGCTCGATATTCCGGTGCGCAAAGGCCGTAATGTGCTGTCGGTCTGTGTCTGCAGCGGTATGGACGGCTGGCGCTGGTGCTGCGCTCCTCCGCCTCCGCTCCGTTCGTCCGCTGAAACGCTCTGCACCCGAATGCGTTTTCTTGAAATGATGCGGGAGGATCTTTTTTCCTCCTGCGGCTCCGTGCGCCCCGGCCGGAACTGGATCGACGCCGGTACTCAGACGTATATGGTCGATATCCTCGGTATCCGCAGCGATGTCGATCTCCGTTCCGATTCCGAATGTTCCGGCATGACCGGTTCACCGCTCGGTCCCCGGGTGAAATGGTATCAGTACCCCTCCGGCTGTTACGGCGGCATGACCGGTAGAAGCGCCCGGGACGCTTTCACCAAAGAATTCCGGGTGTTTCTGGACGAATCCTCCTATCCGGTCGATTTCCACTGCTGGGGCGGGCAGGACCGCACCGGTTCGCTGGCGTTTATCCTCAACGCCCTGCTCGGAGTTGACGAGGAGGAATTGTGGCTCGACTGGGAGGCCACCGGTTTCTGGAATCCCTCCAATGCCTTCCGGCACGACCTGCTTTTCGACAGCCTGATCCGGGTGCTCGGCGCTCTTCCGGGGGAAAATATGCGCGAAAAGTGCGAGAACTATGTGCTTTCGCTCGGCTTTACCCGTGACGATATTGAAAAATTCCGCTCGATCATGCTCGAACCCGCCGCGGAATAATTTTCTGTCTTATACGGCGGCGCAACAATGGTGCGCCGCTTTTTCCGTTTCCCGCCGTATGCTTCAAAAAAAGCCGCTTTCAACTCTTGTATTTTTTACCATGCGCATTATCTTACTCCGGGATTGCTTGAATCCCGGTATTGTGTGTACTTTTTTCGGACAGGCGGCCATGGTGTTTCCGGTGGATATTTTCACATCTTTTTCGCAGATGTTTTTATCTCTGTTTTTCTCCCGTTTTTCCGGTTTTCACCCGCCCGTGCACCCGTCCGATCGCGCGCGGGGAAAAATTCAGGATTTTTTTCGGAATTATTTCTCGTTTGAAACTCATAAAAACTCAAGGAGGAAGTAAATCCATGTTCAAACGCATCCTTTTTTCAGCCGCCATGCTGTTGCCGCTGTTTCTGGCCGCGGCGCCGCGCTACTTGTTCTACACTCCGGTACCCGTGGTTGACCGGGTGCCGGAATTGTGCGCCGCCGCCCCTGAAAATATCAAGCCCGCCGCTCCCGCCGACGGCGTCGAAGTGCCGCTTCTTTCCGCTCAGCACAAGTCCTATCTGGATCTGCCGCATGATAAGCGCGTTGCTTTTTTCGCCGATCCTGAAAGCCGCAAAACCATGCGTGCCGCCGGCTGGCATCCGCTGAATACGGTGCTGGAATGGCATCCGGTTCCCGCCGCCGTTACCTATACGGTGCTGATCTCGGAAAATCCGGATTTGTCCGATTCGGTATGCGTCGAGCGTCTGTCTTTGCCGCGGCTTGAGTTGACCAATCTCGAAATCGCCCGCTCCTATTACTGGCAGGTTTTCGCTTTGGCCGACAACTGCTCGGTGCAGGGTCGCTCGCCGGTCATGAGTTTCCGTACCGAGGACCGCGCACCCCGGCTGCTCAATCTCGGCGATCTGGGCAACAGCCGCGATCTCGGCGGCCGTATCGGTCTGGACGGGCGCCGGGTGCGTCAGGGTAAAATCTTCCGCAACTCCGGCCTGAATGACAACGCCGCCCGTATTCCCGATGACCGTAGCCGTACCATGCGCGAGCATCCTGAGATGCGGGAGTATAACGACCTGATTATGGAGCGCATTACCGCTTGCAACGCCTCCTCCGATCCCGTTTCTTATCTTCCCTGCATGCTTGCTCCCGAATGGCTGGTTTACCAGCCGGTGATGAAGCAGGTAAGCCATGATGATATCGTCAGTTTTTTGACGTTGGATGCGGCGCCGGATTCTTTTCTCGGCGTCTCCGCCGCTCCCCGCTCAGCCGATGAGAACGGCATGATTTCGCTTTCCGGCTGCACCAATCTGCGTCCGGCGTTCTTCATTCAGGAATTTGAATCCGATGCCGACGGCGTGATGCAGATCGGCTGCGGCGCCGACTGGTTCTGGGCGCTTTCCTTCAACGGCGAGATTATGATCGACCGCTCTTACTGGGAGCGCGGCAACGGAATCCAGCCGGTAAGCAAGGATAATTACGTGTTCAACCTTCCGGTCCGCAAGGGCCGCAATGTGATCGCCGCCTTTGTCGGCAGCGGTTCCGGCGGCTGGTGCTGGTGCTGCGGCGCGCCTTCCGCTCCGGTGTCCGCCGCCGAAGTGCGCTCCATGCAGGTCAAGCGTTTTGAACAGATGCTGGCCGACGCTTTCGCCGCGTATTCATCCTACCGCCCCGGCCGCAATGTCATCACCGCGGAAATGCAGTCCTATATGGTGGATGTGCTGGGAATCCGCAGCGACATCGATTTGCGTTCCGATGTTGAATGTATCGGTATGTCCGGTTCTCCGCTCGGTCCGCGGGTAACCTGGTATCATTATTCCTCCGGGGCTTATGCCGGTATGGCCGCCGAATTCGGCCGCAACGCGTTCCGCGATGTCTTTTCGGTATTCCTGAAAGAGGATAATTACGGCATTGATTTTCACTGCATCGCCGGTCAGGACCGCACCGGCGCGGTGGCGTTCATCCTCAACGGGCTGCTCGGTGTCGCCGAAGAGGAATTGTGGCTGGACTGGGAGAGTACCGGATTCTGGAATCCTTCGGCCGGTTTCAACCACAAGGATCTGTTCGACCATCTGGTCAGGGTGTTCCGTGAACTTCCCGGTGCGGATATGCGCGAGAAGTGCGAAAATTATGTGATTTCGCTCGGATTCACCAGCGATGATATCGCGAAGTTCCGTGAAATTATGCTGGAGCCGGCGGGAAAATAACCGCTCCGCTCCGGGTTTGTATTGGCTCTCCGCTTAGAGTATATTATCCCGTTGTATATGCTCGTTGCGGAGAGTTCCGTAATTCTGTTCCGCGGTTAAAAAATATCTGACGCGAAGATGGTGAATTTTTTTTTGACGCAATACCGTAAATACCGCGAAATTATTCTGTATGTGGTTGCCGGCGGCTGTACCACGGCGCTGATTTTTCTGGTATTCTGGCTCTGCCGCCGCTGTTTCGGGCTGGGTTTGCAGGTTTCCGTCGTCTCCGCCTGGTTTCTGGCGGTGCTTTTCGCCTTCGCGGTCAACAAACTGGTGGTGTTTTCCAGCCGCGGCCGCGCTTTGCGGCGCTCTTTCGCCGAGTTGTGCGGATTTTTCGGTTGCCGGCTGGCCTCCATGGGTGCGGAAATGCTGATTATGGATTTGACGGTCACCCGCGCCGGTTTTGGCGAGCCGGTGATGAAAATCGCTGCCACCGTTGCGGTGGATGCGCTGAATTTCATCGCCTCCAAATATCTGATTTTCCGTTCCGGATCCTGCGGTTCCGCACCGGCTGAAAGCGGGGGTGAACCGTGAATCAGGCTCCGCTGGTCGATTTGATTTTGCCGTTTTACCGTCCTCATCCCGGCTGGGCCGACACGGTCGCTTCGGCGGTTGCCGGATTGCGGAGCGCTCTGGAACGGTCCGGCTGCCGTCTGCATGTGTTCATTGTCAACGACGGGTCTCCGCTTTCCGGATTTACCGCCGCTGATCTGGATAAAGTCCGGGCCGCCGCCTCCGGCGCGTTTACCTTTACCGGTTACGGAACCAACCGCGGCAAAGGTTATGCGGTCCGTTATGCCGTCGCCGCGGCCGGCGGCGACTATCAGGTTTATACCGACGGCGATTTTCCGTTCGGCTGGGAATGTGTGGCGGAAACCGTGGATAAACTGCGCGGCGGCGATGATGTGGTTATGGGGGTGCGCGGCGCCGAGTATGCTCGGTCGCTCTCGTTTATCCGCCGGCTGGTTTCCGCCGGAGTCCATGTTCTTAACCGGTTTTTTCTGCGTCTGCCCGCCGGCCTGTGCGATACTCAGGCCGGAATGAAAGGCTTCAACGCCGCCGGCCGCCGGATTTTTCTCTCCGGCGCCGCCGATTCCTTCGTGTTCGATATGGAATTCATCGCCATGGCTCATGCGGCCGGTTTGTCTGTCTGCGCTCTGCCGCTGCGTCTCCGCTCCGGAATCCGCATGTCCAAAATGGGCAAAGGGATTATTCTCCGCGAGCTGTGCGGCTTTTTCCGCATCCGCCGCCGGGTGCTTGCGGCCCGCGGAAAGAATGAACTGTCATGACCTCCGCCGGACTGCTGCTCTCGTTCGATATCGAGGAATTCGATCTCCCGGAGGAATTCGGGGTGCATATCGGCATGCCGGACCGCCTGTCGGTATCCGCCGCCGGGGCAGGGCGTCTGCTGGATGTTCTGGATGAAACCGGCGTCAAGGCTACTTTTTTCATTACCGGCAATTTCGCCCGCGGCTGTCCTGATCTGTTGCGCCGCATGGTTTCCGGCGGTCACGAAATCGCCTCCCACGGCATGGATCATTCCTCCTTTCAGGTCGCTCATCTTGCCGGATCACGCCGGTTGCTGGAGCAGCTTTCCGGTGTCGCGGTCACCGGATTCCGGCCCGCCCGGCTTGCTCCGGTCGCCAAGGAGGATATTCTCGCCGCCGGTTATCTTTACGAGTCCGCGCTCAATCCGGTCTGGCTGCCCGGCCGCTACTGCAATATCACCGCGCCGCTGCTGCCGTTCCGCGAACCGTGCGGACTGGTTCAGTTTCCGGTTTCCGCTCTGCCGCTGGTGCGCTTCCCGCTCTTCTGGCT
>JAZRUY010000189.1:0-6503 GCA_045598845.1 Victivallaceae bacterium
CACTTGACCAGCTGCGGATCCGGCGCGACCGGAGTCTTGCCGAAATATCCGAGCACCATTTTGCCGTAGCCCTTGGGATCCATCTTCCAGGAACCGTCCGCATTCCTGCCCATTACGGCATTGCGGAAAGCCTGCTGGAAATAGAACTGGGACACCGGGGTGACGCTGGTGCCGAAACCGCCGCGGGCGACCACTTCGCGCATCTCCGCGATGCAGGCGTCGTATTTGTCGAGGCAGTTGTTGTCGCGCATCATCTGGGTGTTGGCGGTCAGCGCGCCGCCCGGCATCGGGCTGAAGATGATTTCGGGCGAAACCTGCATGGATTCCGGCGGCATGAAATACTTGGACATGCACTTCTTGAATATCTTTTCAACGCCGAGAATCTTCTCCGGATCAATGTCCAGAGTATAGTCCGGATCGCCGTCGAGCACATGGTACATGGTGAGGATATCCGCCTCGCAGGTGCCGCCGGAGAGCGGCGCCATCGCCAGATCGATCACATCGGCGCCGCCGCGGATGGCGGCCAGATTGCAGGCCACCGCGCCGCCGGCGGTGTCGTGGGTGTGGAACTGGATCTCCTTGACTCCGGCCCCGAATGTCGAATCGAGCAGCCCGCGCGCCATCTTGACGGTCCGGTAAACCGTGGCCGGCTTACTGGTGCCAGAGGCGTCTTTGAAAGCAAGGGAATCGAACGGAATGCCGCTGGCGATGATCTCTTTGAGCCGGTCGATGTAGAATTCCGGAGTATGGGCGTAAGACTCCTGAAGATTGGGCGCCAGCCCCATCATGGTTACGGTAACCTGATGTTTCAGACCGTATTTGGCGATGGCGCGGCCGGAGACATCCAGATTGCGCACATCGTTGAGCGCGTCGAAGTTGCGGATGGTGGTGATGCCGTGTTTCTTGAACAACTTGGCGTGCAGATCGATGATGTCGCTGGACTGGCTGGAAAGGCCGACCACGTTTACACCGCGGGAGAGTGTCTGCAGATTGACATCCGGACCGACGATCTGACGCCAGCGGTCCATTTCCTCGAAAGCGTTTTCCTGAGTGTAGAAAAACAGGCTCTGGAACCGGGCTCCGCCGCCGATTTCAATATAGTCGATTCCCGCCTTGGCCGCCGCCTCCAGCGCGGGGGCGAAATCATCGGTTTTGGCGCGGGCGCCGATGCAGGACTGGAAGCCGTCGCGGAACGAGCAGTCCATGAATTTGATTTTCTTCATTGTTCAGTTCTCCGTATTATTTATTTTTCACACGATATTCAGGATTCAGATTGCTGATTCACGGCAGCCGTTTACCGGCGGCTCATCTCCACCGCGGCGACCGCGGCGGCGGCCAGCGCCGAATCATCGGCGGCGGCCGGTTTTTTGATTTCCTGCTTGGGCGGCTCCAGCAAACCGGCATAGGGCTCCAGCGCCCGCCGCAGCAGTTTCATCGAAAAAATCATAAAAATCAGAAAGACATAGACCATGCCCATGCCCATCACCATCAGCTGCAGACCGTCCTGCAGCAATTTAAGTTTGTCCATTTACCGCTCCTGTTTCGGATTGTTTTATACCGGCTAATTTAGCGTTAATCTGTTCAAAATCGATCTTTCCGCGGTCGATATGCACATCGCCGCAGCCGAACGTCACGAGCCCTTCGCCGCCGCGGAACAGCATCCGGCCGCATGAGTCGATATCCTCAAATATCCCGTCCAGCATTTCCCCGGCCGGGGTTTCGATGCTTATTTTCTCTCCGCGCAGCAAATTGTACCGGCGCCATTCCGAGAGAATTTCCATCGGCGCATTTAAATAAGAAATATAGCACTTAAAGATTTGTTCCGCTATGTTTCGCGCCATTAAATCCGGATTAAATTCCCGGCCGCAGAAACGGCTCAGCGATTCCGCCGGCTGACCGGCCGCGGCCAGTTCCGCTTCGTTCATATTCAGATTGATTCCGGCACCGGCCGCGGCGCCGGTAATCCGTCCGCCGGTATATTCAACCCCTTCGCAGAGAATGCCGCCCAGCTTCCGGCCGTTGACATACAGATCGTTGGGCCACTTGAGATAACACGGAAGCCCGGGAACGGCTTCCGCCAGCGCCCGGAGAACAGCGATACCGAGAACGGCGCCGCCGTGGAAACCATCGTGGAGATTTTTGAAAACCGCGGTACCGGCGAAACATTTCCCGGCCGGCGACAGCCAGCGCCGCCCCGTCCGCCCGCGTCCGGCGGTCTGACAGCGGGCGCAGACCGTCTGCCCGTCGGACAGTCCGGAATAATGCTCTTTGGCATAACTGTTGGTTGAAGGAACCTCGTCCAGCAACACCGGAGAATGATACCGCGGGAGATTCATAGTTGTATGCCGGCGGAGCGGACCTGAGAAACGCTACACCCGGACATCACCGGCGGCCTCGCGGTTCTGGAACAGCGCCACCGCCCACATCGTGCACATGCCGATGTAGATCAAGGTGTAAAAAGCGCAGCCGGCGAGGTAGGATGCCGGGATGGACTGCCCGGAGGCGATCGCATCGGCCAGCCAGAAATACTGCCAGTTGGGCAGCAAGGCGTACAGCGCGCCGAAAAGCACATGCAGAAACTGCGAATCTGGCATGGTTTCAATCAGCCTGGCATAGAGATAACTGGACACCATCCCGAGAAAGAACATGCAGGAACACAGCACCAGATTGGCGATCACATCAGCCCGGACGGCGAACGCGGTTGCGAAAGTGCCCATGATCACCGCCGCCAGCTGAATCAGCACCAGCGCCTTGCAGAAATCCGCCATGGAAATATACGGAGCCGGGCGGAAAATCAGACACCAGACACCGAGCAGCGGCATAAGCGCCGCCAGCCAGTAAACGGATATTTCCGGAAAAGAGCCGCCGCGCCAGAAATTGACCACCATGCCGGCGACGCAGGCGAGCACGACAACTCCGCACTGCATGCCGTACAGCCCGGAATCCCAGTGGAACTGGTCGGTGGCGACATATACGGAAACCACCGAAGCGGAATTGCAGATGAATATGAACACCGTTACCGCCGCAAGGATGCCGATGAGCTTGCCGACGATGAATACCCAGCGGAACACCGGCTTGGAGAGCAGCAGCAGCACGGTGCCGTTGCGCATTTCGCGCGCCACGGTGTGCGAAGCGCACAACACCGCCGCCACCATGCCGAACAACAGACCGGTGGCCATGGCGCTGTCGACCACCAGTTTCAGCTGGTCATCCATCACGAACAATGCCGCCGGAGGGAGATTGGCGATCAGCAGCACCGCCGCCAGCAGCATCAGAAAATACACCGGCTCGCGGACGGATTCGCGGAAAGCGTTAACCGCTATCTTGATGAAATTCAGCATATCTGCTCCTTTGCCGCCGTCCGCCGGAAGGGGTTACTCGGTAACGGGGATCTCTTCCGCCGCGGATTCAGCCGGGGATTCTTCGGCGGTATCCTCCTGATTGTAAGTGCCGCCGATGCGGTTGGGGTTGCGCATTTCCGGATTCAACTTGCGGAAATTGGAACCGAGATTGTTGAGATTCAGCATAAAAGTGAGTTCATCGGCGATCAGTTCCCAGCTTTTCCCCTCAATGCGCATAAACGGAATATTGCCGATTTCATTGCGGAACAGTTCAACGTAACTTGACGACACATAGCGCTCGTCGCCCAGAATGATGATACGGCGGGGGCTGAGCTGCTTGAGCCGGCTGCCGAGAGTTTCGGGCGTCATTTCATAACCGGCGCCGCCCTTGGGAGGCAGCCAGATGATTTTGCTGTCACCGGTTTCGGCGGCCGGCAACAGCAGGTAAGACTGCCGGCTCTCGGTCTGAATCAGTTCAGCTATCAGCCGGGGGCTCTTGTAATTACCGGTGACGATCAGGGTTTCCGGACGGCGTTTCGCCCCGCTGGCGAGCCAGGAGCCGGCGCAGACGGAAAAAGTTAAAACCCCGAGCATAAACAGAACCGAGCAGACTTTAATTACAGAACGCATTTTCCGAACCTCCTACACTTGAACCGAGGATGACACGACAGTACAATTATCTACAATATGAACAAATATAACCGCGGAGCAGCGGAGGCGCAAATAAAAACCGCTATTTTTACAAATCACCCTTGTCAAAAAAAACCGGGAGAGGCAAGTTATACAACCGTAACCCTGAGATATAAAACACGGAGACAGGTAAAATGCGACCGTTATTCCGCACCGCCGGCGCAACGCCGACGGCGGCGATTTTCATGAGCGGGGCAGGCAGCAACGCAAGACATATTCTGGAACAACTCGCGGCGGCGGAAGTTCCGCCTTTCCGCATCAGTTTTATTTTCACCGATGCGCCGCGGCAGTCGCAGGCGGCGGCTCTGGCAAAGGAATTCCGTCTGCCGGCGCGCAGTCTGGATATCCGGCGGTTTTACGCCGACCGGGGAGAACCGGTGATAACCCTGAACACTCCGGAGCGGCGGCGGCTGCGCGACGAGTGGACGGATGAAGTACGCGGCATCGCGGCGGCCGACCGGCCGGATTTCATCATCATGGCCGGTTTTGTGCCGCTGTGCAATATCGCCGCAGACTACCCGTGTCTGAATGTGCATCCGGGGGATTTGACCGCGGAGCGGGACGGCCGGCGGATTTTCGCCGGGCTGCATTTCAAACCGGTGGAACGGGCGATTATCGAGCGCGGCAGGTTGCGTTCAAGCGTGATTCTGGTACAGCCTTTTTCCGGCGATGCCGCCGGAGACGCGGATGCCGGTCCGATTTTGGGGGTGTCGCCGGAAATCCCCGCCGATTTATGCGGGTACACACCGGAGGAACTGCGCGCCGCGGAAACCCGCCGCCGCCCCGGTGTCAGGCCGGACGATATCCTGCGGCAGACGGCGCGGGTCAATGCGGAACGGCTGAAAAAAGCCGGAGATCATGCGGTTTTCTTTCCGGCTATTCTGGATTTCGCCGCCGGAAGATTCGGCACGGATGACCGCGGCGGACTGCTTTTCACCGGCGATAACGGCAAAATTGAAAAAATTCTGACGGTGGAATACAGTGCGGACGGCCGGCGGAAACTCCTGCTCCGGGAGTGAATTCCGGAAGAAACGCGCAAAATATGTTCAGCGGCGGCCGTTACCGTCCCATCGGCACCGGTTCTGCCGTAAAGCCTCGTAGAGCACGATGCCGGCGGAGGTGGCGAGGTTGAGGCTGCGGGTAAAATCGCCCGGCATGGGAACCGTAATCAGCCGGCCGCGGTAAACAGAGTAAAATTCCGGCGGCAGCCCGGCGGATTCCCTGCCGAACACCAGCCAGCAGCCCGGCGGATAAACGGCATCCCAGTAGCATTTTTCCCCTTTAGTGGAGGCGAACAGCAGTTCGGCTCCGGGATGACAATTCAAAAAATCCTCCCAGCCGGGATATACGGTCACATCGAGGCGCGGCCAGTAATCCATTCCCGCCCGGCGGAGATGTTTTTCATCCAGCGAGAATCCCAGCGGTTCGATCAGGTGCAGGCGGCAGCCGGTTTCCACGCACATTCTCCCGATACTGCCGGTATTCTGCGGAATTTCCGGCGCCACCAGCACGATGTTGAACGGTTCCACTGTTCAGTCCTTTCTGCGGAAACGGGCGGCGAACATGGAATCGCAGTCGCCGTCATAACTGAAAATCCGCAGCATACCGGAATCTTCAGTCAGTCCGGTAAGCGGATTTTCAAACGCTTCCAGTTCAAAATCCGGATGTTCTTCCAGAAAACGGAACACCGTCCCGGAATTTTCTTTTTCCATCACCGAACAGGTCGCATATACCAGAATTCCGCCGGGCTTAACCGCACCGCAGCAGTTGTTCAGAATCCGCCGCTGGGTTTCCGCGAGTTCGTCTATTTCCGCGGCGGTGATGTTCAGCAGTCCGTCGGGATTGCGCCGCCATACCCCGGAACAACTGCACGGCGCATCGGCCAGCACTCCGTCGTAGGCACTGCCGCGCCGGAACGGTCCGCCGTCCCAGCCCCGCGCCATGACATTGGAAAAACCGGCGCGGGCGGCTCTCCGGCGCAAATCTTCCAGTTTGTAGGCGCGGATGTCGCCGGCCGTAACGGAACCGGTTCCACGCATCATGGCGGCCAGCGCCAGAGTTTTGCCTCCCGCGCCGGCGCAGCAATCCCACCAGCGCTGATGCCGCCGGGGAGCGCAGGCCCGGGCGATGCACTGGCTGGCGAGATCCTGAACTTCGAATTTCCCCTTGCGGTAACTTTCCAGCGAAAAAAGATTCACCTTGCCTTCGGTTACCGCCACCGCCCGCGACATCCGGTCATGGATACGGAACCGCAGTCCGCATGCGTTCAGCTCATCGAAAACTTCTTTCCTGCCGTTTTCACCGCATTGCAGGCGCAGCCACATCGGCGGCCGCCGCAGCAGATCGGCGAAGAAACGTTCCCGGTCCATCGCGGCGGAAAAACCGGCAGAAAGCCAATCCGGAACCGATGAATCAGGAGCGAATTCCGGCGGCGGCTCAACGGAGAAAACCCGCGCCAGATCCGCCGCCGCC
>JAZRUY010000190.1:0-6756 GCA_045598845.1 Victivallaceae bacterium
TCTGCGGCAGTTCCTTGAACGGCAGCTTTTCTATGGTTTCCTGAAAACTGCGGAATTCCATCCCCGCCGGTTTCAATGAACCGTCGGCGCGGAAGATTCCAAGTTCCCGTTCATTAGCGCACCATCGGTACGGCGGCCGGCGCAAAAGTCTCTGGTCGAACGCGCACCACCACAGCAGTGCGCGGCAATCCTGCCGGTACAGTTCCGGCAGCACTCCGCGTATGTAGCTCGCCACCTGTTCCTCCCCGCCGTTGGTGGGCGCGAGGGATCCGAGTTCTTCCGCGAAGCAGGGGCGGTGTCCGAGGTCGGAAAAATAGCGGCTCTCCGCCGCCGCATGGGTAAGACTTTTGGGTGAACCGAGCGGATCGGTGGCGGCGAATTCGGTAAAAGACGGATACGGATGAGTTGTCAGAAAGTCGAAATTTTCCCCCGCGTCCTGCAGTACCCACGGAACGGCGGTGTGTACGGTTCCCGGCTCCGCCGGGCGCAGACCGTGCATTCCGGCCGCCGTCGGGCGCGACGGATCCGCTGCACGGATGGCATTGGCAATCATTTTCAGCCACACCCGGGCTTCCGCGCGGCATGATACCTGCGCCATGCAGTTGCATTCGTTGCCCGGTTCCCACATGGCGATGGCCTGGTGATCTTTCATTGCGGTAACGAATTCATCTATGAACCGGCATTCATAATAAAGCGCGGTCGGATCCGTCAGCAGATTGCACTTCTCCAGTGCGCGTGGCGCGAAAAGACGCCCGCTCATCCATCCTGTCAGGAGCGAAACGATAAGTTTCATTCCGTTTTTCTCCGCGCAGTCGCAGAGAAAGCGGAACCGGTCGAGCATCACTGAATCCAGCGTGCTTCCGTCCGCCGGCAGCGGGTCATCGTTTTTCCATGCGATTTCCCTGGCGGTTCCGCATCCGTAAAGCATCGTGATCGGCTGGAAGTCGGACCAGAGCGGAAATACGCGTACGCATGTCATGCCCAGCGCCGCTATTTTGGATAAGTCTTCTGCAACTGTTGCCGCATTCCACTCGTTCCACATATGGCACCCGGCGTTGCTCGCCCAGTAGTTGCACCCGTTCTGCCATTTTCCCGATTTCAGCATAACAAGTATTCTCCTTGATTTTCTTCTGAATTACAGCACTGCTGCTTGCGGCGTCTTCCTGTCAATCACGGAGTCCGTCACCGGTCCGTTTCCATTATCTTACATCATTATAAATATTTTTTCAACAGGAACAATCCTTATTTGAAAATGGAAAATCGGCATCTGGTAATCAAGTGTCAATATGACGGAACTAGGATTCCGGCAGATTCAGTCCGGCTGCCTGCGCCGCGGCGGCGAAGTCCGGCGGCGGCGGCGCGGTGAAAGTTGTTTTTTTTCCGCTTGACGGATGGGGCAGGGTAAGCCGCCAGGCATGCAGCATCTGTCTTTCAACGCCTGCGGTTCGTCCTGCCGCGCCGCCGTACACTGCGTCTCCCAGCACCGGGAAACCGATATGACTTAAATGCACTCTGATCTGATGCGTGCGCCCGGTGTAAATCCGCACTTTCAGCATCGAAACGGCAGTGCCGTCCGGTAATTTCCCATCGGATAACAGCGTCCAGCTGGTCAGCGCGTTCTTTCCGTTGCGCTCCACTACCGCCATTTTCTGCCGGTTCACCGGATGTCTGCCGATAAGGGATTCGATTTTTCCGTCCGGTGTTTTCGGTATGCCGCGTACTATCGCCAGATAGTATTTTTCGGTTTCACGGTTGGCGAAAGCGGCTCCGAGCCGGTATTGCGCCGCGGCGGTACGGGCGATTATCAGGCATCCGGAAGTGTCTTTATCCAGCCGGTGCACGATCCCGGGCCGTGTTTCATCGCAGTCTGTCCGCTCCTGCATTTCCGGATAGCGCCCAAGCAGCGCATTTACTACCGTGCCTTCCCGGTTTCCGGCGGCAGGGTGCACCACCACTCCGGACGGTTTGTTGATTACCAGCATGGCGCTGTCTTCATACAGTATTTCAAAATTGAAGTCCGCCGCTTTCAGTTCCGGCGGTTCGTCATCCGGAATTGCGGCGGTTATGCGCATACCGTTTTTTACGGCTGACTTCGGCGCGGTTACAACTTCGTCTCCGCATTGCACCGCGCCGGACTTGATCATTTTCTGAACGAAACTGCGGCTGCACTCCGGCATCAGCCGGTTCAGTGCGATATCCAGCCGGAATCCGTCAAGTTCAAAAGGAACGGTAAATTCAGCGTTTCGCGGCATTTTTTCCGAGGCGCAACGCAATGAGCACGGTTATCAATCCAACCGGCATCAGTACCAGGCCGATAAACTGCGCCTGCGTGAAAAGCCCCCACAGGCGCGCATTGTCGCCGCGCAGAAATTCGATGATAAAACGGAATAATCCGTAACACAGCAGCAGGCTGCCGATGGCGGCGCCACGCGGCGCCTTGCGCACCAGTTTGAAATAAACCGGGCACATCACCAGGTGGAAGGCCGCTTCATAGAGTTGCGTCGGATGCAGCGCCGCCCCGTTGTAGAACAATGCCGCTTCCGAACCGGCGGGATAATGCACTCCTATCCATGAACCGGTTGGAGTGCCGAAGCAGCAGCCGTTCAGAAAGCACCCGATGCGGCCGCAGGCATGCGCCGCGGCCATTGCCGGAGTGAAAATATCTAACATCGAGATGAAATTGATTTTTTTCCAGTGCGCGAAAGCCGCTAATACGGCTATTGCCAGCAGAAAACCGCCGTAGAAAACCAGACCGCCGTGATCGATACGGATGATCTCCCACAGGTTGTCGCGGTAGTATTCATCGAAAAACTGCACCACATAGAATACTCTGGAACCGATGATTCCGGAAATCATCGCCAGAACCAGAGCGGTCGCCGCATCGCCGGCAGTCATTTTCGCCCGGCCGCAGTTGACCTCCACCAGCCGGCAGGCCAGCAGAAAACCGATGGCGGCCATAACTCCGTAACTGTGCAGCGCGAAATTACCGATACGGAAAAGTACGGGATACATTTACTTCGCGGCCTCCGCCTTTTTCGCTTTGCCGGCGGCCAGCATTTCAACGGCGAAAACCACTGCGGCTCCGATCAGGGCGGCAAGCAGTACCGGCCAGACTTCACAGAAGCAGGAAGGCAGCCGGTATTCCGTATGCAGCACCGTAAGACTTCCGCCTTCCGGCAAAATATCAGGAATTCCTTTAATGTTGATCACCTTCTTCCCGACTTTCAGCGCCCATTCGGTCGGAACCTGCCACGGCCAGAGCCGCGGCACCGACCCGATCATGAAGCCGATCAGGGCGGCGATAGTGGTGTCGTGATATTTGCCGAACAGGTATTTCAGCAGATGGATAAATCCGGCTACGCCGGCCAGCGCCCCCAGTCCCAGCCACAGTACGGTGTAGAAATCATCCCCGTTGAATTTCAGCGAGGAAAAATTGCCGATGGCGCCCCACACATAGTTATACTGCCCCAGAATCAGCAGCAGAAACGACCCGGAAATACCGGGCAGAATCATCGCGCAGATCACGATCATGCCGCACAGAAACGACACCCACCAGACATTCGGAGTGCTAACCGGCACCAGAGAGATCACCGCGTAAGCGACCGCAGCCCCCAGCAGGCACGATACCGCGCCGGAGATTTTCCATTTGCAGACATTTCGGTTCACCGTTACGACGGAAGCGAGAATCAGCCCCAGAAAGAAAGCGAAAGTAACGCTTTCATGCTCGTTCAGCATTTTGAGCACCAGCTTGGTTACGCCGGCGAAAGCGATAATGATGCCTACTCCCAGCGCCAGCAGGAATTTCCAGGGCAGGGTACGGTAAAGTTCCCGGAATTTGAAAGTGCAGAGTTTTTTCAGCGTGTCCGCTGAAGCGCATTTGCTGATGGCATCCACCATTTCCTCGAATATTCCGGTGATGAAAGCCATGGTGCCGCCGGAGACGCCGGGAATGACATTAGCCACCCCCATGGTGAAACCTGCGAAAGCGATACGGCAGTAATCCTTGAAACCGCGTTTTTCATTTCCGTTGTTCATTTTGTATTCCTGTTCGGGTCAGTTGAAAACGATGCCGCCGCAATGCCGGCACCGGAGAACTATACCGCATAATATAGTACGTCCGG
The DNA here is from genome assembly GCA_045598845.1 of Victivallaceae bacterium. Lineage (GTDB taxonomy): Bacteria > Verrucomicrobiota > Lentisphaeria > Victivallales > Victivallaceae > JAZRUY01. The sequence goes on from JAZRUY010000190.1 coordinate 4,122, forward strand.
TAAATCAAACCAATTCAACTCTCTGTTTTTTCCGGAGTTTAAGCGGGATTTCCTTTCCGGCAGGCGCGAAACGGAAAAAACTCCGCCGTCCGTATGTAAATTCCGCTGTTCCAGTGTTATATTATTATTCCTGCTCCGCGCAGTCCCGTGGTGTAATGGCAGCACAACTGGTTTTGGTCCAGTTAGTTCAAGTTCGAATCTTGGCGGGACTGCCATTTTTTTCTCTTTTCCGGTATTATTCAAGTTCCTTCAGCATTTTCAGTACCCGCGCCGTACCGGGGAAATCCCGGAACGGAAAAATCCGTCCCGCCGCCTCAGGGTATTCCCGAAGCAGTTCATCAATCAGGTTTTCTCCGCCTATCGAGCGGTCTATGCCGATCAGGTATTTCAGTTCCGGCCGTTTCCGTATCCAGTTCAATCTGCGCCGTAGTTCGGCGGCTGAGTGAAAACGGTGAAAAAGTTCCAGATGCGCTTCCGTTCCGTCAGTGCCGGTAAAAGTGAAATCGGGGAACAACAGACGCCCCTCATTGTCGTTCATGCCGCCTCCCCCGGAGATTTGCCAGCCGCCGCCGTGTTTGCTGAATTCCGCGGCGAACATCCTGATTTCCTCCGGTATATATTTCCCCAGATTGCGGTAAATCCGTTCCAGCCCGTCGGCTTCCGAGAGTTCCAGCCGCAGCGCCCGGTCGCCGGAGCCGCGGCCCGGCAGATGCAATTCCGCCCGGATTTTCCATCGGTCGGAATTCAGCACCGCCGGAAAAAACGCCGCCAGCGCCAGCGCATAGCGCCGCGAGTTTTCAAACAGCGCGAATGGTCCGCTGACCTCGATTTCCGTTTCACCTTTCCGGTTTCGGGTAACTTCGCCGAGCAACCGGAAAAAACGCATGAATTTAACCAGCCGGCGCAGTTCACCTGTATCCGGATCCGGCAGCGAAATCAGTATTTTTCCGGCATACATAATCAGGCTCTGCGCCAGTGCGGTATTGTATCTCGATACCAGCGATTCGGGGGTGAAATCCGGCAGTTCCGACAGTTTTTCGCAACCCGGCAGATCGCCGTAAATATCTTTGCCGCAAGCCGCGCCGGCGCAGTGTTCCGCTTCGGTAACATCTTCTTTTTTCAATGACGCAGCCGAGATGTCGAACATCCGGCTTCTCAGCTCCTGAAATTCTTCGTTCTCTCCGGCAATCCCGGAGAACACGCACCGGTCTTCAAAAACCTTGACCAGTCCTTCGGCGATTTTCCGGTTCAGCGCCGAGCCGTTGATTTCCGCTTTAACCAGCGGTTCGATTTCCCGCTTCCGTTGGCCGTGACAGCCGCGGTAAATCCCGATTACGGCATCGCAGAAGTCCAGTATTTCTTTATCTCCCGGGATGAAATCAGGCCGGCAGCGCCCGTTGCGGCGGTGAAATCGCAGCAGATCTCTGGTTAGCATTATTTACTCCGTCGGCGGTTCCGCCAAGTCAGCAGTCGCAGCGAGTTGGCGGTTACCGATAGCGAACTCAGTGTCATAGCGGCGGCGGCAACCGGCGGCGGCAGAGCCGGTCCTCCGAAAACACAAAATACGCCCGCCGCCATCGGCAGGCAGCAGAGATTGTAGAAAAACGCCCAGAAAAGATTCTGTTTCACAATCCTCATGGCAGCGCGGGCGAGTTCCGCCGCTTCCGCCGCTTTTAACGGACTGCGCCCGGTAATCACCGTGCCGGCGCCGGCTATGGCGATATCCGTACCGCAGTTCAGCGCGATACCGCCGGCCGGAGCGGCCGCCAGAGCCGCCGCATCGTTAATACCGTCGCCGAGCATCGCCGCGCGCCTGGTGTTTTTAACCATCTCCGCTTTTTCTTCCGGCAGCGCGCCGGCGTGAAATTCCGTTATGCCCAGTTCTTCCGCGACTGCCGCCGCGCCGGATTCGATATCCCCGGTGAGCAGTACCGGCCGGATTCCGGCGCACCGCAGCCGTCGCACTGTTTCGGCGGCGTCAGCCCGCAATTTGTCGCGGAAAAGCAATTTGCCGGCATAGGACTGCCCGCATGCCGCATGAATAACGGAACCGGTGCCGGATTCTTCCGCTCCGTCCGTGAGTTCGATTCCCCCGGCGCGCAGAAAACGAGCCGTTCCGAACCGCCATTTTTCTCCGGATATTTCCGTAATCACACCGTTCCCCGGCACGGCGGTGAAGTTTTCTCCTCCTGCCGGAATTATGTTACTGTCAGCGGCGGCGGCAAGCACCGCTTGGGCCAGCGGGTGTTCCGAATTGTTCTCCGCCGCCGCTGCCGCCGCCAGCAGTCCGAGGCCGGTAAATCCGTCTTCCGCTTTTATGGCGGTCAGCACCGGGCGTCCTTCGGTCAGAGTACCGGTTTTGTCCAGATACATCACCCGCGCTCCCGCCAGCCGTTCCAGGGACTCTCCGTTTTTGTAGAGAATGCCGCGTTTGGCTCCGGCGGCTATCCCGGCTGAAAGCGCCGCAGGGGTGGCCAGGCCGAGCGAGCAGGGGCAGGCCGCGCTCAGCACCGCCAGAGCAAAAGCCAGCGCCCTGCCGATTCCCGCACCGGCGAGCAGGCAGACCGTCAGGGTGCAGGCGGCGGCAATCAGTACGCCGCCGGTGAATTTCCCCGATATCAGATCGGCGGTTTTT
>JAZRUY010000191.1:0-24208 GCA_045598845.1 Victivallaceae bacterium
GGCATCGGCGAGCGCCGCAGTCAAAGCTCCGGCCGCGCCAATCCCCTCCGGATGCGGGCAGGTGATGTGGTACGCATCAGCAGTGGCTCCGAATCCGCACACTTCAGCCAGCACCGGGGCGCCGCGCCGTTTCGCATGCTCCAATTCTTCGAGGACGAGCACTCCGGCACCTTCACTCATCACAAAGCCATCGCGGTCAAGATCAAACGGTCGACTGGCATGCAGCGGATCATCATTCCTGACACTCATCGCTTTCAGAGCGCAAAATCCGGCAATTCCGACCGGTACCACCGCTGATTCGGCACCGCCGCAAATCATCATGTCGGCATCTCCGCGCCGAATGATATTCATCGATTCGCCGATACTGTGGCAACCGCTCGAACATGCCGTCACAATACCGTAATTCGGTCCGGACGCTCCGCAGCGAATGGAAATTTGCCCGGATGCCATATTGCCGATAAGCATCGGTATTACAAAAGGAGAAAGCATCCGCGGACCGCGGGCATTCAAGGTTAGAATACCGTTACTGAGCGATTCCAAACCGCCCACTCCGCTGGATACCAGCACGCCTGCACGGGCCGGATCTATCGAACTGCCGCGCAAATCGGCAGGCAATCCTGCTCTTTTCATCGCCTCGTCCGCCGCGGCGATAGCAAACTGGCAGAACAAATCAAGACGTTTTACTTCCTTGGGAGAAACATAAAGCTCCGGATTGAAATTTTTGACTTCTCCTGCTATCTGAGTGCGAAATCCGGAAGCATCGAAGCGGCTGATTTTCCCCAGACCGCAACGGCCGTTGACCACGGAATCCCAAAATGACTCCGTATCATTACCAACGCAGGAAATAATTCCGTATCCGGTAACGACTACCCTTCTGCCATTCATAATCACACTCCGAACACTCCGAAAGATTCCAAATACAATAACTGCAAAAAAACAAGGCCGCCCCGCCGCCTAAGCAAGGAGCGACCAATATGAAAACATAAATGCTTTCGGCTGAATTAACAGCCGGATTTTACTCCTGGCTCTTGCTCTCAATGTACTTAATAGCGGCGCCGACAGTGGTGAGCTTTTCAGCCTCCTCATCCGGAATCTCGGCTCCGAACTCTTCTTCGAGGGCCATAACCAACTCGACCTGATCCAGGGAATCGGCACCTAAATCCTCAACGAACTTAGCCTCGGGAGTAACCTGATCTTCGGCAACACCAAGCAGATCAACAACAATTTTCTTGACTTTTTCAGCTACAGAAGACATTTTCACATCCTTGTTTTCGTTTAACTATTGCTATAATCTGATCAAACGACCAGTCTCAACCATCACACACTAAATATACTCCGGCATCACAGCCGTGTCAAATTCATCTCCGGCGAACCGGATTACATAAGCATTCCGCCATCGACATTGATTACCTGGCCGGTCACATAATCCGAATCAGGACTGCAGAGGAAGAACACCACATTGGCGACATCTTCCGGACGGCCTCCCCGCTTGGCCGGAATTATATTTACAAAAGTATCCCGGACCGCTTCCGGCAGTACGGCAGTCATATCGGTTTCAATATATCCCGGCGCCACCGCATTGGCCTGTATATTACGGCCGGCGAATTCCTTGGCGGTAGTCTTTGTAAGCGCAATCACTCCGCCCTTGCTGGCCGCATAATTTGCCTGGCCGACATTTCCCATCTTGCCGACCACGGAAGCAAGATTGACGATTTTTCCGCTACGCTGCTTCATCATCGGACGGACGGCCGCCTTGGTAAAATTAAAAGTACCCTTAAGATTGACCGCCACCACCGCATCGAACATATCGCCGGTCATTTTAAGCATCAGCGTATCCTTGGTGATACCGGCATTGTTTACCAGAATATCCAATCTTCCGAAATCCGCGACTACCGCGGCTACGGTTTTATCGGCATCTTCAGCACTGACCACATTGGCGGCGTAAGCGCGCGCGTCAATGCCTTCCGCCCTGAATTCATCGGCGGTACGCTGCGCATCCTCGATTTTCAAATCCACCACCGCCACCGCCGCTCCCTCGGCGGCTAAACGGCGGCAAATCGCCTTGCCGATACCGCGGGCGCTGCCGGTTACCAATGCGACTTTACCTTCCAGACGTTTGCACATAGATACTCCTCCTGATGTTTTATTCTGCCATCAAACGCCGCCTACCGGCCGATCGCTTGAAGAACCTGATCGAGAGAATCACAACCGCTCACGGAATACGCGGGTATTTCAGGCAAGGTACGTTTGAGCAGATTGCCCAGCACATTGCCGGGACCGAATTCAATCATGACATCTCCACCGGCCGCAACCATACCACGGACACAATCCACCCAGCGCACCGACCCCGCCACCTGTAAAGCCAAATTGTCTTTTATTTCCGAAACCGAACCGGCTCTGCGACCGGTGAAGTTATGCCAAACCGGCACAGAAGGCATCCGTATATCGGCGGCGTCTAACGCTGACCGCAAACCGTCACCGGCTGAACGCATAAGCCTGGAATGGAAAGCCCCCGCAACCTTGAGCGGAATCACCTTGCGGACACCGGCGGCTTTCAGCCGTTCCGAAGCAGCGGAAATCAAATCGGCCGGACCGGAAATAACCGTCTGCCCGGGACTGTTGTAATTAGCCACATCAACACCGCATTCGGCGGCAATTTCAGCCACCAGAGCGGCATCCGCTCCCAGCGCCGAAGCCATCGTACCGGGATGTTCAGCACAGGCTCTGCTCATCAATTCAGCACGGTATGCCAACAGCTTCAAACCGCTCTCAAAATCCAAGGCCCCTGCGGCATACAATGCGCCGTATTCCCCTAAACTCAATCCGGCGCAGGCAACAACAGAAGCGATGTCACAACGGCGGCGGAATACATCAAAAGCGGCACAACTTACCGTATATATGGCGGTTTGACAATAAAGCGTATCCGTCAGTTTTTCCGCAGGACCATCGAAAATAACCGAGGAAAGCCCGTTACCGAGCAAAACATCAGCCTGTTCAAAGCGCTGCCGGGCCTCCGGGAATTTATCCCGCAAATCCCTGCCCATCCCGACTATCTGCGCCCCCTGCCCCGCAAAAACAAAAAACGGTTTCATCTTTCAATCTCCGTAATAAATCGGTATGGCATAACGGCACCGTTTACCGACCGAACCGCCTTATATGGCAATAAAACCATTCCGAATACTAATGTACTATCTCGGTATCTTTTGTCAAATCTCCATACCGCAAACAAAAAAAAATAAAAAAAGAGCGGAGTTCTCAAGACTCCGCCCTCAACTGACAGTGATTCAGTAAAAATTACTGCTCAATCGGCTTGGTTTTGGGCAAACCGAGATACTTGTCTTCGGAGATACGCCCTTCAGAACGCAGCAAATCAATACGCTCATAGCGCTTCATCACATTACGTATCTTGCGGATTTTACCGCCGACTCTGAGACTCGGATGCTGGGACATTTCACACCTCTCTGATTATATTGCAAACTTAGCTAAATTCATCCCGGTCACTGCTTAACCGCAACGACAGTTGTATAAGATAACCCTGAAAGACATAACTGTCAAGATCGGGATGCGGATTTTAATGAATAATACCCCGGTCTCGTTTACATTACGGAAAAAAGCACTATATTGTTTTTGCTTATTGAATAAAACCCTTCAGATGCGAAGCAACAACAGTAACAGGAGCGCCGGAATGCGCGTCGTTTTTTTCAAATCGGCCGGACTATTCCTATTTACTGTATTAGCAGCAATACCGGTACAAACCGCGGAACTTACAATATTCGCGACAGCGGATATTCACGGAAGAGCGGAAAATCTCGCCGCCCTGGTCAAGCGGACGGAAAACGTAAAAAACCTTATCCGGATAGATTGCGGCGATACTACTCAGGGAACGGCGGCCGCTGCCGGAAATTGCGGCGCGGCAATGATTGAATTGCTTTCCGCGCTTCATTTTGACGTCTGGGTGCCGGGTAATCATGATTTTGATTTCGGGGCGGCCGCTCTGGCGCGCAATGCGGCGATGTTCCGGGGAACCACGCTGGGGGCGAACTGGAGCATCGGCGGATACCGGAAACCGGCCGGACATATTTTAGTGCGCCGGGGGAACCGCACCGCGGCGATAATCGGCCTTACCGACCCGAAAGAATACAGCCGGCTGATACCGGACAGCGGATTTGTTTTCTATAACGAAGATAAAGTTCTGCGGCGCGAATTAGATATAGTGCTACCGCAGCACCCGGATATCATAATTCTGGTCTGGCATGCGGGGTTGCACACTCCGGAAGGCAGTATGTACCGGTTTCTGGCCCGTTTTCCGGAAGTGGATATGCTCATTGCCGCCCACAGCCATGAACGCATCCCCGGAATAAAGGTCGCCGGAGCATTCGCGGTACAACCCGGAGAATACGGGGAAAACGCGGTACTGGCGGAAATAGATTTCACACCGGACCGCAAGCCGGTCATAAAATCACGGTTGATTCAGCCGGAGAAGCGGAACGATTTTCCGAACGAAATCCGGATTCTGATATCCGATGCTGAAAAAAGCGCGGGAAACTGTATCAAAATGATACCGGAACTGAGCGGAGAAGCGGTAGCCGCGGCCGGAGCCGCGGCGATGATGCGTTTTACCGGGTGCGACGCCGCGATCTTCACGGTTTCATCACACGATGACGGGATGACGCTTCCGGATACTTCCGCAGAAAGTTTATTCAGTTTTCTGCCGTACGAAAATAACGTTGTGCTTATAGAGGTTACCGGTAGCGAACTTCAAAAAGCATTGGCAAAATTGCAACAACTGATAAAAAAAAGACACCTGCGGTATGCGTTCGCCGGAAAAAACGGCTTGAAAACCTTAACACTGGCTCTTCCCGATTATTACGCATTGCAGTTGTTTCCTGAAAAAATCGCGGCCGGCTCATTTTCCGGCACCGGTATTTCCGTCCGTCCGCTTTTAAAAAGACATCTGGAAAATCCGCCGAACGGCGGCCGGTGAGTTTTTGCAAAAAAATCGGCTCCGGTGTATATTGTAAGGCTGATAAATGAGGGTTCGTTTCAATCCTTTTAACTTTCTTAAAATTTCGGAGGAAAAAATGGGAAAGAAAATGCAGACCATCGACGGCAATAACGCCGCCAGTTATGTTGCCTACGCATTCAGCGAGGTAGCGGCAATCTATCCGATCACCCCGTCTTCTCCTATGGCGGAATATGCGGATGCCTGGGCCGCCAAAGGGGTTAAGAACATGTTCGGCGAGCCGCTGCAGATGGTGGAAATGCAGTCCGAAGCCGGAGCCGCCGGCGCGGTACACGGTTCTCTGTCCGCCGGTGCGCTGACCACTACCTACACCGCATCACAGGGACTGCTGCTGATGATCCCGAATATGTATAAAATCGCCGGAGAAATGCTGCCGACAGTGTTCCATGTATCGGCACGCGCTCTGGCAGCGCAGTCGCTCTCCATCTTCGGCGACCACTCCGACGTGATGGCCTGCCGCGCCACCGGGTTCGCAATGACCTCGGCCGCCAGCATTCAGGAAACCCACGATATGGCCATCGTGGCTCACCTCGCCACACTGGAAAGCGAAGTCCCGTTCCTCGCTTTCTTCGACGGATTCCGCACCTCTCACGAGTTTCAAAAAGTCGAGCTGCTCGACTATGCGGATATGAAATCGCTGGTCGACATGAAATACATCGAGCGTTTCCGCAAGCGCGCGCTGCGCCCGGAGGCTCCTTACGCCAAAATGGCGGCCCAGAATCCGGATGTCTATTTTCAAGGCCGCGAAACCACAAACCGGCAATATGACGATCTGCCGGGTATCGTACAGAAATACATGGATAAAGTTTCGGCTCTGACCGGACGTCCTCTGCATCTGTTCGACTATGTCGGCGCCGAGGATGCCGACCGCATCATCATCGCGATGGGATCCGGTTGCGAAACTATCGAAGAAACCATCAATTACCTGAATGCCCGCGGCGAAAAACTCGGTATGGTAAAGGTGCATCTCTATCGTCCGTTCAGCGTTGACGCTTTGCTGAAAGCGATTCCGCAGTCGGTCAAAAAGATCGCCGTACTTGACCGTTGCAAAGAGCCGGGATGCCTCGGCGAACCGCTTTATCTGGATGTCAAAGCCGCTTTGGCCGGACGTGATATCACCGTGGTCGGCGGACGCTTCGGCTTGGCCAGCAAGGAATTCACTCCGTCGATGGTACTCGCCGTTTACAAGCATCTGGCAGGCAAATGCACTCACAACTTCACCGTCGGCATCAATGATGACGTAACCCGTCTTTCCGTGGCGGTGGACGAACAGATCGTCACCGAGCCGGCCGGCACCACCAGCTGCTGTTTCTGGGGGCTGGGCAGCGACGGCACGGTCGGTTCCAACAAGAACTCCGTCGCCATCATCGGTGACAACACCGGGAAATATGTGCAGGCCTATTTCAGCTACGACTCCAAGAAGTCCGGCGGTATCACCATAAGCCATCTGCGTTTCGGCGACCGCCCCATTACCAGCGAATACCTGATTACCGCTCCGAATTTTGTGGCATGCCACAATCCGGCTTACATCGGGATGTACGACATGATCGGCGGAATCAAGGAAGGCGGGACCTTCCTGCTCAACACCGCCGCTCCGGCGGACAAAGCATTCGCCACCCTTACCCGCGAAATGCAGCAGACCATCATCGACAGAAAGATTCGTTTCTATGTGGTGGATGCTCTCAAAGTCGCGCTGGAAGTCGGCAGTCCGAAATACATCTCCACCATCATGCAGACCTGTTTCTTCAAACTCTCCGGAATCATCCCCGTGGATGAAGCCATCGGCTATATCAAGAAGGGTATTGAAAAGAAGTTTGCCAAAAAAGGCCAGGAAGTAGTTGACCAGAACAAACTCTGCGTTGATAAAGCGCTGGACGGGCTCTGTGAAGTCACCGTTCCTGGATCGGTCAACGGAGTGGAATGCTATGTGGCGGCGGATAAATATGCCGGACTCGGTGATTTCGCCAATACCCTGATGAAACCGGTCCTTGCGCAGAAAGGCGACACCGTTCCGGTTTCCGCGATGACGTTCGACGGCAGTATGCCGACCGGAACCGCCCGCTTTGAAAAACGCGGCGTGGCTCCCAAGGTTCCGCAGTGGGATGCTTCCAAATGCATTCAGTGCAACCAGTGCGTGATGGCCTGCCCGCATGCGGCAATCCGCGCCAAGCTGATTGCGCCAGCCGACCTCGCCGGCGCTCCCGCGTCTTTCGCTACCGCCGATGCCAAGCCGCCGGTCAAAAAGGAACTCGTACTCAAGTACCGCATGCAGGTATTCGTGGATGACTGCCTTGGCTGCGGAGTTTGCGTGGAAACCTGCCCCGCCAAGGAAAAAGCCCTCAATATGGTCAATGCGGCCGGAGAACGCGCCGCCGGACAGCAGAAGAACGTTGATTACTTCATGGCTTTGCCGGACAACGAAATGGGCGGTACCAGCGATTCCACCGTAAAAGGTCTCGGGTTCAAACTGCCGTACTTTGAATTCAACGGCGCCTGCGCCGGATGCGGCGAAGCCCCGTACGTCAAGATGGTCAGCCAGTTGTTCGGAAAACGTATGATCGTGGCCAATGCCACCGGTTGCAGTTCCATCTATTCCGGCTCTTTCCCGAGTCTGCCCTATTGCAAGGATAAAGACGGACGCGGACCTGCCTGGGCCAACAGCCTGTTCGAGGACAATGCCGAATACGGATTCGGCATGCGCGTGGCGGTGGATTCAAACCGCAGAATGCTGATGAACTGCATCAAACGGATTCAGGAGCTGGGGGTCTGCTGCGACAAAATGGCGGCTGCTCTGGATTTTGCCGTAGCCAACTGGGAAAGCACCGCCGATGATGCGATTGCCAATCAAAATCTGCTGGGTGAACTTCTGCCGCAAGCGGTTGCCAAATCCGAGGGCGAACAGAAGACCGTTTATACCAAAATGCTCGAACTCAAGGATTATTTCGTTGACAAATCGGTATGGATCATCGGCGGAGACGGCTGGGCCTATGATATCGGGTACGGCGGTCTCGACCATGTGGTGGCGCAGAACCGCAATGTGAATATTCTGGTACTGGATACCGAAATCTATTCCAATACCGGCGGGCAGGCGTCCAAATCCACCCCGATCGGCGCGGTGGCTCTGTTCGCGGCGGCCGGGAAGAAGGTCACCAAGAAAAACCTCGGGTTCATGTGCATGAGCTACGGCAGCGTTTATGTGGCGTCCATCGCCATGGGGGCTAACCGTCAGCAGGCACTGACCGCTATCCGCGAAGCCGAAGCCCATAAGGGCCCGTCCATCATCCTCGCTTATGCGCCATGCATGCTGCACGGCATCAACATGAGCAAATCTCAGGTGGAGGAAAAACGGGCGGTGGAAGCCGGATATTATCCGCTCTACCGTTACAACCCGGCTCTGGACAATCCGTTCATCTGGGAAACCAAGGAAGCGACCGCCGCTTATCAGGAATTCATCCGCAGTGAAAACCGCTACAAGCAGCTGCTCAAAGCCAATCCGGCTCAGGCGGAAGAACTCTTCGCCGCCGCCGAAAAGGACGCGCAGCGCCGGATGAACTTCTATAAGAATCTGGGTTCCGTAATCAGGTAACAGTTTTGTTACAATAAAAAAGGTCCGGCTTGTGCCGGACTTTTTTTATGCCGCCGTTTTCCTAAGATTAGGCGGCGGCACCCCGCCGCCGCTGAAACGGCAATCAAAAGCCGACTTTCGCTTTTACTGCATAGCGATTGCGGTTTTTGGCCTCGCTCTCATTACGCAATGATTCGATGCGCTCCGTATTAGTCACGCGGTCTCCCAGATAATACAACCCCTGCCGGACGGTGCGGAAATCTCCGGGGGTAAGATTACTGATTCCGTTGAGCATTTCAACTTCTTCTTCTGTTAAATCGGTCTTGAACATCTTTTTGAAAAACAATTTTTTACCGGCTTCATCAAGATAGTCGAATTCCAGTTTGAAAGTGAAGCGGCGCAGAACAGCGGAATCAAGATTGGCGGCGAAATTGGTCGCACCTATCATAACTCCTTTGAAATTTTCCATACGGTGCAGCAGTTCATTCACCTGAGTCACCTCCCATGAGTGATCGGCACGCTCGCGGCTTTGCACCAGACCGTCGATTTCATCCAAAAACAAAACGGCATTTTCCGCTTCCGCACGTTCGAAAGCCCTGCGGATGCGATGCTCGGTTTCCCCCACATACATTCCCAGCAAATCACTTCCCATCTGCACCACCAGTCTGGCACCGATCGCATCGGCAAGATATTTGACGAATTCGGTTTTACCGGTACCGGGAGCCCCGGAAAGCAGTATATTCATCCTGGGGCGGTCCGTGCCGCCGTCCGGCGCTTTACGGAAATTGCGCACCGCCTCCACGATGCGTTTGAGCGGCAAAGTCCCGCGGATATTAAGACCGTTCAGCGAATAATCCTTTGCCGGATGAAGCTTTTCACCGGTAGTAGGTACTCCCAGCAACTGGCAATGCTGCTCCATAAGCTCCGCCACGGTTTTTTCCACTTTGTCAGCAGGGGGCGACATCCGGACCAGATTTTTCACCACCATGGCAATTCCTCCGGCGCTGATCGGATACAGCCCGGCGAAGCGATTCACCATATCTTCCGTAATCAGAGCATGACATTTGAAAGATTCTATCACGTTATGCCATATCGATATCCGCTGCGCCCCGTTCAGAGGTTCAAAGCATACCGAATAATCGAACCTGCGGCGGCTGGATTCCGCCAGTTCCGCCGCATTGGAATTAGCGATCCAGATAACAGGCACGCACAGCGAATCCATCGCATTGTTGAGCAACCCCTTATCACCTATTCTGCCTCCGAAGGAAAAACGCGGCATCATATCGCAACCGCCCAGCATTTCATCCGCCTCGTCAACAATGACCAGACTGTTGTCCGGATTCACATGGTCGGAACATAATTGCAGGGAGGAAAAACGGAATTTCACACCGGCGGAGCCATTCTGCTTTTCACAACGGTCTTCCTGCGCCACGATATAGCACTGGCGTCCGAGTTCCACCGCCAGTGTCTTGGCGAAACTGGTTTTTCCGGTGCCAGGAGCGCCGTAGAACAGAATATTGACCGGAGTACCGCTTGCGGATGAATTGATTATCTTCTTGAGCATTTCCCCGTGGCGTTCCGCCAGCATACCGTAAAACTTCCACGGCAGCGTCCGTTCCCGGCAGGATTTGAAAAAACGGCTGACCAGAGGTTCGGAAATACTGCCCAGCAAAAACGCTCTGATGACATTAGCGAAATCGAAATCGCTGTCAACACATCCGTATCGGCGCAACTTGCTGTGTTCATCCAATGCCTGCATAACATCTTCCAGACCGCAATCAAGGCATTTGGCAATAAAAACCGCCTTGTCATTTTCATCGGTACGCCGGTTATGACCGTCGGCAATAGTCAGCAAATCACATGACACAAATGCGGTTACCAGCATAATATCGATTTCAAAATCACTGAGATCGAATGTTTTTCTAAGTTCATTCAAACGCTGCGGAAACGGTTCGCCGGCATATTGCGCCAACGGATGTTCGGCCATTTCCTCTTCCGCCGCCTGTATCAGCAGTTTTCTCAGTTTTGCCTGCAGTTGCGCTCCTTTGTTCCAAATGCAACGGAACATTTCCTGCGGTCCATCATCAAAATCCAGCCGGCCGCGCCGATTGTCGAAATTCCGCATCATTTCAAGTTGCCGGCCGGAAAATCCCGCTTTGATGAGTTTTATCCACTCTTCAGAAGTGCGGAATCCGGCGATCAGTTGAAAAACATCATTGTCGTTAATGACCTTTTTGTGATTGCGGATAAAAGCGGTGAAAAACTCCAGAGCTTTACGCTCTCTCCAGAATGTAATCTGCTCTTGGTAGTGCTGTTGACTTTTTTTCATAAAAACCTCCTTGTTTTAGTTTTTTCTGTTTTACAGTATTTTCGGTTATTCGGCGACAATCTGTCAAAGCGTACGGCAGAATATTCCGTACTCTGTAAAAATATATATTCCGTCATGACGACAGAAATTGCGCAATACAGGCATCCGTGAAAATAAAATTTTCCAATACCGCGAATCCGTTTTCATTCTCCCTTTCGTCTTTTTCCTAGTCTGTCATACGATCTGTTGCCGGGACATATTTCTCTCACGGATTTTCACGGCCGGAACGGCAGCCGCTGCAGTTTCTGAAACATCGCGCCTGGATTTTCAACAGCAATTAAGCAAAAACAGTGCCAACCTTCCATACCCGGGACTTCAGGCACCCGGAACCGCACATATCACATATTGAGCAGACATGCTCTGTTTTTTACCGGATACGTCTTTATCTCCATCCGCAAAAAGACGGAATTACAAAACCAGGTCAGGAAGCCGCCCCGGATACCCGGGCGGATAAGACATACAAATATATTCCGGTCTTGACACGGAACTTTCATTTCAGCATAATATGTACTGTGTTTTATTTGCACCGCCGACAATACGGAGGCATATTAGTTTCCTGTTAATGGAGTTGAACCCCCCGGAGGGGTGACGGATGAAAATAAAAACCGCGATAATACTGCCGCTGCTGCTGGCGGGATGGATACTGAAAGGCGATTGCCGCTGGTACAGATACAATGATGACCGGCAGTTGTACTATACTTGCGACGGAACGATCCGCCGGTACAGCGATGATGAAAAACTTTACTACCTGAAAGATGATACGGTGTACCGGTACAGCGATGACCGCAAATTATATTATCTGCGCGACGATACTGTATACCGGTACAGTGATGACCGGCGCCTGTATTATTTCAAGGATGACTGTCTGTACCGCTACGATGACGACCGCAAACTATATTACTGGCGCGACAATTACCTGTACCGCTACAGCGATGACCGCAAATTATATTACTGGAGAGGCGAAGAATATAAAATGTTGCGTTTCATGATGCTGGCCGTATGCGAATTCTGAAATACAACTACTGAATATCCGGAAAATCGCATATTTTCGTGCTTTCTGCAAATTAGAGTGATGACAACAAAAAACGCGCTGCTATTTGCAGCGCGCAATACTCGTCGTTCTGGGAAGCAAGTTACTTTACCTGATCCGGCTTGTTTTGCTCCGGTGTTCCGACTTTAACCTCCTTGCCGAATAAACGGAAAGTCGCTTCCGCAGTACGGCGGAAAGCGCAGTACAACCCGGGAATGAACATCATTCCCACCACGGTGGCCATCAGCATGCCCCAAAAGGTGGTTATGCCGATAGCGCGGCGGCTGCCGGCTCCCGCACCGGTGGCGAACACCATCGGGAACACGCCTATCACAAAACTCAGCGCCGTCATCATCACCGAGCGGAAACGCAGTTTCATGCCGTTCAGCGCCGCCTCCGCCACCGGTACGCCGCTGTCGCGTTCCTGCTTGGCGTACTCCACCATCAGAATCGCGCTCTTGGCGGTCAGTCCGATCAGCATCAGCAGCCCGAGCTGGCAGTAGATGTTCAGACTCATATTGATGACTTTCAGCGCCAGCAGACCGCCCAGTGTTGCGGTTCCGACCGAAAGCATCACCGATATCGGCATCGTCCAGCTCTCGTACTGCGCCACCAGAAACAGATAAGCGCAGGTCAGAGCCAGAGCCAGCATATAGATGATCTGCCCCTCGTTTATACTCTCCTGATAACTCATATCAGTCCAGCTGATCTGATAATCGTTGCCGAATTCCTCATCGGCCTCCTGTTTGACCAGTTTCATCATCTCGCCGGTGCTGAAGAACGGAATGCTCTGGGTATTCACTCCGGCGGACGGGAACATATTGAAACGCTCCGTCTGGCGAGGTCCCTGCGCCCAGCGCACGGTGGCCAGCGCGGACAGCGGTATCTGCGCGCCGGTCCGGCTTGTCACATACAACTGGCTGATGATATTCAAGTTGTTGCGGAAATTGCCCTCCGACTGAATTTTCACCTTGTACACTTTGCCGTACTTGTTGAAGTCGTTCACATAGAAAGAGCCGAGCTGACTCTGCAAAGTGGCGAACACTGAGGAAACCGGTACCTGCATCGCCTCGGCCTTATCGCGGTCAAGATCGAGTTGCAGCATCGGCGTACCGGCATCGAACGAAGTGAATGCATAGACCGCCTTGCCGCTTTTCATTATCCGCCCCAGCAGCCGTCTGGCGGCCTGCGACAATTCGGTCGCGTTCTGGCCGTTCATAGCCTGGAGCGAGAAAGTCACTCCGCCGGTGCTGCCGAGCCCCGGAATCGCCGGAGGAGAAAACACCGTTACCTGGGCATCCGGCAGCGCCATGCATTTGCGGGTAAGAGCGGTCTGCAGCGCCTTGAGTTGAGTTTCCGGAGTCTTGCGCTCCGACCACGACTTCAGAGACACAATCACCATACCCAGATTCTCGCTCTGACCGGACATCATACTGCGGCCTGGCACGGCCAGTACATGCTTTACGCCGGGCAGCGACTGGGCGCATTCCACCACCTGCTTCAATGCTGCGGCGGTACGCGCCTGCGCCGCCCCCGGAGGCAATACCACTTCGCAGAACAGGCAGCCTTTGTCCTCTTCAGGCAGAAAAGAGCCCGGTATACGGCTGTACAGGAAATAGTTAAGCGAAAGAATCGCGGCAAAAAGTATCACGGTGAGTAAACTGCGGCGCACCATAGTTTTAGCCACACCAAGATAAACTGAACGGGTCCAGTCCAATCCGATATTGAACCAGCGGTACAGTCCCCGAGGCTCGCCCTGCGGACGCAGCACGATGGCGCACAATGCCGGCGACAGCGTCATGGCGCACACTGTGGAAAGGCAGAGCGCGATGCACATAGTCACCGAAAACTGCAGATAGATTTTTCCCACCATGCCGCCGTAGAAGGCGATGGGGGCATAGACAGCCACCACCACCAACGTGGTGGCTATCAGGGCGCCGGAAATTTCCTTCATAGTCTGCGCCGCAGCATCGGCCGGAGACAGATGATTTTCCTGAATCAGGCGCACACAGCTTTCTGTAACGCAGATGGCATCGTCAACCACCGAGCCGATTACCAGAATCAGAGCGAACATCGACAGAGTGTTGATGCTCATATCCAATGCGTACATGAAAATAAAAGTGCCGATCAGCGAAACCGGGATCGCCACCGAAGGCACGATGGTGGCGCGCCAGTCCTGCAAGAACAGCCAGGTGATCGCCACTACCAGAATGAAAGTCAGAATCAGGGTATAGACGATCTCCTCCATTGATACCCGCACGAAATCGGTGGAATCGTAGGCGAGAGTCCATTTCATTCCCTCCGGGAAATGCTCCGCCAGCCTGCTCATCTCCTTTTTGATATTGTTGATTACCTCCAGCGCATTGGCATTGTTCAGCTTGAATATCGCCAGCGGTATCGCCGGCTGCAGATCCATATGGGCGTTGCCGTTGTAGTTTTCCGACCCCATCTCGACCCGGGCGATGTCGCGCAGCCGCACCAGCCGGCCGCCGTCACCCGCCTTGACAATGATATCTCCGAATTCCTCAGGAGTCTGCAGACGCCCCTTGGTATCGACTTTGAACTGCATATAGCCGCTGGCGGCCTCGGTGCCGACCGAGCCGGTGGCGGCCTGTACGTTCTGGCTGGCGATAGCGGCGGAGATATCGTCGTTGCCGATACCCATCGCCCGCATCCTGTCGGGATTCATCCACACCCGCATACTGTAAGTCATGTCGGAAAAAACGATCGCCTGACTGACGCCGTCGATACGCGAAAGGCTGTCGCGGATGTAGATATTGGTGTAGTTGCTGATAAACAGCGGGGTATGCTCCGGATTGTCGCTGGTAATGGCGATCATCCCCAGAATGTCCGTCGAACGCTTATACACAACCAGACCGGTACTGACCACTTCCGTCGGCAGCGAACGCTCCGCCCGCTTCACCGCGTTGTTGACGTTCACATACGCCATGTTTTCATCGGCGTCGCTCTTGAAAGTCATGGTGAGCTGATAATTGCCCAGATTGTCGGAAGTGGAGGAAAAGTAAACCATATCCTCAACGCCGTTGATTTCGGCTTCGATCGGAGCCGCCACGGTATCGGCAATCACCTGCGCCGAAGCGCCGCGGTAGGAGGCTATCACCACAATGGTGGGAGGCGCGATACGCGGATATTCCGCAATCGGCAGTTTGAACATGCAGACCAGCCCGGCCAGCATCAGAAACAGAGATATCACCAGCGCGAACCGCGGACGGTGAATAAAGAAAATGGAAAACATGATGCCGCCCCCTTATTTTTCAGCCGCGGCCGCAACGGTCACCGGATTGACTTTCTGCCCCGGGGCAGTCTTGTGCAGTCCTCCGGTGATCACCGTTTCTCCGTTCTTCAAACCGGCGGTAATTACCTGCCGGTCATATATCTGCTCTCCGATTTTCACCAGACGTTTTTCCACCGTATTGTCATTACCGACCACATATACGTAATGCCCGTCGCCGTCACTCATAATCGCGCCGATGTTCACCGACGGCAGCGGCCGGCTGTACCGCTCGGTGAATTTGACCGTGACATAACCGCCGTGCACCAGTTCCTCGTCAGGATTGGCTGCGGTGAATTCCAGCATCATGGTACCGGTGGCGGAGTCGATGCGGTTATCGATGAAATTCAAAGTTAACGGCCGCGAAAATTCCCTTCCGTCGGCGCGGAACACTTTCAACTGCTGTTCGTTGCCGCTGCCGGAAAAATGGCGGAAATAATCCGCTTCGCTCATGGAGAACCGGATCCGCACCGGATCGAAACATACCAGCGTGGCCAGCGCGCCGCTGGCTGTATTGATGTAGTTGCCCTCATCGTAAGTATTGCGGCCGATTTTTCCGGAAACCGGCGCATAGACTTTGGTGTAGGAAAGATCATTCTGCGCCAGAATCAGTTCCGCTTCCGCCGCTTTGACCGCCGCCTCCGCGGTGCGGTAAACGCTGTAAGCGTTCTCGTATGAAGTCACGCTGGTGGCATTGCTCTTGTGCAGAGTATCGTAGCGCTGATACTCCTGCTTGGCGAAATCACGGGCGCTCTTCGCCTTGTCAAGCGCCGCCTGCGCCGACTTGACCTTGGCATCGTAAACCGTATCTTCAATCTGGAACAGCAGATCGCCTTTGTTTACCATACTGCCTTTCTTGAAATACTGTTTTTCCAAAGTGCCGGAAACCCGCGCCACCAGATCCACCACCGAAGATCCGTTCACTGTGCCGATATAACTTTTCGGTTCAGTCTGCTCAATGCCGCTGACCTGCTCCACCTGCACCGCCGGAACCGGCCGCTGCCCGGCCTCCGCACCGGCGCAGACCGCAGTCATACCGCAAGCCAGCACCGCCATACCCAGTTTACCGATTTTCATCATCTTCCGCCTCTTTCCTTATGTATTTATGGTAGAATCATTTTTATGTTTTATATCCGGAAAATCTTTCGTTTCCGGCTCAATTGCCATGTTCAGTTTTTGCCGCTGCAGGCTCTTCGAGCAGACCGCTGATGCGCTCGGTAACCGCGATGTATCCGGCCAGTTCCTCATCGCTCAATCCGGTACGCAACCGCCGGTTAAGCTCGAGTGCGGATTCCACCAGATGCCGCTGAATAGTTCTGGCCTTGGCGGTCAGTTCGAGCCGCTTGCGCCGCGCATCGTCTGTATCCTGACGCCGTTCGATCAGACCGTCGCGCTCCAGCAGTTTCAATGCGCCGGTGGCGGTGGAACGGCGGATTCCGAATTCCGATTCGATATCGTGCTGATAGATCGGCCTCCACTGTGAAACCACCGCGATGAAACAGAGTATATGCCCCTGCGGACCGGTCAACCCGATACCGGCGACATTGCGGTCGTAAAAGCGGCGCAGCCTTTTGCTCAGCACGCTCAGCACCTTGACCAGTTTGAAATCATCTTCAGGCTGCACCGCATCCTCCGCCGCAATGTTATGTTAGTTACCGAACAATTAATATGCCATAACATCCGGCATTTGTCAAGCGTTATCCCGGGAATATCCGCACGTCGGCTTTCACATATCGGCAAGCGCCGGTATAAAAAATCATCCGTCCGGCAAATCTGCCGGGGATGACTTATTCCTGATACTCCCGGATAACTGAACTTCGCTAAAAATCGCGCATAAAAACTTTGATCCCGATATCCGCCCAATAGCAGTCCGGCAGTTCTCCAAGGTTCCGAATGTAAGCAACTTCGGCAAACAGCATTTTGCCTCCGTCCATCAGCCGGGACGGTATCTCGTTTCTGCTTCTGGGCAGATATCCGATTCTTCCGGCGGCGGTCATCACCGCTACCGCCAGCGGATCATGCCGGTTGCGCGGCTCGCGCCGCAGTTCCAGAATATCACCGGCGGCAAGTCCACTGGTTTTCTCGAATATGCCGTCCGCGTAACAAGTTCCGGCCACGCGGCACTCAAACAGAAAAAGCTCCCGCTCAAACGGCTGCGGCAGACTGCCGCTTCGCAGCAGCGGAGCCAGTTTACTCCATTGCTCCTGCGGAATCAATGCGCCTGATGATGAACCCTTATCCTGCATTTCCAGCCTCCGTCTTCAGCTGGTCGCGCATTTCTTCCAGCATAGTTTTATTTTCCAGACAGACGGAAATCAGTTTATCCAGCTCAGCCCGGCGGCGTTGCACCTTCCGGCTATCCGCCAGCAATTCGCGCCAGACAAAGGGCTTTTCCTTTTGCAGCCGTTCCATCGCGGCGGATAGCTTGTCGCACTTTTGCTCCAGTTCCTGGATCCGCTTCCGCATATCATCCGGCGCCGGAGCGTGAGCAGGTCTGCCGGAAAGCAGCTCTTCCGCCATATCCTCAAGCAGCATCAGACGGCTCAGATCGCCGTTACGGTAAGCCGCCGTTGCCTGTTCCCAGATACAGGCCGCCCGCGGCGGCAAATCCGGATGCAGATCCGGATGCAGACGTTTGGCCAGCGAACGGTAGATCCTTTTCAACTCGGCGGAATCCGCCTTGCCAAGCCCCGGAAGCAGGCTGTATTTTTCCGCCGCGGCAAGCTGCCGGCGCTTATTTTCCAATTGCGCCTTGAACTCGGCGAACTCCCCGGCGATGATTTTCTTTACCTCCGCGAAATCAATTTTTTCATTGCGGTTGACCGCCGCGCGGTACAGTGAAATCTCGCGCCGCAGCCGGCCGCAGCCGATCTGCAATTCAAACAGCCGGTATTCCTTGCGGCCGATTTTCATCATATATTCGGTTTCCAGATTGTGCCGCACGGTATTATCGAGCATCTCGTATTCCTCCACCAGGGCGCAGTAGGTATTCTCCAAATGGCGGAGATATTGCATATTGCTCCGGTATTCCGGATTAAGCGCGGGTGAAAAATCAGTCATTCCGCCTCCTTCATATACAGGTCTGATTTGCGCCGTCACATTCCGATCTGATTCATCATCAGGGTTGAAACAAGCAACTGATCATTGGGGGTACCCCTGCGTTCCGTCAAATCAAGGCGGCGGCGGAATTCCCCGGCATTGTCATGCAGGTATGAATTCCACATCAGCTCCAAGGCATCGGCCTGGGTCCCGGTCAGTACAGTACCGGAATGTCCTCCGTACCAGTCGAAATCCGGGATGGAGTCCCGCAGCTCCTCCGACCCGAGCAGATCAAAAACCGCCGGATTTATCATAATCTCCGCTGTATAATCGCAGTAATACACGGTTCTTCCGCGGCCGCTCCAGTCCTCATCCGGATACGGATCGGAGGTCAGTACCCCCGCCGCGACGATGCCGGACGGTCCCGCTCCGACTTTCAGCATATAAAAGCGGTCTCCGCGATGAACTTTTTCATACTCCCTTATACTCCAGTTCATTTCAGCGCCGCCGTTGGCGATTAAATCCAAAAAATCCATCATACTGACAGATGATATAGCCGGATTCCATTTTAAAATCACCGTATTTCCGTTCATATCGCTTTCCCTTCGCATCTTGTACCGCCTGTTTTTTATATTTTATTATACATCGCATGAATACCCATTTTGCGTCCATCCGAATAAAATTTAACGGATTTTTTTATTTTTCACTTTATAAATGCGCATATCCGGCATATTATAGCGTCCGTCAAACATAAATTTAACATCAATACCTGCGGGAGGATTAAATTGTTTTCGGTACGCCGCTGTTCAAAATACAATTTGGCAAGTTATGCCGCCTTTACCGCCTACGCTATCTGCTCGCTGATCATACCGCTGGCGCTGGTGCAAATCAGCCGGAGTCTCGCTTTTCCGCTGGAAGCGGGAGGCATGGGCAGAGGCGGCGCCCTGCAGCTGATCCGCAGCGGAGCCAAGCTGGTCACCTTGGCGGTCTGCTGCCGCGCCGGCGCCAAATTCGGCAACCGCAGAGTACTGGGCTGGAGTATGCTGCTGGCCGGAGCGGGAATCCTGATCTGCTCCGCCGCCTCCTGCTATGCGATGCTGCTGCCCGGTCTGCTGCTGGCCGGACTGGGGGAAGGTCTTATCGAAGGACTGGGTACGCCGTTCGTACAGGAACTTCATCCGGATGCGCCGGAAAAATACGTCAGTATCGCCCATTCTTTCTGGTCGGTCGGCATTGCGGTGTGTGTAATCGGCGGCGGAGCACTGCTGCAGACTGGAGTGTCTTGGCGCATCGTGCTGATGCTTGCCGGACTGGCGGCACTGACGGCGGCGGCCGGTTTCACCGGTGGAGGCTCCGTTGCGGAGACTTCGTCATGCCGGGAAGATAATCTGAAAACCACCTTGCGGCGGCTGGCGGAGATCGCGCGCAGACCGCGCTTCTGGGTGTACTGTCTGGCGATGTTCATCGGCGCCGGTGCGGAATTCGGTCTGACTTTCTGGTCCGCCTCTTTTCTGCAACTCCGTTTCCGGTCCTCCGCACTGCTTTCCGGACTCGGCACCGGAGTGATCGCCGCCGGAATGTTCCTTGGACGGATGGCTTTCGGCTGGATTGCCCGCGGCAACCGGTTAAAGTATATCCTGCTCGGAGCATCGCTGGGGACAGTAATCCCCGCCGCGCTGCTGCCGCTGATGTGTCCGGAATTCTTCGCCTCGCCCGGAGCCATGTATGCCGCCTTGTTCATCCTGCTGTTCATATGCGGCATCGGCATTGCGCCTTACTGGCCGATACTGCAGGTTTACGGTGTAAAACAACTCCCGGAACTTGACGGCACGCTGCTGTACATCTGCTTTTCCGCGGTAGGGATTCCGGGAAGCGGATTTTTCACCTGGCTGCTCGGTATGCTCGGCGACCGGTTCGGTACCTCCGGAGCCTTCGCCGTAATTCCGGTCACTTTGCTCGGATATGCCGCTATAATCTTTACCGAAGGCTGGATTTTTCCGCGGCGGACGCCTCTTCCTGAAAAATAAAAACGCCGCCTTATACGGCGGATAACAAAGCGGAGACGCTGCCGCGTCTCCGCTTTGTTGCTATATGACACCGGGGACTATTTGAGTCTGGCTTCCAGCCCCTTAAGCTGATCAGCCAGTTCCGCCGGCAGATGACCTTCGAACTTCTTGTAATGTTCTTTAATCATCTCCAGCTCCTTCAGCCAGCCTTCCCGGTCAACTTTCAGCAGCTCGGCAAGATCTTCCCTGCTGACTTCTCCTTCAAGCCCGTCCAGACAAACGGCATCCACCGTCGGCAGAATACCGATGGCGGTATCCTGGCAGTCACCCTCGCCGTTGCAGCGCGCGAAAATCCAGGCCAGCACACGGCTGTTGTCTCCGAATCCCGGCCACATGAATTTGCCGTCGGCATTCTTGCGGAACCAGTTTACGCAGAAAATCTTCGGCAGATTGCCCTGGGCCGCGCCGGTCTTGCCGATATCCAGCCAGTGCCGGAAATAATCGCCCATATTGTAACCGCAGAAGGGCAGCATGGCGAAAGGATCGCGGCGCACTGTGCCGGCCTTCACATCCAGAGCCGCGGCGGTGACTTCAGACCCGACCGTGGAACCGATGAACACACCGTGCTCCCAGCTCTTGGACTGATATACCAGCGGCAGAGTCGACGGCCGGCGGCCTCCGAACAGAAACGCGCTGACCGGTACTCCGGCGGGATCTTCCCACTCGGCGGCAATCGCCGGGCAGTTGCAGGCGCGGGCGGTGAAACGGGCATTCGGATGAGCTGCTTTGCCCGGTTTGCCGTCGGCATCCACCTGCCCCGGCTTCCAGTCATTTCCCTTCCAGTCGATCAAGTGCGCCGGCGGCTCGGTGCCGATGCCTTCCCACCACACATCGCCGTCATCGGTAAGCGCAACGTTGGTGAAAATGGTATCCTTGGCGCAGGAGAGCATGGCGTTCTTGTTGGATTTCATGCTGGTTCCGGGAGCCACGCCGAAGAATCCTGCTTCAGGATTGATGGCGCGCAGATGACCTTCTTTATCGAACTTCATCCAGGCGATATCATCGCCCACGGTTTCCACTTTCCAGCCCGGCAGAGTCGGAATCAGCATCGCCAGATTGGTTTTACCGCAGGCGCTCGGAAACGCTCCGGTAACATATTTGACTTCGCCCTTGGGATTAGTAAGTTTGAGAATGAGCATATGCTCGGCCATCCAGCCCTCGTCGCGGGCCTGCACTGTGGCGATACGCAGCGCCAGACACTTCTTGCCGAGCAGCGCATTGCCGCCGTAACCGGAGCCGAAAGACCAGATTTCACGGGTTTCCGGGAACTGGGCGATGTATTTCTTCTCAATCGGAGCGCAAGGCCATACGCCGTTATCGCTCTCGCCGGCAGCCAGCGGCTTGCCGACCGAATGGACGCATGGCACGAACTCGCCGTCGCCCAGCACGTCAAGCACCCGGATTCCCACGCGGGTCATCACTTCCATATTGATCACCACATAGGCGGAGTCGGTGATCTCAACTCCGATCTTGGCTATCGGACTGCCCACCGGCCCCATGGAAAACGGGATCACATACATGGTGCGCCCCTTCATGCAGCCGGTATACAAATCCAGCATGGTCTTTTTCAGCTCGACCGGATCGATCCAGTTGTTGGTCGGACCGGCGTCTTCCTTTTTGGCGGAAGCGATAAAAGTACGGGCCTCCACGCGCGCCACATCGGAAGGATCGGAGCGGAAAAGCAGCGAATTGGGGCGCTTGGCCGGATTGAGACGGGTAGCCAGACCGCAGTCCACCAGCTCGTTGCAGAGCCGGTCATATTCCCCGCGGCTGCCATCGCACCAGTAAAGGGCGTCCGGCTGGCAGATTTCCACCCAGTGATCAACCCAGTCGATCAACTTGCGGTTGTTAGTGTTCGGAGCATTGAGTTTCTTTGTCATAACGCAATCCTTTTCATTTGCCGGGCTGACACCCGCGTTTGGACACCAAAATCCTTTTAATATAAACCGCCGCCGCGGCTTTTACAATCAATTGACGGCATAAAAAAGCGGAGCCGCACAGCTCCGCTTTTACTGAATTATCAGCTTAATTCTGAATTATTTTCCCACATACGGCATCATCTCGTCATCCTTGTAATTGTCCTTGTCCACCAGCACATAGCGCATGTCGAAAGTAGCCTGATAATCCCCTTTCACCGGAGGATTGTCATAATCGGCGTTGCGGTTGCCGGAAAAATATCCGACGATCCAGCCGTCTTTGAACATTTTGCGCAGTTGAATGCCGTTGTTGCTGCCGCCGGTAACCACGAAAACCGGATGCTTGGCTTTGTCCTTCGCATTGGGAAGTTTCTTGAAAGTGGTTACCGGGAAACCGTGACCGCTCACAATCACCCGGCAGTCGCTGTGTTCGTTGAGCAAATCGGCGAAATCCACGGCGAAGGCGTCAAGGCGGGCGGCATCGCGCTTTTCGGCCTCGGCCTCGTCATCAATCGAAAAAGGCGCATCGATTATGGTTCCGGAAAAATTCTCTTCCAGCAGCTTGCGGAATTTCGCATAGCGGTTGCCGTTCACTTCACCCTGATTCATGCACAGCAGCACCGTTTCTCCGGAATAATTGGCTTCGAGAAATCCGCCCAGCACATATCCTCTGGAAGCGTAGAATTCCTGATCCCAGTCGGTCGCTTCGGCATCCTCGCCGCCGGTGAAGAACCACAACCCGCCCATCACCAGCATCAGAATCACCAGTCCCAGCATAACCGGCTGCACGGCAGGATTGGCCTGCTGCTTTTTCGAGCATACGATAACGCCGATAAACGACAAAATCATCACGCCGAGATATACATAACTCATTTCCGCCTCCTCCGTATTTCTATTATCCGGTTATTAAATCCGAAACAATGCCCCGACCGGGAAACGCAAATTTCCCTGTACGGATACAATACCATAAAAAAACGTTTTTAGCAAGTTTCAGGCGCAGAAAACCGCACCGAGCGCCGCGGAAGCGATAATCAGCGGCATAAAAGGAATTTTCGTTGTCTTCAGCAGCAAAAATGTAGCGGCGCATATCAGCAGGCAGACCGGACGGACGGACGGCAGCGAAAAATCCTGTCCGGGCGTCCACAGCGCGCTCCATTCTATCGCATGGGAAAAGACCGAAAGTTCGATGAAGATCACGGCGGCGGAAAGAATCAGTCCGAAAGACGCCGGGTGCATCCCCCGCAGGAATCCGCGCACCGCCTTGGAACCGGCATACCTGCGCAGCAGTCCGGCCGCAGGAACAACCAGCAGCAGCGATGACACCGCCAAACCGGCGGTGGTGATGATACCTCCGGATATTCCGAAATGGATGTACCCGGTGTAAGTGGCGGTATTCACCCCTATGGGGCCGGGGGTCATCTGGGCGATCGGCACCAGAGTGGAAAATTCTTCTTCAGTAAGCATCTTTTCCGGACCGACCAGATCCGCTGTCATCAAAGGAATGAGCATATATCCGCCGCCGAAGCAGAGCATCCCGTATTTCACGAAATGCAGAAAAAGCTGAAACAGACTCATCATTTTCCGCCGCCCTGTTTCTTTTCCGCCGCCGCGGTGATCATACCGGCCGCCGCCGCGGTGATCATACCGGCCGCCGCCGCTCCGGCCAGCAGCCAGACCGGATGGATTTTAAACACAGTCATTCCGGTGAAGCAGACAACGGCGATGAAAACCGAAAAGAATGATTTCACCGCTTTTTTCCTGATACCGTCGGCGGTGGACAGCACAATTCCGGCGATGCTGCTCAGCACGCCGGTAAATGCGCCGCGCACCCACGGTATCTCTGTTACCGCGCTCATGCTGCTCAGCGCCGCCGCAATCACGGTGATTATGATCACCGACGGCAGAATCA
>JAZRUY010000192.1:0-3118 GCA_045598845.1 Victivallaceae bacterium
CGGACAGCGGCGAACGCAGTTTCAGCGGCCGCGCCAAACGTTTTCTGAACGTCTGCGCCGCGCCGGAAGAGCGGCGGGACGAAGCGCTCAACGACCGTTTTTCTCCAATGTGGAGAGGGGAAATCTTCGGGGAACGGCTGCGGGGAACCCCGGCCGCGCCGGACATACCTCCTCCGACTTCCGCCGATACCGCCGAACGATTCGCGGAAACCGATCTGCACACCTATCTGCTCAGCGATATTCTGGTCAAAGCCGATACCGCATCGATGCGCAGTTCCCTGGAGTTACGTTCGCCGTTTCTGGACCGGGAGATCATCGAATTCGCGGCAGGATTGCCGAGACGGTACAAACTGGACGGGGGATGCCGCAAGCGCATACTGAAATCGGCGTTCAGGGATATTCTGCCGGAGCGGCTGCTCGCCCTGCCCAAGCGCGGATTCGGAGTCCCGGTCGGCGGATGGTTGCGCTCCGCATGGCGGAAAGAAGCGGAGGAAATACTGTTCCGTCCCGGATGGGAGCAAGCCGGGTGGGTCCGGCGGAGCGGACTGGAAAAACTGTGGCGGCGGCATCAGGACGGCACGGCCGACGGCACTTATCCGCTCTGGTCGCTGCTGATCTTCGCACTGTTCCTCGAACAATTCAACATCGAATGACAACGACAACGATGCCCGGGAAGTTTCCGTTCCGGCTGGAAATCATCCGGTCGGCGCGGAGAAGGAGAGCGGCGTTCCGGCTGCCGGCCGACGGCGGCGTGCAGGTTCTCATTCCCGCTTTCATGAGCGATGCGGCGCTGGAATTTCTGCTGGAGCGTTTCCGCCCGCGGCTGGAGCGGATGCTTTCCGCCGCGCCGCCCGCGTATGAACTGACAGAAGGGGCGATGCTGCCTCTGGACGGCGGCAACTTCCCGCTCCGTTTCACCGCGGCGCTGCTGATGTTCGACAACGCATTTTTAGTGCCGCGCGGCCCGGCGGCGGAGATAAAAAACAATCTGGAACGGCTGTACCGCGCCGAAGCGGCCAGACGGCTGCTGCCCCGCGCAAAAAAAATCGCCGCGGAATCAGGATACAAAGCGGCCGGCTTCCGCATCGGCGGCGCCCGTTCCAGCTGGGGGTGCTGCTCCGGCGGAAAACGGATAACGTTCTCATGGCGGACCGTGCTGCTGCCGCCGGATTTGTCGGAATACGTTATCCGGCACGAACTGGCGCACACCGCCGAGATGAATCATTCGCCGGTCTTCTGGCGCGAGGTGGAGGCGCATTGCCCGGATTACCGGGAAAGAGCGCGGCGGCTGAAATCATTCCGGCTCCCGTTCTGACAGCCGCGCGCGGGGTTTCCCGAACGGAATCCGCCGGAACACCGCGGTACCGGCAGTCCGCGCGTTGACGGATTACATGATTTAATGCAAAAAATCGCAATTCGCGGCGAATACTTGATTACGATCAGCGGAACAGTTAATGTATGCCACAATAGTTTTTTTATGTTATTCCGGCAACGGCATGAGTGTTTTTTTTCGTAATTGCAGTCTGATTTCCGCGGCGGTGATACTGGCCTGCTGCAATATTTTCCATCCCTGTTTTCATGCGGCGCATGATGACGCGCGGCCGGAAGTCAAAATTCATTGTGAATACAGTACGCCGGAAACGCTGAGTTGCGGAATTACGTGCGACAATGATTTCTGTCCGGTATGCGCCGGAATGTTCATTACCGTGCCTCCGGCAATGCAGCGGCAGGCAGAACTGCCGAAGATTCCGTCCGCTGTGATTTTTACAACCGGCAGAATTGACGGATCGCCGCGGCATCTGACCGTCAGAGGGCGCGCTCCCCCCTCCCCGGGGATATGCGGCGCGATAATCTGATCTCTCTTTGCGAGGCGCGGAAAAATCATCGTCCGCCGCCAAACCGCGGATTGCCTTAAAATTCAGATTACCGCATTATTACAGCAATACCATACTGTTTTAATCCGGAGCATGAGCATGTCCGAAGAATTTGACATATTTGCGGAATATCTCCGCAGCCGTAATCTGCGAATGACGGCGGTACGCCATGAAATAATAAACTACATAAGCAACACTTCCGGTGATTTTTCCGTTACGGAACTTACCGAACACATAAGGGTAATGGGAACCGGAATAAATAAATCCAGCATATACAGGAATCTGCATATTCTGAAAAAGGCGGGTTTAATTGAAAATTCGCATTGCGGAAAACCGGGCAAACCGCTGTTCAGGCTGAAAAAATACCGCGGACGCATATACGAGATAATATGCCCGGGCTGCCATCGGAACATGCGGATACATGACCCCGTCCTGGACGCAGCGGTGTCGAATATATGCGACCGGTATAATTTGAACCGTGAATGCGTAATGGTCCGCATCCATGCCAGACACAGCAAACACAAGGAAAACGGAGACCCGATGAAACGGAAAAACTTCACATTAATTGAACTTCTTGTAGTGATAGCCATAATCGCGATTCTTGCATCGCTGCTTCTTCCGGTGCTGCAAGGAGCCAGGCAAAAGGCATTCTCGATTCAATGCCTGAGCAATCTGCGGCAAACTGGGAACGCGCTGGCGCTTTACGCCGGTGACTTCAATGATCGGTTGCCGGTGCTTCATACCGGCGATTTCGAGGAATTCGGCGAACTTCCCGGAGAACCGCAATGGTATACTCCTTTGTGCGGAGAAAATTATGATTACCGGCTCGAATACTTACGATGCCCGGATGATTCAGGATATTCGGACGGAAAAAACGAACGCGGAGAGCAGGAGGACACGCCTGTTCAAAGTTATATGATCAATGCTTTTTTCACCTTCGGAAGAGCGGTGTCGCAACTGCGCGCGGATAAATATATCGTCTTGTCGGAACGCGGGTTTGAGCCGGACGGCGAAGCGGTTGAACATCAATGCTATTCCGGGATGAGTTCTCCGGCGGACTGGATGAATGAAGTGGCGTTCAAGCGCCACAACAACCGCCCCAACTGGCTGTATCTTGACGGACATGCCGCATCCGAACGGATCGGAGAAACACTCGGCCGGGGAAATCTTTTCGATAACCGGCATTTTGTTTCGGAATGGCTGGATCATTATGTGGAGAACTGGCATCATCACGATGACGAACA
>JAZRUY010000193.1:0-2484 GCA_045598845.1 Victivallaceae bacterium
ACAGCGCCGCCAGCGCTTCCGAGATATTAAGGTCATCGGCCATGGCGGCGGCGAACTTCTCCGCCGCTTTTTCCGCCAGCGCCGCCCCTTCCCCGCCGTTGTCCGCCGCGCCGGCCGCCGCCGTCCGCATCCTGGCGAAGAATTCATCGAATTTGGTCAGCGTCTCCCTGGACTGGGCCAGCGCGTCAAGCGTGAAATTCAACGATTTGCGGTAATGCGCCCCGATCAGCACCCAGCGGATTTCCCGGCCTTTCCAGCCCTTCGCCGTCAGATCCCGCACGGTATAGAAGTTGCCCAGCGATTTGGACATTTTTTCGCCGTTGACCATCAGGTGGGCGCAGTGCATCCACAGGTTCACCCACTTTTCCACTCCGCTCGCCGCCTCGCTCTGGGCGATCTCGTCCTCATGGTGCGGGAACATATTGTCGATACCTCCGGTGTGCAGATCGAAATGATTGCCCAGATATTCGCTTGACATGGCGCTGCATTCGATATGCCAGCCCGGCCGTCCCTTGCCCCACGGCGAATCCCACCATACATCGCCGTCCTGTTCGTCATGCGCTTTCCACAGCGCGAAATCGCCCGCCGCGTCTTTGGCGTACTCGTCATTGCTGATGCGCACGCCGGAAATCTGGTGTTCGCGGTCGATATGGGCGAGTTTTCCGTACCCCGGGAATTTACCGATAGAAAAATACACCGATTTATCGGCCGCCTGATAGGCGAATCCCTTTTCCATCAGGGTCGAGATCATCTTTATCATCTGCCCGACATGCCCGGTGGCGGCCGGATACTGTTCGGCAGGCTCGATGTTCATGGTTTTCAGATCTTCAAAAAAAGCCTGTTTGTATTTGGCGGTGAATTCCGCCAGCGGCAGACCGGCGGCGCGGCTGTCGCGGATAGTCTTGTCGTCAACATCGGTCAGGTTCATCACCTGGGTGACCTTATACCCGAAAAATTCCAGGGTGCGACGCAGCACATCCTCGAACACATAGGCGCGGAAATTGCCGATGTGGGCGTAATTGTACACCGTGGGACCGCAGGTGTACATCTTTACCCTGCCCGGCTCGATCGGTTCGAACGGCACGGCGGCGCGGTCCATGGTGCTGAAAAACTTAATAGTCGGGTTCTGCATCGCGGTTATCTCCTCATGCTTGAAAAAATGCGTTTTCGGCATAATATATCCTTAAGCGCGCGGCGCGGCAAACCTGATGACGCCGCCGTTTTCAGACAAATAGCGTCTTTACATCCGCAAAAAGACGTTTTTCCCTTGCATTCATTTTTTTCCGCATTATGTTTTTGCTCAGCACAGTTTGAAACTTTTGAAGGCACCGCAGGTCAGTCACGGCGTCGCCGGGCGCCGGAATTTTACAGGGTTACGATATAATGTTTCCGTTTCCGCCGCGTTCCTTGTTTTCAGCCTCATCAGCCGGATATCCCCGGCTTTCTCCGCACCGGCCGCGCGCGGAGAAAAAAAGCGGTGCCAAACGGATACATCCCGGGGCAAAATATGCGATACTGCGGCGCTTGAACCGGTCCGGCGGAACGGGAAGATAATAACGGTGAAAAAGGTCTTTACAATACGGGGTCTGCGGTGCGCCGCCTGCGCCGCCAATGCTGAAAAACTGGTGAAACGCCTTCCCGGAGTCAATGAGGCGTATGTCAATTTCGCAGCCGGCATCCTGACCGCAGTGTATGACGAAACGCTGGTCACGCAGGAGATGCTTGCCGAAGCGGTCGGGAAAGGCGGATTCACTCTGGTCACTCAGAATAACGGAGCGGAAAACTCCGCGGCGGAGCAGGATGAAACGGCGCCGCGTTTTCCGTATGTCCCGGTGATTTCCGCCGCTCTGCTGGGAGCATTGCATGCCGCGGCCGCATCCGGGTGCGCTCCGGAACGGCTGACCGGAATAACCGGAACGGTGATCCAGTTAATTCTGCTGCTGCCGGTATTGTGGTACGCCGGGGATATCTACCGCAGAGGTTTTCCGGCATTGCTGCACGGTGTGCCGGACATGGATTCACTGATCGCCGTCGGGACATCGGCCGCGGCAGTATTTTCGATACTCAAAATGTGCGCAGGGGAATTCTCCGGGCTGCATTTCAGCGGCGCCGGGATGATCTGCGCTCTCATTCTGACCGGGAAGTACATGGAAGCCCGGGTGCGGCGACATGCCGATGACGCGGTGCGGGAGCTGATGCGCCTGGAACCGGACCGCGCCGTACGCAAAAACTCCGACGGAACGGAAACCGAAGTCTCATGCGAAGAACTGATCCCAGGCGACATTGTGGTTATCCGCCCGGGGGCGCGGATTCCGGTTGACGGGATAATTGTTTCCGGCACCGGTTTTATCGATGAATCGATGCTGACCGGCGAACCGCTGCCGGTCAGCCGCGGAGCCGGCGAAGAACTGCGCTCCGGCACATTGAGCATCGACGGCGCGTTTGAGATCCGGGCGACACACACCGGCGGCGATACTGCTGTCA
>JAZRUY010000194.1:0-8317 GCA_045598845.1 Victivallaceae bacterium
CAGCAGCAGCCACCAGTCGCGGCAAGTAACCTGACAAGCCTCGCCGAGCTGCCCGGCAACAGCCAGCGCGGCGGTCATAAAAACAGCGCCGGCGGCGGCGGACCAGAACAGCACGCCGGAAACCCGGTTGCCGTTCACAGCGTGTTTTTTGGCGACATCGTACAGGCCCAGCAGCAGCGCCGAACCGGCGATAGGGAAAAACCAGGGAGGAACAAACATGGCGACCGGTCAGCGCAGACCGACCGCGCGGCGCACTTTAGCCAGAGTGGCATCGGCCTCGGCCCGGGCGCGCTCAGCGCCGGCGGCGAGCACCCCCCGTACATAATCAAGATTCTGTTCCAGTTCGGCGCGGCGGCGGCGCATGGGCTCGAAATAACTCCAGAGTTTTTCGAACAGCGCCTGCTTGGCATGGCCGTAACCGTAACCGCCGGCCCGGTATTTCGCCTTCATTTCCTCCAATTCATCCGGAGACGCGACCAGCTTGTAGAGCGCCACCACATTGCAGGAATCGGGGTCCTTGGGCTCATCCAGCCCCTTGCAGTCGGTAACCACGCTCATCACCAGTTTGCGCAACGCCTTCTCCTGACCGAAAATCGGAACGGTGTTGTTGTAACTCTTGGACATCTTCTGCCCGTCGATGCCGGGCACAACCGCGACTTCGTCCGGAATCAGCGCGTCCGGAAGCTTGAACACCTCACCGTACTGATTGTTGAATTTCAGCGCCAGATCCCGGGTGATTTCGAGATGCTGCTTCTGATCCTTGCCCACCGGCACCAGATCGCTGCCATAAAGCAGAATGTCGGCCGCCATCAGCACCGGATAACTGAACAGCCCGTTATTGGGAGCGAAGCCTTTGGCGATCTTGTCCTTGTAACTGTGGGCGCGCTCCAGCAGACCGACCGGAGTGACGTTGTTCAGAATCCAGCAGAGTTCGCAGACCTGCGGCACATCGCTCTGGCGGAACAGCACGGTTTTGGCCGGATCGATGCCGCAGGCCAGATAGTTGAGCGCCAGTTCCTGCACATTGGCGCGCAGCGCCGCCGGATCCGGCGAGGTGGTGAGCGAGTGGTAATCCGCTATGAATACGAAGGATTCTCCCTTGTCCTGAATGCCGATCATCTGGCGCATGGCGCCGAAGTAGTTGCCGATGTGCGGGGTGCCGGAAGGCTGAATGCCGGTGAGAATTCGCATGATATCCGTGTGTCTCCCAAAAATTACTGTTCTATCAGAGCCGCTCCGGAACCGATGGAGCAGACGATGTATTCGCCGTCGATGCCGGTGGCGGCCTTGTAGCCGGCCACCACCCGTTTGCCGTATTCCTCCGCCGCTTCGGAGCGGACCAGATGAACGGTGATACCGCCGAAGCCGCCGCCGGAGAGCCGGGCGCCGATGCAGCCGGGCACCGACTGCGCCAGCTCGACCAGATAATCGAGTTCCCGTGTGCTGTTCTCGAAATTATCGCGGCTGGAAGCGTGGGATTCAAACCAGAGCCGCCCGAACCCTTCGACATCGGATTTTTCCAGACGGCGCACCGCCTCGAGCACCCGGGTACATTCGCCAACCACATGCAGGGCGCGGCGGTACTCGCGGCGGTCGAGCGCGGATTCGGCGGCATAGAGCTGCTCCAGCGACACATCGCGGAGAGTGCGGACACCGGGATAGATCTGGGAGAGTTTCTCCGCCGCGGATTCGCAGTCGGCGCGGCGGGTATTGTACTCGGAATCGACCAGATTGTGCTTGATGGCGGAATTGACCACCACGATGCTGTAACCGGCCGGAAGCGCAACGGTGCGCAGCACTTCCACGGTACGGAAATCGGAGAGAATCATCGCGTTTTCGCGCCCGAAAATACTGCTGAACTGATCCAGAAGACCGGTTTTCAGACCGAGGTAATCGTTTTCCACCGCCTGACCGAGACGCGCCCAGTCGGCGCCGTCCATTTCAATGCCGAAAGCCTTGCCAAGCGCGTATCCGGCCGCGGTTTCAAACGCGGCGGAACTGGACATGCCGGCGGAAAGCGGAACGGTGCTTTCCAGCGCGGCCTCAAAGGCGCCGACCTTACGCCCGCAGCGTTTTTCCAGCTCCACCACCACGCCCTTCACATAATTGCTCCAGTCATGCGGCGCCGGAACGGCGATGGCATCGAGATTGAATTCCTTTTCGGAATTACCGCGGAAATCGACGACCCGGCATACCCTGCCCGCCACCGGACGGACGGCGAAAGCGGTACGCTGCCCGACCGCGCAGGAAAGCACATAGCCCTGATTGTAGTCGGTGTGGTTGCCGAGAATTTCCAGACGGCCGGGAGCCTGGGCGGCGGCGGCGGGAGCGGCGCCGTAACGGCGGGTGAACTTTTCAATGATGTTTTCCATAAAAAAGGCCTTTCTTCAAGCGAAAAAAACGAAAAACTTCTCCGGACGCTTTCCGCGGGGCGCGGGACAGCGCGATACTGTACGGAATACGGCTATAATATAATGCCCCGCGCGCGCAATTGCGCAATCACAGAAAACAGATTCTGGAGATGCACTGGTCGAAACTTTCCCGTCCGCTCAGAATCTCAATTTCGATGCGCAGAAAGAAGAACGGGCAGGAAGCGGAAACCGAGGCCGGCATGCGCACCGCGTCCTTTTCGGTGGTGACAATGAAATCCGCGCCGGCCGCGGCGGCTTCGGCGGCGAAAGCGTCGATTTCCTCCGGAGTATAGCGGTGGTGGTCGGCAAAGCGGGAACGGCAGACGATGACGGCGCCGAGCGAACACAGGAAATTCTCAAAACTTTCCGGCCGGGCGATGGCGGATATCGCCGCCACTTTGGCGCCGCGCAGTTTCTCCAGCGGAAGTTTTTCCGCGGTTTCGCCGAACATACGGACCAGGGCGCGGGGACGGTGGCAGCACTCGATGATCTCGGCCCGGCGGGTATGGCGACGCAGAAAATTTTTCAGATGGTTCAGACGGTGGCCGCCGTCGGATTTGGTGAGAAGTATATAATCGGCGCGGCGGATGTTCTTGATCGGCTCGCGCAGAATGCCGCGCGGCAGAGT
The DNA here is from genome assembly GCA_045598845.1 of Victivallaceae bacterium. GTDB lineage: Bacteria > Verrucomicrobiota > Lentisphaeria > Victivallales > Victivallaceae > JAZRUY01. Next base: position 3,040 of record JAZRUY010000194.1, read on the forward strand.
ATGGCCGTTGCCGAACGGATCGGTGGAGTCGATCAGCACGATATTGATGTGCGGCTTGAGCATCAGGTACTGGAATCCGTCGTCCAGAATAATCACATCGCTTCCGAAATGCTCGACCGCGTACTTTCCGGCCTTGACCCGGTCCTTGTCAACCAGCACCGCCACTCCGGGCAGATTCGACGCCAGCATAAACGGCTCGTCGCCGGCATAGCGGGAATCCATCAGCACCATGCCGCCGTCGGAAACGATCTTGGGCGGCGGAGTAATGCGCCGCGCCCGGAGCAGACTGGCGATGCGCCAGCGCAGCGGGCGTTTCCGGCTGCGGTAGCCGCGGGAGAGTATCGCCACTTTGCGGCCGTGCGAATTCAGGCTGCGGGCAAAAACCTCGGTTACCGGGGTTTTGCCGGTGCCGCCGCAGGAGAGATTGCCGATGGAGACCACCAGACAGCCGAGAGCGTGATTGCGGATTATCCGCTTGTCGTACATCCAGTGCCGGAACTGGACCGCCGCCCGGTAGAAACGGGAAGCGATGAACAGAATGTCGCGCATGGCGGCATCCAGCCGCCCCCGGCCGGAGCCGGAGATGAGCGCCAGAAAATACTGTTCGATATACTCGCCCGGATGTTTGAAACCGATCATGCCGCCCAACGCGCCGGAAACTTTTCCGGCGGATATATACATAATATACATAAAATTCAAGCGGGTATAATTTAATCCGGCGCGGGAATTTCTTCAAGCGGGGCTTGCGGAGAAAGAACGGCGGGGGTATATTCCGCCGTTGCGAAACGAAAGACGGTGAATCATGAAGAGTACGGAAAACCCGCTGGACGCGCTGAAGGCGGAGGCGGCTAAATACACAGGGGCTTCCACGGAAACCGACCGCGACATACAACTGAAAATCGACCATACGGTACGGGTGGCGGCGGAAACGGAGGCGCTGTGCGCCGCGGAGCATTTCAGCGCGGAAGAACATGAACTGGCGGCGGAGGCGGCCTGGTTCCACGATCTGTCGCGGTTCGAACAACTGCACCGGTTCGGAACTTTCATGGACAATACGGAATTCGACCACGGCCGGCGCTCGATGGAACTGCTGGCGGAACTGCCGCGGATGCGGCGTTTCAGCGGCGGGGAGCGGGAAGCGGTGCTGCAGGCGGTGCTGCTGCACAACAAGCGGCGGCTGCCGGACGGGCTGCCGGAACTCACCGCGAAAACCGCGGCGGCGGTGCGCGACTGCGACAAGACCGATATTCTGCATCTGCTGCTCAATGAGATCGACGCCAGCGGCCACGACTCGATATTCCTGAACCTCGACCGCTCGCCGCGTTTCTCGCCCGGTGTGGCGGAAACCGTCGGAAACGGCGGCACGGCGAACTACAGCGACATGCGCACCGTATGCGATTTCGTGCTGAACATGATGTTCTGGGTGCGGGATCTGAACTACCGGCACACCTGCGAAGTATTCCGGGAAAGAAAATACCTGGACATCCTGAGCCGGCACCTGCCGGAAACAGCGGAGGCCGCCGCACTGGCGGCGACGGCTCAGCGGATACTGGCGGACAAGTGCGGCAGCAATCCGGAGAGATAACTGAAAAAGCGCCGGGCGGAAGCGATATCCAGCCGTTCATTCACACTGTGCACATCCAGCAGTGTCGGTCCGAAAGAAATCATGGGCAGACCCGGCGCCTTGCCGGCGAAAATACCGCATTCCAGTCCGGCGTGAATCACTCTGACCTGCGGTAAAACACCGAAACAGCGGCGGTAAAACGCGGAGGCGGTACCGGAAAGCGGAGAATCCGGTGACGGCTCCCAGCCGGGATAACCGCCGGAGCGGGAAACCGCCGCGCCGGCGGCGGAGAAACAGGCGGAGAAACGCTCAGTCGCCTTTTTCCGCTCCGCATCGCGAAGACTGCGCTGGCTGCCGGTCAGAATCAGAGTACCGGGAGACGGCATTTTAGCGGAGGCCAGATTGGAACTGGTGCGCACCGCCCGGAATTCCGCGGAATACTCCAGCACCCCGTCGGGAAAGCCGGCATCGAAAATATCCAGAAACCGCCGCAGGAAACCGGAAGTCCAGACCGCTCCGCCTCCGGCATCCGTCCGGCTCAGAACGATACCGAATTCCGGCTGCGCATCGCACGACCGGCGGAATTCACGCTCCGCCCGGAGCAGCGTTTCACCGATAACGGGAAAATCATCCGGGCGGCAATAGCCGGAAACCGCAGCGGAAGCCGGAATCACATTGTCCAGAGTACCGCCGGAAAGCGACGAAACGGAAAACATTCCGTCCAGACCGCGCAAGACGGAAAAAAGCAGCAGCAGCGCGTTGCCGCGGCGGTCGGCGATGTTGCTGCCGGAATGACCGCCCTTCAAACCGCCGACAGTTATAACCGCCGGAACGGTATCCGCTGAGGGAGGCTGATACGGCACGCGGAATTCGGCGGTAACTGTTTCACCGCCGGCGCAGCCGGTATAGATAACCCCCTCCTCCTCGCTGTCGAGATTGAGCAGAGCGTCACATTCAAGCATATCGGGGGAGAGCGCCAGCGCGCCCTGCAGCCCGGTTTCCTCGCGCACGGTGAACAGCGCGGCGAGATTAAGACCAGCGGGCGCGGAGGCGAGCGCCGCCAGCGCCGCGGCCACCCCGATGCCGTCATCCGCGCCAAGCGAAGTACCGGCGCCGGAACGCAGAAATCCTCCGGAAATTTCCAGCGGGATGCCCTGAGATTCAAAATCGAAATTCCCGGCGCTCTGCGGCACCATGTCGAGGTGGGCCTGCAGCATGATAAGCGGAGTGCCGGGAGCGGCTCCGCCGCGGTCGATGCGGAGATTGCCGGCGGCGTCGCGGCGCACCGCGCAGCCGGGAAGTTCCCTTTTCACCAGCGACGCGATCCGCTCCGCCAATGCCGCCTCGCGCCCGGACGGATGCGGCACCGAACATATTTCGCCGAACCAGCGCCATAAACCGGCCGGTTCTCCCAGTTCCTGAAACAAATCCATGATCACACCCCGCACAGATGAATTAAAACACAACGCCGACAGATAAAAATATAACTTTTCAGCACGAAATCAACCGCGGGGATTTGATTAAAGCGGAAAACACGGCAATATTTTCCCCGGCAAACACCAATAACCTGCGGCGGAGGCGGAAAATGACAAAAAAAATCCTTGCATTCATCCTGCTGGGCGCGGCGCTGGCATGCGCGGCGGAAGGCCCGGTAACCGAGCCGGTATGCACCACGGATGAAAACGGAAACGCGGTATGCCGCCTGCCCGGAGATATGGCTTTGCCGCCGAGCGGAGCGGAAGCGGGAGAAAGCATAACCGCCGGATTCCGCGAGGTAAAGGTGCTGCAGGGATTGCGGAGCGAGGCGGAATTCCTGGATTTCCTGTCCGGAGGGGACGGAAAGGAAGAAACGGCTCCGGACCGTCCGGTATGGCTGTGGCTGCTCGCCGCGCTGGCGGCGGGGGCGGCGCTCAATCTCACACCGTGCTCGCTGCCGATGCTGCCGGTGACACTGACGATAATCGGAGCCGGACGGGCGGCGGTTTGCCGCCGCACCGGTCTGCTGCGGGGGCTGGCCTATGCCGCCGGACAGACCGCCGCCTACGGTACCGCCGGCTGTATAACCGCATTTGCGGGAGCGAAGTTCGGAACGCTGAATTCCAGCCCGGCGTTCAATTTCGCCATGGCGGCGGTATTTCTGCTGCTGGCGCTCGGCATGGCGGGTTTCATCGATATCGGACTGGAGCGTTTCCGGCGCAATCCATCCGCCGGGCTGGCGACCGCCGGTTACGCGGCGACCGCGGGTTACGGCGCCGTCACCGCGCTGCTGGCCGGAGCCTGCGTGGCGCCGGCGGTGCTCGGCATGCTGACGGTAGCCGCCGAATTGTACGCGGATGGAGTTTACTCCGCAATTCTGCTGCCGTTCGCACTGGGGGCGGGAATGGGGATACCCGCGGCGCTGGCGGGAGCAGGATTGGCGGCGCTGCCGAAACCGGGGCGGTTCATGGAGGCGGTAAAATACGCGTTCGCGGTAATCCTGCTGATTTTCGCGGCGCGCTATCTGATAACCGGAAGCGGTTTAATCCGCAGCCGCGGCCGGGCGGCATCGGAAGCGGCGGCGCTGAAAACCGCGCTGGCGGAGTCCGGCGACAAGCCGGTGCTGGTGGAATTCACCGCCTCGTGGTGCGGCAACTGCGCGGCGATGCGGAAAATCATGAGAAAACCGGCGGTGCGGCGGGAACTGGAAAAATTCACAACAGTGGAATTCCGGGCAGAGGATATAACCGCTCCGGACACGGCGGCGGTGCTGAACGAACTGAATATCAGCGGTCTGCCGGCGTTCGCCGTCCTGCGCCGGTAAAAAAACTCAAATCAGAATTCATCGTCAAGCACCGACATCTCGTCTTCCACGAATTCCAGCGCCTTGCGGAAGGCGGCGGCACGGTGGCTGATGCGGTTCTTGACCTCTTCCGGCAATTCACCGAAAGTACGGTCATAGCCGTCCGGAATGAACAGCGGGTCATAGCCGAAACCGCCGTTGCCGCGCGGCGCATCGGCGATCACCCCCCTGACCTCGCCTTCGAAAGTCTCCACCACTTCGCCGTTGACCGCGATGGCGATTGCGCAGACAAAACGGGCGCTGCGGTCGGAGACGCCTTTCAGCTCGCCGAGCAACTTGGCGATGCGCTCCGCATCCGTAGGGGCATACCGGGAGGAAAAAATCCCCGGACGGCCGCCCAAAGCGGCAACTTCCAAACCGGAATCATCGGCGAAAGCCGGCACATCGCAGTAACGGCAGGCGGTCAGAGCCTTGATGCCGGCGTTTTCGGCAAAGGTGGAGCCGGTTTCCTCCGCGCCGGGAAAATTCGGATAATCGCGAAGGGATTTGAGTTCGACATTCTGACCCGCCATGAGTTTGCGGTATTCTTCGACTTTGTGCATATTGCCGGTTGCGACGACGATGTAGGCCATGAAATTCCCCTGTGGTTCTTGCGCTGAATTTTCCGCGGTTTTATATTATAATCCGCAGAAGAGGAGATTTTCAACCGTGGATATCGAAAAATGCGCCGGACTTTTCGCCCGTTTGGCGGGATGTTCGGTCTTATCCGGATTTTCCGGCGGCGCGGACAGCACCGCGGCATTGCTGCTGGCGGAGCATTTCCGGGCGCGGTTCGGCTACCGCCTGACCGCGGTGCATTTCGACCACGGGCTGCGCGGCGGCGAATCATCGGCCGAAGCGGAAGCCGCGGAGCGGTTCTGCCGGGAACGGAATAT
>JAZRUY010000195.1:0-19515 GCA_045598845.1 Victivallaceae bacterium
AGATGTCCCGGGAAGAAACCTTCGGCAAAGTTACGGCGGAGGCTCTGGCCTGCGGCACCCCGGCGGCGGTGTTTGATACCACCGCCAATCCGGAGCTGGTAGGTACCGGCTGCGGCGCGGTGGCCGCCGACCGGGATCTCCCGGCGATGGCACGGCAGATTTCCGCCATTTTGCAGGCGGGACGGGAAAACTTTTCCGCGGCCTGCCGTAAGTTTGCCGAAGAGAATTTTGACGCCAAACTCATTTCCCGGCAATTCCGCCAACTCTACCGCGAACTGCTGAAAACGGAAAAATGCTGATCATCTGGGCATTGCTTTTATTCGGTTTCCTCGTCAATCAGGGAAAACTGAAACAGACCAAACGGGCGGCGCTGCTCATCTTTCTGGCTTCAACTTTTGTCATGGGCTGGCGCAGTGTAACCTATACCGGGGATGTTTACGCCTATGCCGGTTTTTTTAAGCTTAATTCACACTTGTCTTTGGCGGAATCATGGAATGCCGTTATCGGCGGAAAGGGCAAAGACCCGTTCTTTCATTTTCTGGGAAACGTGATGAGCAAATGCGGGTTTACTTACCGCGGCTGGTTTGTTTTTCTCTCCGCGCTCTTCATGGGCGGATTCTGTTTCCTGATGTACAAACGCAGTCAGAATTTTTTCCTTTCCCTGTTTTTTCTGGTTACTCTGGGTAGTTTTCACTTTGCCATGACCGGTATCCGCCAGGCTGTCGCCATGGGATTTTGTTATGCCGCCTTCGAGTTCCTCTGCCGGAGGAAAATGATCATATTCGCGATACTGGTCGCCATCGGCGGTTTGTTTCACTCCTCCGGCTGGGTTTTCTTCCTGATGTATCCCCTGTCCTTTATTCCCTTCGGGAAAAAATATTTTCTGTTCGTTTTTATTGCTCCGCTGATCGCGTTGCTGTTTCCCCGTTTTCTGGGCAGTATGGTACATGCGGTGGCGTGGAATAAACATATGGAGGCATACGCCGACGTAACCAGCGGTCTGACTATCAGCGGCTATATTATCGAACTGGCGATTTTCCTTTTCGGCATCTGGTGTATTGCGCACCGTACTTACCGGCCGGACAAATCCGGGAGTATCGCTTCCGGTTCGGTCTATGATTTGAAAAACGAACCGGTTATCTTCTACGGCATGGCGGCGCTCGGCATCGGCTGCGCACTGCGGGCATTCGCGATTAATATCGACAATTTCTTCCGCATCGCATTGTATTTCAGTTGCCTGGCGCCGTTGATAATCCCGTCGCTTCTGAACAAATTATCCCGACGGGACAGAGAGACCGCCACGCTTATTATCATGGTTATTTGTTTCGCCAAAACCTTCTGGGACGGCGGTCATTACGCTTATTTTTCCCTGTTTGAGGAATTAAGATAGGCAAGACAACAACATGGCAGTGAAATTCAGTTTGATTCTTCCCGTTTACAATGTGGAAAAGTTTTTGCCAGATTGCCTGGAGTCGCTTCTGGCACAGGATCTTCCCGAAACCGAGTATGAAATCATCTGCGTCATTGACGGCTCCCCGGACAATTCCAAAGCGGCAGTGCAATCTTACATGGCAAAACACCGCCATATCCGGTTGCTTGAGCAGCCGAATTCCGGGGTATGCGCCGCCCGCAACCGCGGTTTTCAGGCGGCGGTGGGAAAATATGTCTGGTTCATCGACCCCGATGATATGATTGCAGCCGGCTGTCTGGGAAAAATTTATCGGCTCATGGAAAAATATCAGGCCGACATCTTTGAATTTGACTACTCGGTTTGCGGGGAATCGGCAACATATCAGCCCCGGACGGTGAATTTTGCCGTTGACGGGGAGAACCGTGAGGGTTCAAGCGGTTCCGGCTGGCTGTCGGTCTGTCTGGCGGAATATTTGCGCCGCAATCATATTGAATGGAATACGCAACTTCATTACGGCGAGGATTATCTGTGGGCATTGCAGACCAAATACCGGAAACACCGGAGTATCTATACTCATGCCCGGCTTTACCTTTACCGGCAGCGCGCCGATTCCGCCATGCATATCGTCAGCCGGGAAAAAACGGAAAAACATTATCAGGATATGCTGCTGCTCTTTGATATTTACGGCGAGGAATATGAACGCTGCAAAGTTGAAAATATGCCGGACGGCGTGTCGACAAATCTCCAACGCCGCCGTCAGCTTTGCGCGGAAACGGCACTCTGTTATCTGCTGAAGCTGAAATTGCCGGGCCATGAGTTGAAGTCCCGTCTGGCAGATATGAAACAACGCGGCTGTTACCCCTATCCGCTGATGTGGTGGAATCTGGGACGGCGCAGTGTCCTCGGACCATGGCATAAACGGCTGTTGAAATTTTTATTTCCGTTTGAGCATTATTTTCTGCTGGCGAGTCGGTTTCACCGCTGAGGGATGATTCTTATGTCCGCTCCTTTTTTCAGTGTGATCGCGGTTTCCCTGAATGCCGGGACTGTAATCCGCGCCACCATCGATTCCGTTTTGCGGCAAAGTTGCGGCGATTTTGAAATCATTGTCAAAGACGGCGGCTCGGAAGACGCGACTTTGGCACAGATTCCGCCGGACAACCGGATCCGGATTTTTGTCCGGCAGGACACCTCCGTATATGACGCCATGAATCAGGCGGTGGCGCAGGCGCGGGGAAAATATCTGATTTTTATGAATTGCGGCGATTGCTTCGCCGGTTCCCAAGTTCTGGAACAGGCGCGGGACTTCATCGCCGCGAAACGGCTCTCTGACAGTGATGCCGTTTACGGGGACTGCCGGACAGACAGCGGGCTTTTACCTCAGAATCCTAATGTTGACCGGAAACATTTTCTGAAAGAAGGGCTGTGTCATCAAAGCGTGTTTTTCGGAAAAAAGTTATTTGATAAATTCGGAAATTACGACACGGCGTTCCGAATCTGCGCCGACTATGAAATCATGACCCGTTTTTTTCTGAACGGAGCCAGGTTTCATCATCTGCCCGTACCGGTTTGCATTTATCAGGGCGGCGGTATTTCCGAAAAACCGGAAAACCTTGACCGGGTGCGCACCGAAGGGAATATGGTCAGACAACGTTATTTTACCGGATTTGAGCGTATGATATACCAATGCGGCCGGATACAGAAACGGTTGAGAAAGATTATCCATGCTTAAAAAGATTAAACAAAATCGTATCGTTCTCCGTCTTTACGCCTTGTATCTCCGCATTTTCGGGGGGGGAAACCGCTTCCGCGGCACGAAGCGCAATTCAGTCGCCATTGACGGCATATACCGCCATACCGAACTTGATTTGCATGGAACCGGGAATACCATTGCTGTGCGCAATCCGAAATATGTCAACCGTTTTCATATCTTCATCAACGGCAGCAACAACCGGATTGAAATTGATGAAAACTGCCTGATCAAAGATTTGACGCTTTGGATTGAGGATGATAACAACCGTATTTATATCGGGAGGGATACTCTCTTTTGCGGAACCTGCCAACTGAGCTGTATCGAGAGTACGGAAATCACAATCGGGAAAGGCTGCCTGTTTTCCGGCGGCATCCGCGTCCGTACCGGCGACAGCCACTCCATTCTGGATGTGGCGGGAAAACGGATCAATCCGTCTCAAAACGTATACATCGGTAATCACGTGTGGGTGGGACAGAATGTCACCATTTTGAAAGGTGCTTCCGTGGGAGACAATTCCGTTTGCGGAACCGGAGCCATTGTCACAAAGAAATTTACTGAAGCCGGAGTAATCCTTGCCGGAACTCCGGCGAAAATCGTGAAAGAAAACATCAACTGGTGTTTTGAGAGAATTCAATTAAAGTGACAATAGCAAAGAACAATTGTAAATTCGGTCGCCGACAGGCGTTTTTCAATATGGCAAGCCAGGGGCTTGCCTTTGTGCTGACGCTGCTGATCGGTTTTTTTCTGACGCCGTTCATTGTCCGTCATATCGGCAGTACCGCCAACGGTTTCCTGGGACTGGCAAGCAACGTGACGACTTATGCATCGCTGGCGGTCATCGCGTTGAACTCCATGGCGGGGCGCTTTATCGCCATGGCTTATTTTCAGCACAATATGCCGGAGGTTCAGAAGTATTATTCCTCCGTTTTTATCGCCAGCATCGCTATTTGCCTTGTTCTCTCCGTTCCGGCGGTTCTGCTGCTTTGTTTTCTGCCTTCGGTTTTCCGGATTCCGGAAGCTTTGGCCGGCGATGTTACCTGGCTTTTTATTTTTACTTTTCTGCAGTTCGCCATTGTCCAGATCGGCGGCGCTTTCAATAATTCGGCATACGTGGTCAACCGTCTGGAGTTGATTGCGTCACGCAACATTGAATCCAAGGTACTTACCGTCGGTCTGATTTTGCTGACCTTCCGGCTCTTTAAGCCTTATTTGTGGCAGATCGGTCTGATATACTGCATCGCGGCGATTTACGGTGTCACCAGAAATTATTTTATTCACCGGCGGGTTATGCCGGAAGTCCGGATCAAACGGAAATATTTTGATTTCGCCAAAATCCGGGAACTGATTGCCTCCGGAGTCTGGAATTCGATCAGCTCCCTGGGAAGCATCCTGCTGGATCAACTGGATCTGCTGATCGTCAATCTTTCCATCTCAGCGGCGGCGATGGGAATCGTTTCCGTAGCCAAAATAATCCCGCTGTGCATTGCCGGACTGGTTTGCAGTCTGGCAAGTTCCGCCGCCCCCGCATTAACCAAAGATTTCGCCGAAGGCAGTCTGACCGGAATCAGCAGAAAAGTCCATTTCGACATGCGGTTGATGGGATTCTTCATCTGCCTCCCGGCGGCATATCTGACCGTTTTCGGAAGCGATTTTTTCCGGCTGTGGGTTCCCTCTATGGATGCCGGGGAATTATGGCGGATCGCCTTCGCCTCGGTGGCGTTTATGCCGGCTACTTTGGCTTTAAACCCGATGGGCCTGGTGTTCACTTCCGCCAACAAAGTTAAAATCAATTCTCTGGTAACCATCGGCTATGCCTTGCTTTCGCTGGCGGTAATGTTTGTTTTGCTGCACTTTACCGGCCATACGCCGGCAAAAATGCTTATTGTGGTTGCGGTCAGCAAAGTCTTCGGAGTTTTGCAGGGGTGTACCTTTACCATTCCCTACGTGGCAAAACTGCTGGGCACAGGTACTGCGCCGTTCTACCTGATTTTGCTGAAAAACTTCGGCGTAACCCTCCTTACTGCTGCTTCCTGCTTTTTTCTGCGGAAATATTTTCCGGTTCACAGCTGGCCGGCGGCAATCGGGGCGGGCATCCTGACTTGCGCGGCCGGAAGCATCTTCGGCTGGCTGATTCTTTTCCGCCGGGATGAGAGGCTGATTCTGATTGATTTTTTGAAAACCCGATTGCATACAGGCAGGAAAAAATGAAAAATTTTTTATTGAAACATCCGCGAATCAATTACCTTCAGCGCTGCCTGCGGCATTGGAATGATGCCGAATTTGTAACCGGGGTGCTGGATATCGGACGCAATCCGCTGAAAATCGAAATTCAGCGTCTTGGCGATAAAAATCCCGGACGCCTGATTTACATCGCGCAAACCATGGGGTGCGACGGTTTTTTCGCGGAACTGCGTTTTATTCTGCATGAACTCTATTTCTGCGACCTTTTCGGCTTTACTCCGGCGGTGCTGATGCCGGAGACCTCCTGCTACAGCGAGAACCACCCGGTCAACGGTTCAACCAACCCATTTGAATACTATTTCGAACCGGTTTCAGAGATTACTCCCGAGGAGGCGCGGCACAGTTCCGCCGTGGTAAAACACAATTATTACCAGCGGCTGTACATTCATCAGGTGTACGATATGACTTCCGGCTATCTGCCCCCCGATGCCTATTTTGACCGGATGGCGGCACTCGCCGCCAAATATCTGCATTTGAATCCGGCGGTAAAGCCGGTTATCAGTGAAGCGGTCTGCCGTATCCGCGGCGACGGGCAGCGGATTTTGGGAGTTCACGTCCGCGGCGCCGATTTCAAACGGCATTACCTTAATCATCCCAATATTGTGACGGTGGACGAGTATCTGAATGCGGTCGACGCCGCATTAAACACCGGCAACTTTGACCGGATTTTTCTGGCGACCGACGACTCGGAGGCCTTGAACGCTTTTCAGCGGAAATACGGTTCCATGATCCGGTTTTATGAGGATGTGATCCGTACCGACGGTGATGAAACGGTCATGCGCAGCCGGGTGAACCGGGCAAATCATCATTACCTGCTGGGACTGGAAGTGCTGCGGGACATGTACACCTTGTCTCACTGCAACGGCATCGTCGCCGGGCTTTCCAACGTGAGCCTTTTCGCCCGCATCGCCAGACAAAGCCGGGGTGAAAAATTCGCTTTTCAGCATTATATCAACAAGGGAGTGAAAGGCAAATGAGTACCGGCAGCCCAAAAGTCAGCATTATTGTCCCGGTCTACCGGGTCGAAAAATATCTGCGGCAATGTGTTGATTCCCTGCTGGCACAGACTTATACCAATATTGAGATATTTCTTGTGGATGATTGTTCGGATGATTTAAGCGGACAAATTTGTGATGAGTATGCGAAGAAGAATGAAATTATTCGAGTGATTCACTTGCCTGAAAACAAAGGCCTTTCCGGCGCGAGAAATGCCGCCTTACTTCATGCGGCGGGAGAATATTTGGCTTTCGTGGATAGCGATGATGCGGTATCGCCGACTTATGTGGCTGATTTTATGAATGCATTCTCTCAGTATCCTGCCGCCGATGTTGCGCAATGTGCTCATGTGGCGGTGCAAGATGATGATGATATTACCAGAATTCAATTTCCACCTCAAAATTTTTCTTTGAAGTATTATGCTAATCAGGAAGTGATTGATGCTTTGTATGGAGCCGGAGATAGTGACCGTATCAACTTTACGGTGTGGAATAAACTGTTCAAAAGAAGCGCGGTGGCTGAGACCGTTTTTGCAGAACGTATGCTTTGTGAAGACGTTATTTTTTCCTCTGAAGTGTTTTTGAACGGAGCGTCTCTTGTGTGTGCGGATCGTCAAAATTATTATTATCGTCAGCGGTCAAGCAGCATTATGGGAGACTTGAGAGCAGACAAGGATAAATTGATTTTAAGGCATTGTTTGGCATATAGTTATGTCGCGAATAAATTCGGATCTCAACACGGTTATGGCGTTTTGATCACAGCTCGGCTTGGCATATGGTATACGTCTGCCATAAAGAGCAGATTACTGTTTCGGAATAAAGCGCTGAAGAAAATTTTTGCCGATGATAGTCGTTCTTATTGTTTTTTTAAAAACGGTTCTATTCCGGCAATGAAACGTTTTTGGTTGCGTCTTGCCTCTTTATTTTAGATGAATAAATCAGAGAAATGATTGCCTGATATGGAAAATGTGATGGCTGAAATCAAAATTGTGACAAAGTGCTGATAGAAAACGACAATCAAGTTTTCAGAGAAGTTCATTTATGAAAAAATATATCTTTATTATTTATCTGCGTGTCTTGGCTGTATGTTTGATCACACTGTCCCATTACAAGGAAATGTTGCCTGTAGATTCCATTGCAAGCGGTGGAATCTTTGGAAATATTCTTTTTTTTGCCATATCTGGATTTTGCATTTGAAAACCTCAAACGAAGATGGACATCCCGTCTTATTGTATCAAACGGCTCTCCCGTTGCTATGTCCCTGTCTGGCTGGTAACACTGCTCTACGCGTTGCTGGGGATTATTTCACTTCGAGCAGAGAATTCGTTCTTTTACTTTTTTTGGCCAACGAACTTTCACTTTATTGGAGCCATTGTGGTTTTGTATGTTTTTTGCGCTTATTTCTTAAAATTGTCTCAGTTCGGCATTTCGGGAAAGGATTTGCTTCTGTTTTTTATCATCTTCAATCTCGTGATATATCTCTTGTTTTTTGACAAGAGTTATTACCATATACTTAAATATGGGGAACCGGTGACTATTTTATTTTTTATGCAGTGTATGTTGATCGGAGCATGGGAAAGAGAACGGATTGAGGCAAAACATAGATTTATTTCAATCAGGATGTCATTGCCCGGGAGCTTTCTTTTACCGGTGATTTTTGCTTTGTGGAAAATTTGTATGAATCGTTATTCATTTTGCAGTTCGTATCAGATTTTTGCCCAGTACGTTCTCCTTTTGTGGTTGTTTTCTGTTTTTGAGTTGTTTCAGAGATGGGAAAATAAATTGCCGGATCGGGCACTGATTCTCCGTCCCGTTTCGCAGGTAGCCGACATAACACTGGAAATTTACTTGATCCAATTCCCCATCATATCATATTTTGCCAGTTATGTGCGTTTTCCAATGAATGTTATTCTCTGCACAATTTTTATCGTGATCGTTGCTTATTTGTTTCATTTCTTCTGTGAAAAAATTATGACTTTTTTCAAACTCGTCTTTCATTGAATACAGTCGGAGGAGAATTAAAATAAAAAAGTCGTGTTCTAATGGTAAGCTAACAACAATCGTGCCAAAAGAGAGAATGTGATACAGAAAACGGAAAACAATGTCACTATTTTGAACCGACGGCAATCAACAGCCGCGTTACACACGGCTTATTTGAAATAAACCAATTGTCGGGATTGATCCGGCGTAATATTCCCGCGGAGTGTAAAAAATATGCCCGGAGAGTCATTAAAAACGCTCCGATATACGGATTTCCGTATATCCCGTGGAAGAAAAAAACTGTCGCCTTGATTGTGAAGGGAATTGCGCGATGAGCAGGGCAGGGATGTCCTCTTTGTTTAAATAAAAAATGTGAAGACGTATGGTATTTTAAGGAGGAAAACAATGTCGCTTTTTAAGGGAAAAACACTTTTTATTTCCGGCGGCACCGGCAGTTTCGGCAACGCCGTGCTGAACCGGTTTCTGCAAACCGACATCGGCGAGATCCGCATCTTTTCGCGCGATGAGAAAAAACAGGATGACATGCGGCATGAATTTCAGCAGCGTCTGCCGGAATTCGCAGACAAAATCCGGTTTTACATCGGCGATGTCCGCGATATCGCCAGCGTGAAAAACGCCATGCACGGCGTTGATTTCATCTTTCATGCCGCCGCCCTGAAACAGGTGCCGAGTTGCGAATTTTTTCCGCTGGAAGCGGTTAAAACCAATGTTTTCGGCACCGATAACGTTCTGACTGCCGCCATTGAAGCCGGAGTCCGGACCGCCATTTGTCTATCCACCGACAAGGCGGCCTATCCGGTCAATGCCATGGGCACCAGCAAGGCCATGATGGAAAAGGTGGTCGTCGCCAAAAGCCGCACGGTTTCCCCGGACAAAACCAAAATCTGCTGTACCCGCTACGGCAACGTGATGTGTTCCCGGGGCAGCGTGATACCATTGTGGATTGAACAGATCAAGGCCGGCAAGCCTATTACCGTCACCGAACCCAAGATGACCCGCTTCATTATGTCTCTGGAGGAAGCCGTAGATCTGGTCCTTTTCGCTTTTGAAAAGGGTACGAGCGGCGACATCCTCGTTCAGAAAGCCCCAGCCTGCACCATTGAAACCCTGGCGAAGGCGGTGACGGATATTTTCGCACCGGAAACGGAAATCCGGGGCATCGGCATCCGCCACGGCGAAAAAATGTACGAAACGCTGCTTACCAACGAGGAATGCGCCAATGCCGTTGACCTCGGCAATTTCTACCGGGTTCCCTGCGACAAACGCGGCTTGAACTATGACAAGTATTTCATTCACGGGGATTTGCAGCGCAATGTCCTCACCGAATTCAACAGCAGCAACACGAAATTGCTGAACGTCGCCGAAGTCAAAGAGAAACTCCTTGCCTTGGCGTATATTCAGCAGGAATTGCAGAATATTTGATCAGGAGGAACAATGTATTTTTTGGTCTTGGGATGTAACGGCATGGCCGGGCATTTGATATCTCTGTACCTGCAGGAACGCGGTCATCGGGTGCTTGGATTCGGACGAAGAGAATCCGCATATGTAAAAAGTGTTGTCGGCGATGCCGGTAACTTTGCTTTTTTGAAAAAACTGGTTGAGCAGGAACATTTCGATACGATTATCAACTGCATCGGTTTATTGAACCAAAATGCTGAAAACAACAAGTCCGATGCCGTTTTAATCAATGCGTACTTACCGCATTATCTTGCGGAAATTACTTCCGGAACAGATACTCAGGTAATTCAGATGAGCACTGACTGTGTTTTTTCCGGCAAAAACGGACCGTATAAAGAAACTGATGTAAAAGACGGTCAAACCTTTTATGACCGGAGTAAAGCATTGGGAGAATTGGAGGATAATAAAAATTTGACGTTGCGGAACTCTATAGTAGGTCCGGATATAAATAAAGACGGGATCGGACTGTTCAACTGGTTTATGAAGCAAAACGGGATTGTTAACGGTTATACTAAAGCCGTATGGACCGGTCAAAGCACTTTGCAGTTGGCCAAAACAATGGAGTTCGCGGCCGAAGAAAGAATCAGCGGATTATGTCATGCCGTCCCACCGCAAAGTATCACCAAATATGATTTATTGAAACTTTTCAATCATTATTTCCGTCATGATGCGTTGACGATTGTTCCGGTGGAAGGCGCGGCAGCCGACAAGTCACTTCTTCGAACCCGTATCGATAGTCTTTGCCCGATTCCGGATTATGAAACAATGGTGCGCGAAATGGCGGCATGGGTTTATGCGCATAAATCTATGTATTCTCATTATTTACTCTAAAGCAGCACAGGTGAAAATATGAAAAAACTTAAATTGATGACTATTTTAGGGACTCGTCCTGAAATCATCAAAATGTCGGAAATCATCAAAAAATGTGATAAATATTTTGAACACATCCTGGTTCATACCGGTCAAAATTATGATTATGAACTGAACAAAATTTTCTTTGATGAACTCGGTTTGCGTAAACCGGATTACTATTTGGGGGTCGTCGGGGAAAATCTTGGACAGACCATGGGCAATGTGATTGCCAAATCCTATGAATTGCTGGTCAAAGAAAATCCGGATGCGTTGATTGTACTCGGCGATACCAATTCCTGCCTTTGCGTTGTTGCCGCCAAACGCTTGAAAATTCCGATTTTTCACATGGAAGCCGGCAACCGCTGCAAGGATGAAAACTTGCCGGAGGAAGTAATTCGCCGGATCGTTGACGTGACAAGCGACGTTAATTTATGCTATTCCGAAAACGCCAGACGTTACATCCTTGATTCCGGCGTCAAACCGGAATACACTTTCGTAGTCGGTTCACCGATGGCGGAAATTTTAACAAAATATAATGATTCTATCAATCGGAGCAAGATTCTTGAACAGCTTAATCTTCAATCAAAAAAGTTTATTTTGCTTTCTGCTCACCGGGAAGAAAATATTGATATAGAAGAGAATTTCTTCAGTTTGATGAATGCCGTCAACGCAATGGCGGAAAAATATGATATGCCAGTAGTATACAGTTGTCACCCGCGGTCGAAAAAGTTCATTGAACAACGCCGTTTTGTTTTTGATAAGCGCGTTGTTCAACATGTGCCGATGGGTTTTTTTGATTACAATAATCTTCAGAAAAACGCGTTTTGCGTGGTCTCCGACAGCGGCACCATTCCGGAGGAAAGTGCTTATTTCCGATTTCCGGCGGTATCAATACGCACTTCAACCGAACGCCCGGAGGCGATAGAAAACGGGGTTTTTGTTATCGGTTCAATTAAGACCGAAAATGTTTTGCAAGCCGTTGAACTTGCTGTTTCCATGTTCAACAACGGAGACTGCGGCAGTGCGGTGCCGGCTTATCGTGATGAACATGTCAGCGACAAAGTGGTGAAATTGATTCAAAGTTATACCGGCATTATCAACAAAATGATTTGGCGGAAAGCATAGCTGAAAAATGGCAACCAGCCAAAAAATTACTTTCATTGTTTATCTCCGGGCATTGGCGGCGTGTCTGATTACCAACTGTCATTACGAGGTGATTTATCCGCTGAAAATTTTTGCCAACGGCGGACTTTTGGGCGATGTACTGTTTTTTGCGGTCTCCGGTTTGACTTTGGAAATCTATCTGGTGCAATTCCCGATTATCCGTTTCTTTAATACCCATACCAGGTTTCCGGTCAACTTCGCGCTTTGCACCGTTTCCATTTTAGCCGCCGCATTTTTGCTGCATTGCCTTTGCTCATTCATTATGAAATCCGTTCCCCGGGCAGTCCGCCGTCTTAAAATTCAGGAGAAACTATGAGCCGTTTTCAAATCATTGACGGAGATATTTTTGCCGATTCCCGCGGCAGTATTTCCTTTTTGAATCAATTCCGTTTTGACGGAGTCAACCGCTTTTATCTGCTTCATCATCCGGACACCTCGGCGCTTCGCGGCTGGAACGGGCATAAGCTGGAGAAAAAATGGTTTTATTGCGTGAAGGGAGCATTCCGTATCGGTCTGGTGGAAATCGACAACTGGGAGCAGCCTTCCAAAGATCTGCGTCCGGAGATTGTTTCCCTGTCCGACCGGAAAAGCCAGATTATCTGCGTTCCAGCCGGCTGGGCCTCCTGCATAAAAGCCGAAGTCCCCGATTCCATCCTGCTGGTTTTATCCGGAAAACGTTTTGAGGATGCCATGGCGGTTCCCGACAGTTACCGCTACGATCCCGATTACTGGTTCCAATGGTAAGCGGTAAAGTTGATGCCGACTACGGAAAAATACCATAAACTTCTGCGCTGGAGCCGTTCCGGCAGGGAAATTACGCCACGGATGCTGACGGCGGGACTGCTGGCCTGTTTCCTCATTGCCGCCGCCGTCCGTATATATGCCTGGCATGTCGAGCCTGTTCCTTCCAGGGACGGCATTAACTACATCCGGCGGGCCCTGTTAATCCGGGAACAGCGTTCCGGCGGTTGTCCGGAAAAACTTTATCCCCCCGTACTGCCCACTCCGCATTACCTTTATTCCGCTTACTTGTCCCTGAACCTTTTTTCGCTCACTCCCCGCGCCCTGGGGGCGGGCACCAATATCCTTCTGGGATCTTTGCTGCCGCTCCTTATCGGCGGGATTTCCCGGCTTCTGTGGAAACGGCGGGATCCGGTTCTGATTTGCGCCTTGCTGGCGGCGGTTTTTCCGCCATGGGTGGACTGGAGTATCGAGATACAGCGGGAAATTCCGCACCTTTTTTTCAACTGCTGCTTTTTTCTGTCACTGCTGCTTTATTGGAGAAAAAAATCCCGGTGCCGGTGCGCCGCCGCCATGGGCGGATTCAGCGCGTTCAGCCTGATCACCCGGTATGAGGGCGGAGAGACCGTTTTGCTGTCTTTGGTCTGGTTTGCATATCTGTTGTGGAAATCCCCGTCAAAATTAAAAATTTTACTGCATGGCGCTGTTATGTTTGCCGTTATGTCCGCCGTGCTTCTGCTGATTTCATCGGCGGCCGGTTTTTCGCCATTGTTTTTCCGGGAATATTTCTGCCGGAAAGCGGCCGGATTGATCCCGTGATTGTCTGTTCAGGATACTGTTCCACCCGGTAATCCGCGATGTGTCAAATGAAAAAAAAGCCGGATTTTCTGAAAAAATATATTTGCGCTGAACCCCTCGCTTTTCTGCTGACCGGCGGCGGATTCATGGTTTTCTGGCGTGCCGTGTCGGAAATTTCCTCCAGCCGCTACTGGGCTTCGGTCTGGATTCCCGTGATTCTTCTGCCCGGCTGGTTTCTCGGCATCAGGCAACTCGGATTGCGTTTGCCCCGCATCCTGTTCATAATTCTGTTTTTTGCTTTTCTGGGCAAAGATTTTCATCTGAACCGGAATAACCGCGCCGTTATTGACGCCGCTTCAGTCATAACCGCGGATGCCGGAAATTACCGGCGCGCGTTTATCGCCGAATCCGACAGTTCCGACATTCTGACGCAAATCGGCTTTTTTACCCGCCTGCCGGTTCTTCCCCGCCGGCCCCTGCGTCAGTTTGCGGCCGTCGGAGGCTCTGCGATTGGACTTTACGATGTCTGTTATTTGGTTACCGATGAAAAAATATCCGACCATGAAAAAACGGAAAAGATGCTGACTCAGGCCGGAGCGGAACTTATTTTTGCCCGGGATAAAGATCTGCACCATAAAAAACAAATCCGGGTTTATCGCCGGAAGATTCCGGAAGGGTCAGGAATATTGCCGGTAACCGGCGAATTGTGCCCCAACGGCGGTTTTGAAAAAGTTTCCCCGCGGGGAGCTTTTTTGTTCCCGGAAACGTATGTTCCCTGCCATGGAGTTGCCGCGGACTGCACCGTCCGTTCCGGCGCGGAAGCGATTTCCGGACAACATTCCTTTTACTGCCGTTCCGCCGGACAGCGGGATATTTATTCGGCACAGGTGCCGCCGCCCGGAAATGACTGTACCATAGTTTTCACGGTAAAGAGCGTGAAAACCGCACAAATCGCCTTTTCTATTTGGAAATTTGATGACAAAGGGGTATTGATCGCCCGGGAAGCGGTCCTTGATGCCGTTTTGCCTGATGAAACAGTACAGCACCAGTTTCAAATACCCTACCGCGCTGAACTGTACGCTGATGCGGCTCAAATCCGCTGTTATTGGTCAATAGTCGCTCCTTACGGCGTTTTAATTGATGATTTCGGTGTTTCAAATCAAATATCGGCTTCCAAATGTAATCATCGTAAATTTGTCGGGGAAAAATGAAAAAGTTGATAATTTTGTTTATGCCGGTGTTAACGGCAGTATGCGGAGTTTGTTTCGCCAGTGAAACGCAAATTGATTCATCTTCTCCGCCGTCAGTCCGCCCGCATGGTGATATCAGGTGGTTCCGCGATGCCGGATTCGGCATGTTTATACATTGGGGTATTTATTCCGTTCCCGCGCGTCATGAATGGGTTCAGGCGGCAGAAACTATTCCCCATGAGAAATACCGGAAATACCTTGACGCCTTCAATCCTGATTTGTTCAATCCCGTTGAATGGGCTCAAGCCGCAAAACGCGCCGGCATGAAATATGTTGTTTTTACCGCCAAACATCACGACGGCTTTTGTATGTTTGACAGCAAATATACTGATTACAAATGCACCAATACTCCGGCGAAATGCGATATTTTACGCCGGGTGATTGATGCTTTCCGGGATGCCGGATTGCGTATCGGAATTTACTATTCCCTCATTGACTGGCATCATCCGCAATACGTTGTTGATGATTGTTTCGGCCCGTATTCCAGAATCGGCAAGGATAAGCTGGCGGAAATGAATTCAGACAGAAATATGCATCTGTATGCGCAATATGTCCGCAATCAGATTACCGAACTTTTGACTGATTACGGAAAAATCGATGAGTTGTGGTTTGACTATTGCTACGGCAATCCCGAAGATATACTGCACGGCAAAGGACCTGAACACTTTGAATCGGTTCAATTACTGAAATTGGCGCGTTCATTACAGCCGGATATTATTATCAATGACCGCGCCGGCATTCCGGAGGACGCGGATATTGCTACTCCGGAACAATATACTCCGGATCAAGGCATGGTTGACCGGCATGGAAAACCGGTCGCATGGGAAAATTGTCAGACTTTTTCCGGTTCCTGGGGCTATCATCGGGATGAAATGACCTGGAAATCTCCGGAACAATGTGTGAAAATGCTGATAGATGTTGTATCCCGCGGGGGAAATTTGCTGATGAACGTCGGCCCTACGGCCCGCGGTTATTTCGACCATCGCGCCATGGCGTGCCTTAATGCCTATGCCGACTGGATGAAATATTGCAGCGCCTCAATTTACGGTTGCGGTCATGCCCCGCGATTAGTCGCTCCGGACAATTGCCGTTATACCTACAATTCCCGGACAAAGAAGTTGTATCTGCATATTTATTCATGGCCCTCCGGGCATATAACTGTAAAAAAAATGGCCGGCAAGATTACTTTCGTCCGTTTTCTTCATGACGGCAGTGAAATAAGAATACAAGAGTACAAGAATCGCACATTGCAGCAAAATGCCGATGCCGATGATGTCGTTTTTGAACTTCCGGTACAAAAGCCTCCCGTTTTAGTTCCGGTTATTGAAATCTCCCTTAAAGACCAACTGTGATGCCGACAGTCCGAGCGGTGAATATTGTGCGAAACCGTAAACATTCGGCGCCTGTACAGGAGCCGTTGCGAGGCATGACTTACAGATCGCAGATTTATGATGACACCCGCTTTTTACGCGTTGCCGAGAATTCAGAGTATATGTTTGAAAAAACGGATAACATTATCAAGGTATAAGCATGCTTAAACAGTACCCGATATTTTGCCCGGCGGATTTTGAAGCGCACCGGGCTTTTTTGTTTTATAATGCGGCATTAACTTTAAATTTACCGATTCGGCGGTACATTAAATCACGGGAGAATACGGTTACGGGAGGTCCGGGACGAGGAGGCGCGGCCGCTTTTTTCTTAGATTCCACCCGCTTCGTACAATTTGCAAGTGTTCATATACTGCCGAGTTCCCCGCATTTGTATGCCGGATTATTCAGCGCCGGAGCGGAAAAGCAAGCAGTGTTCAGCCGTATGGCGTTTGAGACAACCGGAAGAAAGGAAATTTTATGAATCGGATCATCGTGACCGGCGGCGCCGGATTCATCGGTTCAGCGGTAGTGAGGCATATCATCAATGATACCGCCGATGCGGTCTGCGTGATTGACAAGCTGACTTACGCCGGCAATTTGGAGAATCTCGCTCCGGTCGCCGGTTCGGAGCGTTTCCGCTTTGAAAAAGCCGATATCCGCGACCGGGCGGAGACGGACCGGATTTTCGCGGATTTCCGGCCCACCCATGTGATGCACCTGGCGGCCGAGAGCCATGTGGACCGTTCCATCGACGGTCCGGGGGAATTCATTCAGACCAATATTGTCGGCACCTACACGCTGCTGGAGGCGGCGCGCAAGTATTTCAATACGCTGGATGACGCCGGAAAGGCGGCTTTCCGCTTTCACCACATCTCCACCGACGAGGTGTACGGCGATCTGAACGGCCCGGAGGATTTCTTCCGGGAAACCACTCCGTACGCGCCCAGTTCGCCGTACAGCGCCAGCAAGGCGTCCAGCGACCATCTGGTGCGGGCCTGGCGGCGCACTTTCGGGCTGCCGGCTCTGGTAACCAACTGCTCCAACAACTACGGACCGTACCATTTCCCGGAGAAGCTGATTCCGCTGATAATTCTGCATGCGCTGGACGGCAAGGCGCTGCCGGTGTACGGCGAAGGCCTGCAGATCCGCGACTGGCTGTATGTGGAGGACCATGCGAGAGCCTTGTATTTAGTCGCGACCGCCGGCAAGCCGGGGGAAACCTACAATATCGGCGGGCATAACGAGAAGAAGAATATCGAGGTGGTGAAGACCGTATGCGCGCTGCTGGACGAACTGCGGCCGCGGCCGGACGGCAAATCCTACGCGGAGCAGATAGTGCATGTGAAGGACCGCCCCGGGCACGATCTGCGCTATGCCATCGATCCCGCGAAAATCGCCCGCGAACTGGGATGGAAGCCGCGGGAGACTTTTGAAAGCGGCATCCGCAAAACGGTGCTCTGGTATCTGGAGCACCGGGACGACTGGTGCGCCCGGGTGCTGAGCGGCGCGTACAAAATGGAGAGGCTGGGAACAGGAGGCGCGGAATGAGCAATACGAAGGGCATAGTTCTGGCCGGCGGTGCCGGCACCCGTCTGCACCCGGTGACCCGCGCGGTATCCAAGCAGCTGCTGGCGGTGTACGACAAGCCGATGATCTATTATCCGCTCAGCGTGCTGATGCTGGCCGGTATCCGCGACATTCTGATCATCACCACCCCGGAGGACCAGGCCGGTTTCATCCGGCTGCTGGGCGACGGCAGCCGTTTCGGAATAAATTTGAGTTACGCGGTCCAGCCGAAACCGGAAGGCCTGGCGCAGGCTTTCATCATCGGCGAATCTTTTATCGGGAAGGATAAATGCGCGCTGGTGCTGGGAGACAATATTTTCTACGGCGCCCATCTGGGGCGGATGGCGCGCGAGGCGGCGGCGAGGGAAAAGGGCGCCACCGTGTTCGGCTATTATGTGCCGGATCCGGAACGCTTCGGCGTGGTGGAATTCGACAAGAATTTCAAGGCTTTGTCCATCGAGGAGAAGCCGGAGCATCCCCGCTCCAACTACGCGGTTACGGGGCTCTATTTCTACGACAACGATGTGGTGGAAATCGCCAAAAATATCAAGCCTTCCGCCCGCGGCGAACTGGAAATCACTTCGGTGAACAACGAGTACCTCCGGCGCGGCGATCTGAATGTGGTCAGGCTGGGGCGCGGCTACGCCTGGCTGGATACCGGCACGCACGACTCGATGCTGGACGCCGGCAATTTCATCCGCACCGTCGAAAGCCGCCAGGGGCTGCAGGTGGCCTGCCTGCAGGAGATCGCCTATGACAACGGCTGGATGAGCAAAGACGATATCCGCGCCAGCGTTTCCGATCTGCTCAAGACCGGGTACGGGCAGTATCTGCTGCGGATGATTGAGGAAAGATAAGCATGAATGTGATAAAAACCGGTATTGACGGGGTGGTGATCATCGAGCCGCGGATTTTCGGCGATGACCGGGGGTATTTCTTCGAATCCTGGAACAGAAAGGCGCTGGCCGATGCCGGCATTGTCTGCGATTTCATACAGGACAATGAATCCAAATCCCGTTTCGGCGTGCTGCGCGGCCTGCATTATCAGGCGGCTCCCTATACCCAGGCCAAACTGGTGCGGGTGATTTCCGGCCGGGCGCTGGATGTGGCGGTGGATATCCGCAAGGGGTCGCCCACCTACGGCCGGCATACGGCGGTGGAACTTTCCGGCGAGAATAAGCGCCATCTTTTCATCCCCCGCGGCTTCGCCCACGGTTTCGCGGTGCTGAGCGAGGAGGCGGTTTTCGCCTACAAGTGCGACAACATTTATGCCCCGGCCGCCGAGCGCGGCATAAGAGCCGATGATGAGGATCTGGGCATCGACTGGCGGGTGAGGCCGGAACAGCGGATACTCTCGCCCCGGGATTCCGGGCTGCCGCGTTTTGCAGATATCGAACCCTGGGATGAACGCGG
Organism: Victivallaceae bacterium; assembly: GCA_045598845.1. Taxonomy (GTDB): domain Bacteria; phylum Verrucomicrobiota; class Lentisphaeria; order Victivallales; family Victivallaceae; genus JAZRUY01. Next base: position 19,014 of record JAZRUY010000195.1, read on the forward strand.
ATGAAGATTCTGATCACCGGCGGGAAGGGGATGCTCGGCCGCACCCTGCAGCGGGCGCTGGCGGAACATGAACTGATTATCGCGGATCTGCCCGAGGCGGATATCACCCGCGCGGAAGAATTCGACCGTTTTCTGGCCGCGGCGGCGCCGGATGCGGTGATCCACTGCGCCGCCATGACCCAGGTGGACAGGTGCGAGACCGAGCGCGCCCTGGCCGAACGGCTCAATGTGACCGGCTCCGCCAATACGGCGGCCACCTGCGCCCGGCATAATGCGCGCCTGATCGCGATTTCCACCGACTATGTGTTCAAAGGCGATTTGAACCGCCCCTACCGCGAAGACGATATCGCCGGCGATGCGGAGACGGTTTACGGTCAGACTAAATTCCAGGGGGAGGAACAGATCCGGAAACTCTGCCCGGATCATGTGATCTGCCGCGTCTCCTGGCTGTACGGAGCCGGCGGCCCCAGCTTCGTACATGCGATGATGAAACAGGCCGGCG
>JAZRUY010000196.1:0-3372 GCA_045598845.1 Victivallaceae bacterium
CGGTCAATTCGCTGTACAGGGAAAACAACTGAGTCATATAGCCGAGTTTACGGCGTATTTCCATACTGCCGCCGTCAATAGTCTTGCCGTTCAGCCTGGCTTCTCCCTCTGTGCACGGCAACAACCCGGTCAGCATTCGCATAGTAGTGGTTTTCCCGCAGCCGTTAGAGCCCAGGAAGCCGAATATTTCACCGCGCCGGATGCGGAAACTCACATGATCAACGGCGGTAAAATCACCGAAACGCTTAGTCAGACCTTCCGCCTCAATGGAAATATCTTTTGCAGCATCGGAATCAAGCGGGGGAACCACCAGGTCGTTGTGACCGGATTGCTTTTCAGGAGGAAGCAATTTAATGAAAGCGCTGTCCAAATTGTCGCATCCGGTCTTGCTCAGCAATTCCCGAGGACTGCCGGTATCAAGAATCCTGCCGTCATCCATGGCGATAAGCCAATCGAAACGCTGTGCTTCATCCATATACGCGGTGGCAACGATCACGCTTAAATTCGGCTGTTCCTCCTTGATGCTGTCAATAAGATCCCAGAACTGACGGCGCGCCAGCGGATCGACTCCCGTAGTAGGCTCATCAAGCACCAGCAAATCAGGGTCATGAATAAGCGAACAGCAAAGACCGAGCTTCTGCTTCATACCGCCGGAAAGTTTACCGGCGGGACGATCAAGGAAACGGTAAAGCCCGGTACTGCGCGTCAAACGGTCGATGCGCCTGCGGCGCTCCTCCTTCCCCTGCCCGAACAATTTGGCAAAAAACTGCAGATTCTCTTCGACTGTCAAAGTAAAATACAGATTTTTGCCCAAACCTTGCGGCATATAGGCCACTTTCGGACAAATGGCGGTGCGGTGGGCAACGGAGCGCATATCACCGCCCAGTACAGTCAGAGAACCGTCCTGCATGGCATGAGCGCCGGTAATCAGCGAGAGCAAAGTTGACTTGCCGACCCCGTCGGGACCGATCAGCCCTATCAGTTTGCGGGAAGCGATATCCAGAGAAACCGAACGGAGCGCCTTGGTCTTACCGTAACACAGACTCAAGTCACGGAACGAAACCACCGGTGAACCGGCGGCTGGCAGCGGTTCGGTCATTTAGCCTCCAAAGGAGCAATTATTCCTCTGTTTTTATCATTCTCAGCCGCGGCGGAATTGGCGGCGATAACTTTGTTGGGAGCCTCTTCCCAACCCGCCATCGGATCAAGTTTCACCCATGCGACACCGGGCAAACCGGTCTTGACATCCTGTATGTACTTGTCCAGCAAATCGGCACGCAGGGAAGCCTTCAGGCGGAACATAAGTTTGACACGCTCAACCCGTGTCTCAACACTTTTCGGAGTAAACTGCGCAACCGGGTCGATATAAGTGATAGTGGCATCGAACGGATAGTCGGGAGCGGCATCAAAAAGCAACTTGGCATGCGAACCCATCCTGACTTTACCCACAATATCGGTCGGCAGGAAAAATGTCATATAGGCATCGGTCAGATTAACCTGATTCAGCACCCGGCCGCCGGCCGACATGATTTCACCTTCACGGGCCAGCACATACTGAATGCGCCCGTCATATCTGGCATACAGAGTACTGTCCTTGATATTCTCGTCAATTTCCTGCAAGCACCCCTTGCGCTCTTCGAGATCGCCCTCCGCAATCAGAACTTTTGCCTTGGCGGTTTCCAACTCATCCAGCGCTATGTTATAGTTGGTTTCGGCCGCATCATACAACTGCTGGCTGGTAGCGTTTTTTTCAATCAACGATTTCTGACGGTTGTACTCCTTCTCGGCTCCGGCAAAAGAACTTTCCATAAGCTTCACGCTGGCGCGGGCTTCGGCGAGCGCTCCTTCGGCGGCCTTGATACGCCCGAGCGTAGCGGCGCGCTGCGCTTCCAGCACATTGGTCTGCATCTGCACCAGTTTATCACCCTTGTGAACCAAATCGCCCTCATCGACATAGAGTTTTTCAATCCGGCCGGCGAGCTTGGCGGAAATATAAACCTCCGTTGCCTCCAACCGCCCGTTGCCGCTGTAAAAACGCGGATTGGCCAGCGCCTGATGCTCCTTGTACTGGCGATAAACGTAAAGCGCGACCGCAACGGCGGCGGCCGCCACGCAGACAGTGATTATGAACTTTCTCATTTTCCGACTGAATTCCTTTCGTTAACAATGATAAAAAAGAGCCGCAAATACAAAAAACATTGATTAAATAATGTACAATGAAAAGGTAATTTCCGCAATAACGTTTCAAAATAAAAAACCGCATTAAAGCGGAGTAAAAAACAGCATCCTCACGCATGCGCAACCGGGCCGGATTACAGATTAAAATCCGCACATCCGTTTGTTGAGCGAGTAACAAAATTTTGTCAAAATGACGGGAATGCAAGCAACATAAGTTCAAGGTATAAAAATACCGGGCGGCGATTATGCCGCCCGGATGATTTTCAAACAAACGGAGATCAGGCGATTTTGGTAATCTCCGGGCGGAGCAGCCGGTTATCTTCACCGTACAAATCCGCCGCGGCGCCGTAATCCGGAGCGGAGGAGGACAGCGAGGACATATTCAGATCCGGAGCATCGAGCGCAAGAAGATCCGACATCACGGCCGGGGCGGCGGAAGCCATATTCAGCGAATAGCCGGTATCCTTGCCGTTCACCGCATTGACCTGCGCATAGTAGATCTTGCCCTTGGTAAGCGCGATGTCTTTCAAGGTGTCGGAGGTTTTGCCGGCCGCAATGGTCTTGCTCTTCACCGTAATCAGTTTGCCGTTCACCAGTTCGCTGATTTTCACCTGCACCTGATTGCTCAGGCCGCTAACGGTGAAAGTGTACGAGCCGGTAGCGGATACCGTTATGCGGCGGAAGTCGGCCGCATCGGACGCGCCGACGCTGTCCGTGACCGGTGCCGAAACCGAGAGCGCGGCGAATTTATCCGCGCCGGCATAAGTGCCGTCAGGATCGAGAGCGGTCATGCTCAGGGTATAGGAAGTATTCTTTCCGTTGACCGCATTCACCTGCGCATAGTAGGTCTTGCCCTTGGTAAGCGCGATATCTTTCAATGTATCGGAGGTTTTGCCGGACGCGATGGTCTTACTCTTCACCGTCACCAGTTTGCCGTTGACCAGTTCACTGATCTTCACCTGCGCCTGATTGCTCAGGCCGCTAACGGTGAAAGTATACGAGCCGGCCGCGGAAACTTCGATGCGGCGGAAGTCGGTCGCATCGGACGCGCCGACGCTGTCCGTGACCTGGGCCGAAACCGAGAGCGCGGCGAATTTATCCGCGCCGGCATAAGTGCCGTCAGGATCAAGAGCGGCCATGCTCAAGGTGTAGCCGGTATCCTTGCCGTTCACCGCATTGACCTGCGCATAGTAG
>JAZRUY010000197.1:0-17517 GCA_045598845.1 Victivallaceae bacterium
ATTTGCCGAAATCTGGCGCACTGTCGCCGCGCGGTGCCGCAATTCGAAAGCGCTATGGGCATACGATTTGATGAACCGCCCGTTCGGGAAAGGCGCGGTTGAATTGCAGTTCCGGGCCGCGGATGCGATACGCGGCATTGATCCGGAAAGCGCCGTTATTATAGAAACGGGTAATTTCGCTTCCGCCGATGCGTTCGCGGAGATGCGGGTGCCGGAAAATTGCAGGAATATTATTTTCGGTTTTCAAATGGACGGTTTAGACCCGTATGTCATGCAGGGGGTGGATATGCCGGCGATAACCGAGAATAATCCTTACAGCCAGGAAATGCTGCGAAACATCCTGAAACCGGTACTCGATTTTCAGAACCGCTGCCGCGCCCGCATTTTCGTAACCGGATTCGGAGTTTCAGCCGCCGCGCCGCAGGGCGACAAATATCTGGCCGACTGTCTGGAATTATTTGAAACTTACGGCTGGGACTGGTGCTACCGGAATTTCCGCGCCGTCCCCATGCTGGATGCGGATAATATCTGCGGTGCAGACGGCAAAATCATTCCGGCGGAAAACCGGCGCAAGCGGGTTCTGTATGAAGCCATGAGCGCGCCGCCGGCCCGGGCGCGTTACTGCAATGCGGCGCCGGAGTTGCCGGTGCTGTTTGAAACACCGGCGGGAGATACCGGGAAACGGCCGCAGCCCTGGTCCATGATCCGGTTTCCGGAAGATGAAAACGATACGGAAAACGAGGAATAATTTATGCTTTATACCGGCTTGAACCGCCTGAACCGCTGCGGCATTGCACAGGACTGCCTGCAAGCCGTAACCGGATTTCTTTCAGAATGTCCGGCGGATCCTGAGGACGGACGACGGGATCTGTTGCCTGACGGACGTTTATATGTCAATATTCAGCATTACCGCACCCGTGATTTTCTGCCGGATAAACTTGAAGTGCATCGGAAATATGCGGATATTCAGGTATTGCTGGCCGGGCGGGAAAAAATCTTCACGGCATGTCCGGTGGAACCGGCGGATAGCCCTTACGATGAGCAAAAAGACATCGCTTTCTACCGTACAGGCATAACAGAATGCACCATGTTTTCCCTGTGTCCCGGACTTTTTATTTTTCTCGCTCCAGGCGATGGACATATGCCCGGAGTTTCTTTCCGGGAACTGCCCGGGGAAGTCATCAAAGCTGTATTCAAAATCAGGTTTTGAATGTATCGCCGGCTTATCGCGTTGCTGTTGCTGACCGCCGGATGCGCGGCGCAGAATCAACCGGTTGCGCCGGAGACTGATCCGGAGCCTGTCCGTTACGGCTTGCCGCAACTCAAACAACTGGCGATAGAGCAGCAATTCGATGCGGAACTGATGTTTTCACTGCGCCGGGCGGCCGAGGAAGCGCGAACCGGACGTTTTTTACTTCAAATTCCTTCCGTAATCGTGGAGGCGGAACACGAAAGCGACCCGCACCGCAGATCGGAAATGTTCCGGGAGACATTGCGCCGTACCGCCGCGCTGTGTTTTTTACTCGATTGCGACCGCCGCGGACGCGATTTGGCAACATTCTACCGCAAAAGCCAGCGCTCTATCATCGCCGGGCGGGTATCGGAAATACTGGCCGCTTTGGATTTGCATAAAACAGGAACAGATGATAAACTTTCCGGGCGCGACGGAATGGAACTGCGTCATTTGTGCGGAGAGCGGCTTGGCGAAGATATCGACTTTTCCACTCTGCCGCAGCCGGCCGCATTGCCGGATACCGCGGCGCTGGTGTATTTTGCCGCCGGGAACAGACCGGAATGCGCAATCAAATACCATCCGGCGGCTCTCACCGATGCGGTGCGGGCTAAATTCGGCGGCGGGGACAGCGCTCCGCTGAAATTCGCGGAAGCGCTGCTCCGCAATTGCCTGTACATCCGCAATTTATCCGAACCGGCCCTGCGTTACGGCATCGCCGCGCTCGTGGCTTTCACGGTGGAAACAGATGCGGCGGAGGCGGAAACATCCCGGGCGCATTTTCAGACCGTCCGGGGAACCGGTGAAGAAGCGGATGCGCTCTTCCGCTGGCGATGCGACTATTTCGCACTGCTGGAAGACGCCGGATTGGAAGACGGGGACATTCCCGCGAATCTAAAACCGCCGCCGGCGCGTGACGGTGAACTGCCGCCGCCGGCGCGTGAACTGCTGAATTTACTCTGAATACCGGATCATTTAACAAATTCCCTGCCGCGCCGGGCGGCGTCTTCGTGTCTCCGGTGAATATCTTCCAGCGCCGGGTCCGTTGCGCCGCTGCGGCCGGATTCCGTCCGCAGCATCAATTCGCGTTCCTGCGGGGAAAGTTCCGAACTTAAAATCAGTCCGCCGCGTTCCGGCTCCGAACTTTCCCACGGGAACACGCTGCCGCGCCGTACTCCGTGCCCGGCAACGTCTTTCCGGTTTTCACGAAAATCACCTGGGGCGCGCCCCATACCCGGTACTGCACCGGTGTCCGGCCGGCGACTGATGCGTTCAGGGCCCCGGCTGAACGCTTCCCGGAATTGCCTGCACCCGCCGGCCAGCAACGCGGCCGCCAGCAAATAAATTCTCCAATTCATATTCATCTCGCTTTCTTTTCTGATTTTTCCAATGTCCGGAAATATATTGCCGCGGCGGTTTAATTACCAATCCGGGTGGCGGTAAAAATTAGCGCTAATATTTTTTTATGCTATATTTATATTATGATGGCTATTGTGGCGAGACACAAGATTGCCGATATTATTCGGTAAACCAAAACAACCCGAGGGGGAAACATGAAAACCAGCATCACCGGATGGGGTATTGTCGTGCTGGCGGCTGTCTGTACGGTACCGCTATGGGCGCAGGAAGACCCGGATGAAGATTACTTGGCCAGGGACGGAGAAATTCAAAACGAGCACTCCGTTATCACCAATCTGCAGCACAGCGAAAAGCTGGTGGAAGCGGCCAAAGCCGAGACCAAAAACACCACCCAGACTATCGCATTCATTCAGGACGACAGCCAGAACTACAAAACCACGCGGATCTACGAACTCAAGCATGTCAAAGCCAATGATATCGCTCCTTTTATCCGCAATGCGGTCCGCCGGCGCGCGGTAGAGTCCTCCGTCGGAGTGCTCAGCGATAAAGTCAACAACCGGCAGCTGCTGATCGTCACCTCCGCCGAAGATATGATAGGACTCACCACCGACCTGATCGATGTGCTGGACCGCCCTGCCGGCGGCATCGCCGGTACCGGTATCGTGTACGGTATTTACGAACCGCAGTTCCGCAGCAACGAAGTAATGCGCCAGATCATGATCGACGGGTACATCGCCAGTGTGATTTCATCCGAAGTCCGTTTCGACAGCAAAACCGGAATATTCTATTTCAAAGACACTCCTTTCAAGGCGCAGGAAATTCAGAGCAAGATGAAATGGCTGGACCGGGAATTGCCGCAGGCCAAAGTGGATTTTTCCATTTACCAGGTACGGGAAAGCGATCTCACCGATGTGGGTGTCGACTATATCGCCTGGAAAAACGGTCCAGGCCTGAATTTATTCAGCGCCGGTTACGAGCTGCTCAATGCTGAAGTTGCCGAAACCATTATGAATCTGATGACCGATGAAGGCATTGATCTGCTCGGCAATATCGGCTGGGGATTCGGCGGTTTTTACACCGCGCCGGCTTTCGATTTCAGTTTTGTCCGTCTGCTGCAGCAGAACGGCAAGGCGACGGTGAACAGTTCCGCCACGCTGACGGTTTCCAACAATCAGAGTGCGGTTTTTTCCACCTCGTTTTCGCCGGAATATCAGAATCTGCTCAAAGACGAAGACCACCGCTCGTATGTCGATGTAGGCGGAGACGCCACTCTGGAAGCCAGCATCAGCGATGCCGTGGTCACCGGAGATTTTATGAACGGATGTCTGAATTTCTGCTATGAGCTGAACGGCAACAATGTAGTGGAACGCAACAATCTGGGCGCCGAAATTTCCAACGGCAGCCATGTGGTGGCCTCCGTTTCCTGCCCGTTCGGAGAAGAGCGGGTGCTGACCTCCTGGGACCGCGCCTGTGATGTGGAACAGACCATCGGAGTCCCGTTTCTGAGCGAATTGCCGGTACTCAAGTATATTCTGGGAACCACGACATCCAACACCGAACATATCCGCTATATCCTGACGGTTAAGGTGACACCGGTGAACATCATGGAGGATTTGCCGGCCGGCATTACCGCCGAATTTGATAAACTGGCCGCCGCAGGCAGTACTGAATCACAAAAAGAGGAGAAGAGCAATGAATAATACTTGCCGGAGTATTTTCGCGGCGGCATACGCGGTATCCGTCGCCGGAGCGGTCTATGCCGGATCTTCTTCCGACTGGTGGGGCGACTCCCATGTGCAGGCGGAACTGCGGATGAATATCAAGGAAGATACCGAAGTGGTCAATATCCAGCGCGATATCGCCGACCCCAATGTGCATACCAAGGCTTATGTGCTGAAGCATGCCGACCCGTACGAATTGCGCAGTTATTTGGAAATGATCGTCAAGACCAGACGGGTAGACAGCAGCAAGACCACCGTTCAGGCGCTGAAATACAATGACGGCACCGGAGTATTGCTGGTATCCGCCGAGGATTACCGTTTCAAGGACAACACCGTCAACGGGCAGAAATTCGACGACATTATCGAACAGCTGGACCGGCCGGGGGTGAATTTCGCCACCGGACAGGCGATATATGTATATAACCCGAAAAACCGCTCTGCGGAGGAACTGCTCGATATGGTCAAAGTGGTCGGGGCATATCCAGATCTGGATGCGGAAGATCCCGCCAACGACACCCGGGAACTGGTACTCGGCGGCTCCGATGCGCTCTGCGTCGACCCGGGATTGAATCTGCTGTTTTTCAACACGACCAATTTCTCGCGCCGCAGCATCGAAAAAATGCTGGCGGAATACGACCGTCCGGCGCCCGAGGTGCGCGCCCGCATTACGGTATATGAACTGTTCGCGGAAAACGATGCCAAACTCGGGTTGGATTTCCAGGCATGGAAAAACAATGACGGTATCGATTTATTCCATGTCGGCGGCCGCTACATGCAGAACGCTGACGCCGCGGGACTGGTGCGCGGCGGAGGCTGGAATGACACCCAGTATCTCAACTTCAATCCCAAATGGAATACCAAATACGTGGATTTTCTGGTCAGCAAAGGCAAAGCCAGACAGGTACACAGTTGCGAAGTGGTGGCGCGCACCAACACTTCCGCCTGCGTGGACCAGTACACTCAGGTGTTCACCCCGCTCGCCGCGCCCATCGAGGACGGCTCTTTCAAAGAGCGGTATGTGTATCTGGAGTGCGTCCGGCCGGGAGATGTGGAAATATTCGCCGACGGCAGACCGGTGGAGTTCAAAGTGAACGACGGCGGCGCCAACATTACCGTGGTGCAGCTTGCCGACGGCAGCAATGAAACCGTACCTCTCAACAACCGCAGTTCACGCTATATCCTGCGCATCAAAGGCGGTACTTTCATCGCCGACGGCAAAAGCACCGGGCACAGCATGGTCGCCGATACGGCGGCGGTATTCGATAAAACCGGTGCCGTAATGCCGTTCAGCGACAATACGCCCCTGACAACTTCCAAGGGCAGAACGGTGGAAACCGCCGCCAGCGATAAAATCGGATTTCATCTGAAACTATCCCCGCTGGTATCGAAGGAAGCCACTAAAATCAATATCAGCGTTTCCAATGATTCCCTGATCGGCTACACTGATGACGGGCATGCCCGGATTCAAAAAGGCGCCTCGGTGCGGTCTGATTTCATGATCGCCAACAACGGTACCCGCCTGGTCATCGGAGGCATTGAAAAGCGCGATGTGGTCAGGGTTTCCGGCGGCGTGCCGTGGCTGAAAGACCTGCCGGTCATCGGCTGGGTATTCTCCACCGAAAACGAATCCACCAAGCGGTCCCAGTTGCTGGTAGTTGCGGATGTCATGCCGATCCGGCACGGAGAAGAATTGCGGCCGGATATCGAGAAAGTAAAAAGCGATCTTCAGGATGCGGGAGAATCCAACCGGTTCGGATTCCGCCAGCTTTGGCTGGACGAAGACCGCCTGAAATAATATCAGCACCGCCGTATCGCGCACGATACGGCGTTTTTTTGACCTGTTAAGTAGTTCAGTCTAAGTCAGATCGGAATGAGGTCGGGTAAATGAAAAAAAATTTCCGGATTGCTCTGGCCGGCAATCCGAACTGCGGGAAAACCTGCATTTTCAATCAGCTTACCGGAGCCAGACAGCATGTCGGCAATTACCCCGGGGTAACGGTGGAAAGCAAATCCGGCTCTTTCCGGCTCGGGGATATGCGTATCGAGTTGATCGACCTTCCCGGAGTCTATTCGCTCTCCTCCGGTTCTCCCGAAGAGGAAGTGGTGTTCAACGAGTTGACCCGCCCCGGAATAGACTTGATTCTCAACGTCATTGATTCCACCATTCCCCAGCGCAGCCTTTATCTGACCACTCAACTTGCCGAACTGCACATACCCATGCTGCTGGCGTTCAATATGAGCGATGACGCTGACCGCAAGGGATTGAAATACGATATTCCGAAACTGGAAACTTACTTCGGCTCCCCGATCGCGCGTACAGTCGGCTGCCGCGGATCGGAAGGCATAAAGGCGCTGTTGAGCAAATTGGCTTTTTCATTGGAACATCTGGCCGATCACGGGATACCGATGCTCTCGTACGGAACGGATATCGATGATGCCGTAAGCGCTGTGGCGGAAAAGATCGATGCCCTGCAAGTCGCGGCCTACCGCCATATTCCGGCCCGTTTTTTCGCAATCAAGCTGCTGGAGCGCGATACCGCCGCCACCCGTATTTCCGCCTTCCGTCCCGTTCATGCGGAAGTGGAGTCGCAAATCATGCATCTTCGGGAAAAACATGCCATCGATGCCGATACCTTTATGGCCGACCGGCGCTACGCGATGCTGGCCGGAGCCTGCCGCGACGCCATCACGCTTACCCGGGAACGCCGGATGGAGATTTCAGACCAGATCGATTCGGTAGTAACCAGCAAATACCTCGGTCTGCCGCTGTTTCTGCTCATTATCTATGCCGCCTTTTATTTAACTTTCACCTGCGCGGCTCCGTTCATGAATTGGGTGGAAGGTTTTTTCAGATTCGCTTCCGCGGCGCTGAGTGCTGTCTGGCCGGACGGGACCTGTCCGTATCTGCGCTCGCTGGTCATCGACGGAGCGCTGCCCGGAGTCGGCGGCGTGCTGGTTTTCCTTCCCAATATCCTGTTCTTATTCCTGATTATCGCGGTGCTGGAAGATTCCGGCTATATGTCGCGGGCGGCGTTCGTCATGGACGGCCTGATGCGCAAGTTCGGCCTGCAAGGACGCAGTTTCGTGCCGTTAGTGCTGGGCTTCGGCTGCAATGTGCCGGCGGTGCTGGCAACCCGGGTTATTGAATCCGAGCGCGACCGCCGGATCACGATTATGGTGCTGCCGCTGATGAGCTGCGGCGCCAGACTTCCGGTTTATGCCATGATCGTGCCGGTATTCTTTTCCCGCTATTCCGCCACGATGATGTTCGCCATGTATGTGATCGGAGTGGCGGTCGCGCTGACCGCCGCCGGAATCTTGAAATCCACCCTGTTCCGCGGAGAGGGGGGAATTTACCTGATGGAGTTGCCGCCTTACCGGATGCCGTCCGTCAAAAGCCTGCTGCTGCACATGTGGGACCGGGGACGGATGTATCTGTGGAAAGCCGGTACTGTCATCCTGTTCGCCAGTGTGGTGATGTATCTGTGCAACACCCTGCCGGTAAAACATGAATTCAGCCGGGACTACGCTTCGGAAATCGCGGCGGCGCAAGCCTCCGGCATGCCGGAGGAGGAACGGCTGGCAACCGTCCGCGCTTTGGAAAATCTCCGTTCGGCGGAAACGCTGGAATATACCGTATCCGGCCGGCTCGGCAGGTTGCTGGAGCCGGTCTTCCGTCCGATCGGGTTCGATTGGAAACTCACCACTGCGGCCGTTGCTTCGCTGGCCGCCAAAGAGGTTTTCGTTTCACAGCTGGGTATCCTTTGCGCGACCGGAGAACCGGATGAAAATTCCGCTCCGCTCCGCGAGTATATCCGCGTCAATTACACTCCGTTGCAGGGTTTCTGCATCATGCTGTTCTGCCTGCTCTCAATTCCGTGTCTGGCCACTCTGGCGGTTATCCGTCAGGAACTTAACTCCTGGAAATGGGCGGCGGCCGAGGCGGGAGGTCTGTTGGTTATAGCGTGGACGCTGACCGCCGCCGTTTATCAAATCGGCTCGTTCTTTTCGTAATCCGTACTGCTTCCTGTTCCGTTGGCGAATCATCCGGAAACGGAGAACGATCCTGATAAGGTCAGACAGTTGCGTTGTTTCACGGAACGGGGCGGTTACTTCCGCGGTATGTCAGACCGGTCCGCTGTTCCGCCGGTATTCGGGGAATCCTGCATGAAAAGGGCGCGGTAACGGAAAAAATACCCTGCTCCGGAGCCGATCGTCACCAGCACAATACCGCACAGATAGGTCATCCAGATATGCCACAATCTGATGCCGTAAACCGTGCCGTCGGAAAGCCGGATGATACCCATGGAGCTCTCGCGCAGCCAATCCACCGCACCATCCTGCTCAAACACCCAGGCGGCGCCGGCAAGCGCCAGCATCACCATCTGCAAGGCGGTTTTTAATTTTCCCCAGCGGTCGGCCGAAATGACGATCTGCTTTTTCGCTGCCAGAGTGCGCAACCCGGTAACCATGAATTCCCGGCAAAGCACCGCGATGGCGATCCAGGCAGGCATCAGGCGGTACTCCACGGCCAGCAGCATGGTGGCGGTGACGAATATCTTGTCCGCCAGCGGATCCATCAGGGCGCCGAAATCGGTTATCTGGTGCCATTTGCGCGCCAGATAGCCGTCCAGCAGATCGGTGAGCCCGGCGAGAATCGCCAGGATATACCCGCCCAGCCGCATAGGGAAAAGGCAGTCTTCCGGCACAAAGGATTTTTCCGCCAGCGTAGCGCAGATCACGAAGAATACTATCATCAGTATTCTGCTCATCGTCAGGATATTAGGAATATTCATCAGCGTCCTCCGGTAAATTATGTTAATAAAAACGCTATCCCCGTTTCCGTTTCGGACGGATATATTCGGCGGAAAAACCGTCCGCGGCGGCGGCGGTTATCCGGATATTGATTTCGTCACCGCATCCGCACCGGAGCGGAACGCCGCGGATTCTGATACAGGTGTCGATGTCGGGGGAATCCATCGGACCGCGGGCGATACCGCTGCCGTCCCCGGCGGCGTCGAGCAGCACCGGCAATTCGCGGCCGATCTGACCGCGGTTGACCGCCGCCATGATCCGGCGCTGAATCCGCATTATTTCCGCGGCCCGCCGCTCCGCTGTCTCAGCCGGCACCTGATCCGGCAGCGCCGCGGCGGGAGTCCCGGCTTCGGCGGAATATGCGAATACGCCGCAGCGCTCGAATCTCTGCTTACGGACGAAATCGGCTAATTCCGCGAATTCATTCTCGCTTTCTCCCGGGAAACCGGTGATGAAAGTGGTGCGCAGGGTAAGTCCGTGAATACGGCGGCGCAACTCCGCCAGCAGACTGATTATTTCCGCTTTGCTCACATGCCGGTGCATGGCGGCGAGGATGCGGTCGGAAATATGCTGCAGCGGAATATCCAGATACGGTATCACCTTGGTATCGGCGCGGCTCATGAAATCAATGAATTTTTCATTGTAATGGGCGGGATGAGTATAGAGCAGACGGATTTTGAAATCACCGTCCAGCCCGTTCAGTTCTTCCAGCAAACCGGTCAAATCACCGGAGCCGTTTTCTTCCGTTCCGAAAGCGGTGATGTCCTGTGCCACCAGCACCAGTTCGCGCACTCCGGCGGCGATCAGATCGGCCGCCTCGGAAATCACCGAGGCGGCGGAACGGCTGCGCAAAGCCCCGCGCAACCCCGGAATAGCGCAATAGGTGCAGCGGTTGTCGCAGCCGTCGGCGATTTTAAGATAGGCGACATGCGGCAGAGTAAGCTGCAGACGCGGCAGCGTATGGTCGCCCAGATAGACCGGTTCCTGTTCCGGTTTCCGCCTCGCCGGCGCTGCCGCGGGGCGGTTCAGCAGTTCCGCTAAATGCGGAATATCATCCACTCCCGTCCAGAAATCCACTTGCGGGAAACGCTCCCGCACCGGCGAGCGCCGGTCATATTCGGTCAAACACCCCGATACAATCAGAATCCGGCCGGACCGACGCTGTTTCCAGTCACATCCCTCCGCGATGGCGGAATATGCCTCTTCGCGCGCCTCCGGCAGAAAAGCGCAGGTGTTGATCAGATAAATATCCGCGTTTTCCGGGTCGAAACTCAAGACGCAACCGGCGGAAAGCAGCCCGCCGGCCATAACCTCGGTATCCACTATGTTCTTGGGGCAGCCGAGCGCCACCAGAAACAATCCTTTGCCGGTCAGCCGGTCCATTTACTTCTCCTTGTGCTCCGTCATGCTTCCGGATATATAACGCCAGGCCGTCTCGTCCGGAGCGATGATCAGATAACCGCGCTGCAGCCAGCGCCGCGGTCCGGCATCCGCGCCGAACCTGAAATTCCGCCCCGCCGCGGCGAAATCAAAATCCGAACCGTCTTCGAATTTCATGGTGAATCCGGCGGCGCGCAGCAACGGGGCGCCGCCGGCGAAATCCCAGAGCTTGCAATACTGGACATAGGCGTACAGCCGGCGGTGCAGCAGCCCGTAATACACCCCTACGCAGGTTCCCCACAGAAACAAAGTGTTGCGGAAAGTCATGCGTCTGGTCCTCGCAGCATGCTGCGCCGAACACACCGGCAGACGGTCGAGATACGGCGGCGCGTCAAGATCGAACCGCGCCGTTTCCGGGCTGCCGCTCTGCAGGCCGCAGGCGCGGAACAGTTCTCCGCGGCAGCTTATGAACGCTTCATCCTGCACCGGCAGATAAATTGCGCCCTCGGCCATGCTTCCGTTGCGCATCAGCCCCAGCGACACTCCCCACAGCGGCACTCCGCACACATAAGGCGCGGTGCCGTCTATCGGGTCGATCACATAGCAGGAGGGTGCCGTCAGCGCTTTATCCAGATACCCGGCATCGCAATCGCCGATACTTTCTTCGCCGATGGCAAAAATTCCGTCCGACGGCCGTGACAGCCGGGAAATCAGCATCCGCTCTATTTCCGTGTCGGCGGCGGTAACCGGTGAATTATCCGCCTTATACTCCGGCGCGATGCGGCAGTACCGCTTCAGCCCGGCGGCTCCGGCCGCGGTCAGCAATTCCAGTATCCTGTCGATTTTCCAGTCGTTTATCATGCCCGCCGCCCGCTCAGTTGCGGTCATAGTAAATACGCAGCGCGCCGGAAGCAATGAACACCAGCGTCGGCGCCAGCCCCGCCACTGCGGCCGGCAATATTCCGGCTTTACCGAGCACCATGAAAATCTGGGCGACCACGATGTAACCCACAATCAGGGCGATAGCGGTGATGATGGCCATCATGCTGCCGGTGCGTTCGTTTTTGGTGGCGAGCGGAATACCGAGGAAAACGGCCAGGAAACAGGCCCACGGGAAAGCCAGACGGTAATAGAAAACCGTCATATAAATCGCCTTCACCTTATCCGCCATATACGGTGAACGGCGCACCAGACTCCAGATCACCCAGGTCGGCAGATCGTTCTTTTCACGGACGGAATTCAGAATATCATCGGGGCGTTCCGGCACCACTTTCTGATCGACCGACAGGGTATCGAACGGGATTTCCGCATGCAGCCGGGAAATTCCCTGACTGGCCGTATACATGGTTTCATCGTTGCGGTCGTAGGAGATGAAATATCCTTCGGAAAATTTCCAGATTCCGGATTTCTTGTCATATTCGGTCTGACCGCCGAAAATATCCACCCGGCGCCCTTCCAGTTCTTTTTTCACCCGCCGGACCATTTCGTCATGCGGCATTGCAGTGTACTTTTCGGAGCGGTCGGCAAAAACCGCCGCAATGATCTTCCGCTGCTCTTCCTCGCCGCGGGAGAATATCACCTGATCCGCCAGCGGTTCCGTCCATACGGTTTTCAGCCACACATCCCGCTGGCGGTCGCCGCGCACAAACTCCTGAAACAGCCACTGGCGTTTGTGATCGGGACTGCGGAATACCAGAAAAGCCTGCACATACCGCTGCTGTTCGGCTATCTCGGTAAGAATCCGCTCCGCCTCGCGCGAGGTGCGCGGAACGAATTCCTCATTGAAGAATATATTAACCCCGGTCACCAGAATTCCCATGAGCAGAATGGAGCCGCTGCATCGGAACAACGATACGCCGGAGGCGCGCATGGCGGTGATTTCCATGTTTTTGCCGAAAGCGGCCATGGTCCACATGCAGCCGAGCAGCATGGTGATGGGCAGGATGAACAGAATATTGCCGGGCAGCCGGCACAGCAGATAGAGCAGGATGATTTTCCAGGATATGCCGGAATCCAGAAACTCGCTGATATCCCGGTAAACATCTCCCAGCATGAACAGAATGATGAAAACCAGCAGCAGAATACTGTATTTAATCAGAAATTCCCGCAGGATATAACAATCCAGTTTCCAAAGCGGAAACCAGCGGCGTTTCTGCGGTTCGGCATTTTGCGATATTTCACCGGGCATAACGGGACTCCTGCAAGAAAAAACTATTCTCCGCCGCCGCGGGCGGCATCACCGCGGAATCCGCAGACCGGCGCTTGTAAACTTCTTTATTGATAATACATACGGATAATATACACTCCGGAAGAATACCGGGCAATGCCGCCGGAGCGGTATAAGCGATAAAATAAAAACCGCTCCTCTCAGGAGCGGTTTTACCGCAATCTAACGGCGGACGGTTACTTGTCGCAGAGCGCCGCCACGCCCGGAAGTTCCTTGCCTTCCAGGAATTCCAGCGAGGCGCCGCCGCCGGTGGAGATATGAGTCATCTGCGAAGCCAGGCCGGAGGCGTTCACCGCCGCCACGCTGTCGCCGCCGCCGATGATGGAAACTCCGCCGTTCGCTTTGACCCGGGCCACCGCCTGGCAGACCCCGTTGGTTCCGTTGGCGAACCGCGGCATTTCAAAGCAGCCCATCGGGCCGTTCCAGACCACCGTTTTGGCATTCTTCACCGCATCGGAGAACAACTTGATGCTCTCCGGCCCGATATCCAGTCCCATCCAGCCGGCGGGGACTCCGCCGGAGACGATTTTGGTTTCGGCATCAGCCGCGAAATGATCGGCGGCGATATTATCGACCGGCAGCAGCAGTTTTACTCCGCGCTCTTCCGCCGTCTTGGGCATTTCCGCGGCATACTGGACCTGATCGGGTTCGCAGAGCGAATCGCCGATTTCCTTGCTCTGGGCTTTCATGAAAGTGTAGGCCATGCCGCCGCCGATGATCAGGGTGTCCACCTTGGTCAGCAGGTTGCGCACCACCGCCAGTTTGTCGGAAACCTTGGCGCCGCCGAGAATCGCCACGAACGGACGGACCGGATGCTCCACCGCATTGCCGAGAAATTCGATTTCCTTTTCCATCAGGAATCCGGCCACCGAGTGCTCGATGTATTTGGTGATGACAGCGGTGGAGGCATGGGCGCGGTGAGCGGTGCCGAAAGCATCGTTGCAGTAGATGTCTCCGTAGGAGGCGAGTTTCTGCGCCAGAACCTTCTGCTGCTCTTTCAGCGCCGCCTTGGCCGCCTTGAATTCCTCGTCGCTCTGGCCGTCCTTCTGCTTGAGTTTGGCCTGTTCTTCCTTGTGATAACGGGTGTTCTCGAGCATTACCACATCGCCAGGCTTCATCGCCTTCACCATATCATCGGCGGCGGCGCAGTCTTCGGCGAACAGCACCGGCTTGCCGAGTTTTTCGGCCAGATAGGCGGCCACCGGTTTAAGAGTGGTGTCGGCGGTGATGCCTTTTTCATCCGGACGGCCGAGGTGGCTCATCAGCACCAGACTGCCGCCCTGCTCCAGCACATACCGGATGGAGGGCAGCGCCCCCTTGATCCGGGTGTCGTCGCGGATCACGCCGTCTTTCACCGGCACATTGAAATCCACGCGCATCACCACGCGTTTGCCCTGAAGATTCACATCTCGGAGAGTTTTCTTGTTCATACTGTTACCTCGTTGAATTTTTAATCATGCGGTACATAAGATAAACGGGCGGGCGGTTTCGCCGCCCGCCCGTATTGTTTCAGGCAATTCCCCGGTTACTTGGAAATGACGCGGGCCATCTCCAGAACCTTGTTGGAATAACCCCACTCGTTGTCGTACCAGGCGCAGAGCTTGACAAAGGTCTTGTCGAGCTGGATACCGGCTTTGACATCGAAGATGGAGGTGCGGGCGTCGTTGCGGAAATCGGTGGAAACCACCGCTTCGTCCACATAGCCGATGATACCCTTGAGTTCGCCCTCGGAGGCCTTCTTGACGGCGGCGCAGATTTCCTCATAGCTGGCCTCTTTGCAGAGTTCGCAGGTCAGATCGACGAAGGAAACATCGCTGGTGGGCACGCGGACGGACATACCGGTGAGTTTGCCGTTCAGCTCGGGAATGACCTTGCCCACCGCCTTGGCCGCGCCGGTGGAGGAGGGGATCATGTTCTCGAGGATGCCGCGGCCGCCGCGCCAATCCTTCTTGGAAGGACCGTCAACGGTCTTCTGGGTGGCGGTGGCGGCGTGGATGGTGGTCATCAGACCGCGCTTGATGCCGAAATTATCGTTGATGACCTTGGAAAGCGGAGCCAGGCAGTTGGTGGTGCAGCTGGCGTTGGAGATGATCTTCTGGCCGGCATAGGTCTTGTCGTTGACGCCGTAAACGAACATCGGGGTGGCATCCTTGCTCGGAGCGGACATGATGACCTTCTTGGCTCCGGCCTTGAGGTGGGCGCCGGCCAGCTCTTCGGTCAGGAAGAAACCGGTGGACTCGACCACCACATCCACATCCAGCGCGCCCCAGGTGATGGCGGCGGGATCCTTTTCGGCGAAAACCTGAATCTTGTTGCCGTCCACGATCATGAAGTTGCCCTCGACCTTGATGTCGTGCTGGAAGGTACCGTGAACGGAATCATACTTCAGCATGTAGGCGAGGTAATCCGGATCCAGCAGATCGTTGATGCCGACCACCTGAATGTCGTTGGAGAAATTCTCGACCGCGGCGCGGAAGACCATACGGCCGATGCGTCCGAAACCATTGATACCGACTCTGATCATTTTTTCTTTCCTTTATTTTGTTTAAGGGTTGTTGGTGAGTGAAACGCTCTTCGTTTTTCGGGTTTCTAATATACTCCGCTCCGGTGGAAAAGTCAAACCCGGTTCTCCGCCCGCCGCGGTATCCCGGTCTTGCAAAAAACGCGGCGGCGATGTAGTTTATGGGATTGCGTTTTTGCGCGGCTGGGTTAATTTACAGATTGCGGAGCGGACGCCTTTCCGGATTGGGAAAGGTTTTGTTTTTTTTGATGAAAAACCATGTGATGCTTTTAGTCCGCTGGCTGACGGTGGCGGCTTTCACGGCGGCGGCGGTATGGCTGCTGCGGTATTGCGGTTCCGGTTACCGGCCGGAATATCAACTCTGGTACACGCTGTGGGCGGCGCTGATCGTGATCCCGCTGCTGCTGTATTTCCTCCTGACGGCGGTGCTGTGCCTGTTTTTCCGCGAAACCGCAAGTCCGGATGACGCCGCACTGCCAGGTTGCGCCGTGGTAATCCCCGCTTACAACGAGGGCGCGCACATCGCCGATTCGCTCCGCAGCGTCCTCCGCAGTGATTACCCGCGGGAGAAACTGGATGTCATCGCCGTCAACGACGGCAGCATCGACGACACCGGGGAATGGATCTCGGCGGTCATGGCGGAATTTCCCGGCCGGATAAACTTCATCGATTCCCGAGTCAACCTCGGCAAACGCCAGGCGCTCTACATCGGATTCCAGGCCGCCGGCCGCGAAATCATCGTCACCATCGACAGCGATTCCACGGTGGAGCCGGACACGCTGCGCCGGATAGTCGCGCCGTTCAGCAATCCGCGGGTCGGAGCGGTATCCGGCAATGTGCTGGTGAAGAACGGGAAATCCGGACTGTGGGCGGGAATGCTGGAATCGGTATTCGCCTTCGGATTCGATTTTCTCCGCCGCGGGCAGAGCGTGCCGGGCTGCGTGGTGTGTGCGCCGGGGGCGCTGAGCGCCTTCCGGGCCTCGGCGCTTGATGCCGTCGGCAAACGCTGGGCGGAGATGACTTTTCTGGGAGTTCCCGCCTCCATCGGCGAGGACTTCACCCTTACCACCATGATCATCGAGCAGGGGTGGGACGCGGTGCTGCAGCACAAAGCGGTAGCCTCCACCAATGTGCCGGAAACCTATTCCGCCGCCGCCGGCATGCTGCTGCGCTGGCAGCGCGGCACCGCCAGGGAGATGCTGCGGATGTGCTCTTTCGTATTCCGGGATTTTCACTGGTGCTCGGGCAAATCCTGGTTTCTGCTGTTCACGCTCATCGTCTATTTTGAAGGCGCGTTCCTGCCCTGCGTCAGCATCGCTGCGGTATTTCTGCAGTTGTTCCTTTCCTGGTCGGTGCTGCTCCGGGTGCTGGCCTGCGCCTGCATCTGGTCGCTGCCGTTCGCGCTGGCGAATCTCTCCTACGGCTCCTGCCGCCGGATAGTCAACGGCTTTCTGTACGGCTGCTTTTTCGCCTTTACCATGTTCTGGATCATTCCTTACGCCCTCGTCACGCTCCGGAACACCTCCTGGGTGACCCGCGGGGAAGCCGGAGCGGCCGGAAAAAGGTAGATACCGGAATTACCTGAATCAGCGCCCTTGACAGGATTCCGGTTCCGCATTGCCGGAGGTATAAAATCCGCCGCCGCGGAGAAAAAACACGGTTTTATTTAACAATAAAAATCTATGTGCGATATTGCCCGGCATGCTGAAACCGCCGAAACCGCAAAAAGCAATCCGGCCGCCAGAGGGGAAATAATCCGCCGGAGCAGCGGAAGCCGTCGCTTTTTATTGCGCAGTGCGAAGTGGATAAAAAACAACTCCGGCGCCGTTATAACGGAGAAAGTCATACAAAAAAAACCCGCATCCGACAAATAATCCACGCGCCTGGGATCGCAATACGGAGATTTCAGCCCGAATTCCGGCAGAAGCATGTACAGCATGGCCGCCAGACATAACAGCATCCATTTCTCCGACAACAACCAACGGCGAAGGATGATGAAAAAAATTGCCGGGGCAAGAAAACCGCTCCAAAAGAAAACCTTAAATAATTTATATCCGGCGGCATAATCATATCCGTCGTTGCGGATGATGTACCAGTACACCCACTGCTCATAAACCGGAGCGCTGAAAAAAACACAGGCGGCGCCGGCAAGCCACCGGTATTTATGGCGGACAACTGAATGAAGCAAAGCTTTAAGCCAGTGTGTTTTCAATAAAAAACAAGACATGATTCCGCCTCCGTTTCCTTGCCGTCCGCCGAAAAG
>JAZRUY010000198.1:0-3732 GCA_045598845.1 Victivallaceae bacterium
ATCCACACTGAAACTGTACTTCGACTGCTGGGAGCGCAAGCCGGAACTTGAAACACATGAGACCACGGAACAATATGTGGAGCAGCTCAAAAGCATGGGTTACAATATGTTCCGGATGCATTTCTTCGACACCTGCCTGGTGTACAAGCAGAAGAAGGATTTCGATTCAGACCCGGAGGTGCTGGACAAATTCGACTACTTTATTTACTGCCTCGGCAAAAACGGCATGTATCTCAACCTGGACCTGATGACCAGCCGTTACGGAATGTTGTACGGCAGCGCCTGGTGGCGGGAAGCGATCCTGCACGATCAGACCGACTTCAAATTTGAAATATACTTCAAGCCGGAAGTGCGCGAACACTGGCGGAAATGCGCGCTGATGATGCTCAACCATGTGAACAAGTACACCGGAAAAAGGCTGGCGGACGACCCGGTGCTGGCGCTGACGGTCGGATTCAACGAGCAGGAATTCGCTTTTATTTCCGCCCGTGATTATACCCCGTTCACCGCTATGTGGAGAGATTTCCTGAGCAAAAAATACGGCGACATCACCAAACTTAATCAGGTATGGAGGAGTAATTACAGCAGATTCGATCAGGCGGAAATATTCAGCAGCGCGGATTTGAATATGCAAAGCGGCAAAGGAATGGATGCCAATGAATTCATGATCAACTGTAAACAGGAAATTTTCAATTTCTATCAGAACGTGGTAAACGAAGCGGGATGCAAAGCGCCGCTGACCAATCAGAATATGGGAAAGACATTTCAGGATACGCTGGCTCGGCGCGACTGCCCGTACACAGCGATCAATTCCTACCACTGCCATCCGCAGGGCGAGGCGCTGGAATACATATCGCAGGTAAGTTCGGTGGAAGACGGAAACAACAATTTCCGCGGCATCATGTCGCAGCGGACGGCCGGAAAGCCGTTCGTGGTTACCGAACACTGCCATGTGTTCTGGAACCGCCACAGATACGAGCAGCCGCTGATGACCTCGGCCTACGCCGCTTTTCAGGACATCGACGGACTGACCGGATTCGCGGAAGCGGTGTCAATCCGGGAAGCGCGTGAAGCACGGCCGTTCTGGCTCAACGACGACCCGATAGACAAGGCAGGGGAATGGCTGGGCAACCTGATATACCGCCGCGGTGACATCACCCCTGCCCCGCACAGCGTTACCGTGACGATAAATCAGGACGAACTTATGCGCAACAACGCGGTTAACCTGGGTGTAAACGCGGCGCAGTCGCGGCTGGCGCTGGTGACCGGATTCGCCGTAAGCGACAACGGAACCGTGCGCGGCCGGGCGCTGCCGCGCTCCGGCGGCGGAAAATTCGAAGTGCGGCAGGGCGACACTTCGCTGGCGGAAAGCAGCGAAGGCCGCAAGGCGTTTGACTTCAACGCCTGCATAGCGGAACTCAAGGCGGCCGGAGAACTGCCGGCGGACAACGATTCCGATATAGAAAAAGGAATTTTCCGCACCTCCACCGGGGAACTGTATATGGATACCGGCCGCTCGTTCGTCAGCATCGATACGCCGAGGGCGCAGGGGATCTGCGCGCTCGCCGGAACAGCGGCGGAACTCAGCGGTCTGAAAATCAGTAAACTCGGCCATGACGCCTGTCTGACGGTGATATCGGTGGACGGAGACAAGCCGCTGGCGGAAGCCGGACGGGCGGTCATAGTATTCACCACCGACGCGCTGAACACCGGCATGGAATTCGAAGACGCCTCGCGCCGCCACTGCCTCAACAAGGGAACAACCCCGATCCTGCTGGCGGCCGGAAGTTTCGAACTGACGCTCGGCAACCGGAACGCGGAACGGATGAAATGCTACGCGCTGCGCGCCTCGGGCGAACGGATGACGGAAATACCGGTCAAAGCGGAAGGCGGCAGTATAACCGTGGCGGTGAATACCGCGGAACTGCCGGAAGGAGCGGTGTTCTTTGAACTGACGGCGGAATAAAACCGGACGGCAAACGCGAACCGCATACAGCGCAGACGAATCTGCGCTGTATTTATTTTTTACTTATTTGCCGGAGGGAGCGAAAAGATGCCACCGGCCGCAGCGGAATAATTCGCGGCGCCCGGGGATGCCGCCGAGTTTACGCAAATCGTAATCAGAGGCGAAAAGCAATACATCCGCGGAACGGGCCGCGGATTCCTCGCGCGACTCGTGATCGGAATGCAGAACCAGCCGGCCGGCTCCGAAGTAAAACTCCGCGGAATGGGGAGTGCGGTGAACGAAATACACCGGAGTATTCCGGTATTCCGTCAAGGAGGCGCAGCGGCGGAAAGCCGGACCCGGCATCTTGTCGGAAACACAAGGAGCGATGAAGGCGGCGGCAAGCAGTGCGGCGGAAGCAAGGGCGGCGACAACAAAAACCGAAATCCTTACTGAACGCTGAAATCCCGGCTGACATCCGGGAACGGAAAGCCCGGCGGGGGGCAGCGCGGCGGGAAGAGGAATAGTCGGAAACAGATAAGTAATCAGCACCCGGCTGGTGAGACACCAGAACAGGGTAACGGAAACAACCGTAAGCATGGAAAGTCCGGTTACCGGATCGGCCAGCCGGTCGCGGAATCCGCCCGGCAGGCGGCGCCAGGCCGCCGGCAGCAGCAGGACAAAGGGCAGATTGCAGAGCAGGAACCAGATAAAAGCCATGCCGCGGAAAGTCTCGCGGCCGGCGCCGTACTTGTCGCCGTACTCCTTGAACAGAAAACGGCGGAAATTCTCATTGAGGAAGAAGTATTCCGGAAAATCGGGATGCCTCAAAGTCATCAGCCAGTACCAGGGCAGAGCGATGAGCAAAAACAGCAGCGTACCGGAAATCCAGCAGTGACCGCCGAGAGAGCGCCAGCGGCGGTTGAGCAGAACGAACAGAAAAACCGGCAGACCGGCCATCACCAGTGCCACCGGGCCCTTGACCAGCATGCCCGCACCCAGCCAGGAGAAGAACAGCAGACTGCCGGCACGGCGATAGGCGGGAGAACGGCCGCCCTCGAACAGCATATAAGCCAGCACCGCTCCGGAAACCGAGGCGGCCAGCATCAAATCGGTCATACAGACCCCGGCGAAAAGCAGAAAAACCGGAGCGGCGGCGCAAAGAGCGACCGCCAGACGGGCGCAGGCGGCGTCGCGGAGATGACGCAGGGTAAAATACAGCATCAGCAATATGGCGGCGGCACCCGCAAGCGCCGGCATGCGCACGGCGAATTCATTTATACCGAAAATCCCGGTGCAAAGCGCGGAACACTGGAAGAACAGCGGCGGTTTGCCGAGAAAAATCTCCGGTGCGCCGTCGTTGATAAACTGCGGTTCGATGAAATTGCCGCTCGAAGCCATATTGCGGGCGACGGCGGCGTAGCGGGCCTCGGACGGATCGGCGACCGGCATCCATACCATGGCGGCGATACGGAACAAAAGCAGACCGCCCAGCAGCCACAGCAGGGAGCGGCGGGAAAAGAACGGGGCGGAAACGGTCATCTGATACCTCCTGATGCAGCGGCGGACGAAAGATACCCGCTGAAAGTGACGAATTCTCCGAGCGGTTTCAAAACTTCAATCAGCCGGCCGAGCCGGGATGCCTGAACATCTCCGGCATGCCGGGTGATGTAACGGGGGATTTCCCAGCGGGCGGACGCGGCGGCGGAATTATATTCCCACGGGTGAGAATACATATTGAAGTAACCGGAGGACTTCACCGCCGCCTTCGCCGCGGCGGCGTAAAG
>JAZRUY010000199.1:0-1848 GCA_045598845.1 Victivallaceae bacterium
GGACAAATCAACCGCGGCGCGCAACGACCGGCCGACCAGGCGCTGAATTTCCATGGTGCGGCCGACCTGTTTTCCCGCGGATGCCTCGCGCCGCATCCGCTCACCGGTAGATGCCGGCAACATGCCGTATTCGCAGGTAATCCAGCCGCCGGCACGCCCCTGAGTCTTCATCCAGCCCGGGATCTTAGCCTCCACGGTAGCGGCGCAGATCAGTCTGGTGTTCCCGCATTCAATCTGCACCGATGCGGCCGGATGGGTCAGCACATCAGGGATAATCCTGACTGCCCGCAATTCATCCGCAGCACGGCCGTCGCATCGCTCCGCCATATCAGCATCCTCCAAGTATAAAAATTCCGCTCCAACCCGAATATATAATATAAATCGCACGCACATTATTTACAACATTTGCGACTGCGCCGGACTGGCAAAAAAAAGGCGCCGGAGTTATCTTAACCGCAAATACAGTTTCAACGGTCTCAGATTTGTCAAAACCGAGGACGTTTCCCTATGGAAAAATACATTGCCGGATTCGGGGAAATAATGCTGCGGCTTTCCCCCGCATCCCATTATCGTTTCGAGCAGACACTGCCCGGACAACTGGATGCCGTATTCGGAGGCGGTGAAGCCAATGTCTGCGCCTCGATAGCCATGCTGGGAGGCAAAGCGCGATATCTGACCGCACTGCCGGACAACAGGATCGCGTCCGCCTGCGTGCGGCAACTGCGCGGGCTGGGGGTGGACACTTCATTCATCAAACTTTCCAATACCGGCAGAATGGGAATCTATTTCGCCGAAACCGGAGCGGCGATGCGCGGCGGCGAAGTGATATACGACCGCGCCGGATCTACCGTGTCGCTACTCGGACCGGAAGAATATGATTTCGCCGCCATGCTGAAAGACTGCGGGAGGCTGCACCTGACAGGAATAACGCCGGCGCTGTCGGAAAAGGCATTCGAATCAACCTTAGCGGTGGCGGAATACGCTGCTGAACACGGCATCAAAGTTTCTGTGGATCTGAATTTCCGGAAAAAACTCTGGCAATGGAGTCAGGACAAATTACCGGGTGCGCTTGCGGAAGAGTGCTTGGAGCGGATTGTCCGGTCGGCAGACGTGATCATCGGCAACGAAGCGGATGCCGAAGATGTGTTCGGGATCAAATCAGCCGGTTCCTGCGCCGATTCCGGAAAAATAAATCCGGCGGGATACATTGAAACCGCCAAAAGGCTGGCAGACCGGTTCCCCATGGCGAGATACATTGCCATAACCCTGCGCCAAAGTGTCTCGGCGGATCACAACAACTGGGGCGCGATGCTCTATGACCGCGGCAACGACACCGCTCATTTCGCACCGCTGAACGAGGAGTGGGAATACAGCCCGTACGAAATACGCGACATCACCGACCGCATCGGCGGCGCCGACAGTTTCTGCGCCGGGCTGCTTTTTGCGCTGGAAAGCCCTGCTCTGGCGGAGCCGTCAACCGCGATACGGTTCGCACCCGCCGCCAGCGCGCTAAAACATACGGTGCATGGAGATTACAACTTCATCTCCGCAGAAGAAGTTACAACACTGATGAACGGATCCGCGTCCGGTCGGGTCAAGAGATAGAAAAACTCCCAAGAAAGCAGATAGTTTTTGCAAGAAAAGAAACACCGCGCCGAGTGGCGCGGATTTTTACATCGTCAAGCAATCTTGGCCATCTCCTGGATTAAGAAAACTGGTCATCAGCACCGTACAGATCCTATTTCCAGCGAATAACCGGTATCCTTGACGTAACGGCTGCCTCATAGATTGTCACTGGATTTACTCAGAGGCCGGCGGCGGCCAGAGCCGATGCCAAATCAGGGTGGC
>JAZRUY010000200.1:0-2586 GCA_045598845.1 Victivallaceae bacterium
CCCGTATTTTGGATAATGAATACCATGAAATAAAGAATAATTTGTTTACGGAATTCGATAAAATATCTTCTGCTTCAATTAGTGAAATTCGCGAGAAGATGTTTGATAATGAATCTTCTTTGCTCAAGCGATTCGAGAATAAATTCAGCCAATGCGCGGATGTCAAAGCGATGAAACAGCGTATCGATTCCGCAGTAAGTGAAATAATTCCTGAAGTCGAAGAACTTGTAATCGGGAGTGTTTCGGCGGCTAATGAAAAAATCAAAAATTTGTTGACTGAAAGCAGCGAAAAAATCGATCAGGCTGCCGGCAGGATTGCTATCTCGTCTGAGTTTTCAACGGTGATCAATACCGGATGGGGGGGCAAGATTAATCCGACTTTAATCAAAGTTATTGAAGTATTAACAACGGTGCTTTTAAGCCCCAACTTGTTAGTTGGAGCTGCCGTGTTGCTGCTGAGCAGAATACCCGTGATAAAGGATTGGCTGCCGCACAATATACTGATGAAAATGGTCCGCAGTGCCATTGTTGATTCATTTAAAGACTCTTTGAATTCCGAATTAGAAAACATTCAATTGCAGTTTGATAAGGCGAAAACTGATATTATGAATGGATTGAAAGACGCTTTCACCGATATCTACAAAGAAAGAATTGCGCCTTATGAAACGGCAAAGAATGATACTGGAAGGCTGATGTTGTCGGCTCCCCAAATCGAAGAGAATACCCGAAAAATCAAGGCCATGGAAAGTGTATTGACAGGCATTGCTTTTTAATAATTTTAATAAATTGTTCGCGTTTGCCAATGTCTGGCAAACTCGGCTTTTCTGATTTTGGATTCAGTAATTCAACATGGGAATTCATATTATGCAGGAACAATATAAACCTTCTTTTCTTGAACCGGAACGGAAGTCTGCCTTCAGAACCGGTGAAATCAATGCCAATAACTGGCAGAGCTTGATGCATCCTGAAGACAGTAGCGCGATAGCGGCGATGGAGAAACTTCCTGGATTTTCAGCGGTTACCCGGGCTGTTCTTACTGGCGGCTTCGAAAAAATGATTCACGGTGAAAATATCGGATACAATCTTAAAATCGGTCCCCGGCAGCTGCCGGAGTACTATAATATGCTTACCGAAGTATGCGGTACACTGGGAATTGCTCAAATTCCTGAATTGTATTTGTCGTTGAATCCTTGTCCGAATGCCATGACATACGGCGAGGAGTATATCAGTATTGTAATGACCTCCGGATTGCTTGAGTCCTTTTCCCCTGATGAAATAAAGATTGTTTTGGCGCATGAGTGCGGTCATATACTTTTTAAGCATGTCCGTTATTCGACCCTTGCCTTGTTCTTGAAATTAGGTTTGAATACTGCTCTTGGGAGAGGATTGACTGTTGTTACTGCGGGAGCGGCTGCGGCTTTTGAACAGGCGGTTTACCGGTGGCAGCGTATGTCGGAATATTCCGCCGACCGTGTTTCGGCGATTTATGCCGGCAGTGCCAAACGTGCCGCGCAGGTGATCATTCGTCTCGCCGGCGGACCGGATGCTATTCTCAAGAATGTGAACTATGAAGCGTTTTGCGAACAGATAAAAGAATTTGAAAGTATTTGTAACGCTGACGGAATTAACGGCTGGATTCATAACGCGACTCTGTGGGGCAAGGATCATCCGTATAATGCCAGCCGGGCGGCGGAGATAATCCGATTCGCCGGAACAGCGGAGTTTAAGACTGTTGCCCAAAGGCTTGGAACATACTGCTGCGCTGAATGCGGTGCGAAAATGCGGACTGACGGCATTTGCGAAAACGGGCACTTTAATTGATTAAGAATATGGGGGGATGGATTGATAATGCATATGAGTCCTGATGTTTATGAAGAGAAACGCAATCAGTTATTGGATTTGATTGAAACAACTGTCAGCCAATGTCCTGATTTCGATAATGAAACTAAAAATGAACTTGCCGCTGTGGCGGAAAAATTGAAACGTAACAATTTCGAGATTGTTCTTGTGGGAGAATTTCAGGGCGGCAAATCGACTACTTTCGATACGTTTTGCGATTGGCGGGA
This sequence comes from Victivallaceae bacterium, assembly GCA_045598845.1. Lineage (GTDB taxonomy): Bacteria > Verrucomicrobiota > Lentisphaeria > Victivallales > Victivallaceae > JAZRUY01. The sequence continues at coordinate 2,067 of JAZRUY010000200.1, forward strand.
TATTTCCCCTCGCGGTGCTGGAATAAAAACCAGCGCCACGCGGGTTTCAGCAGTTGCATTGCCTGATGATCAAAATGAATATGTTGATGTTTTCTGGAAAACCGATCGTGAATTGCTGTTGACGATGATGGATTTCATAGAACCGTCTTTTTGCGATCATCCGGAACGCAAAGCTCTGTTTTACGATAATTATGATCAAGTCAACGGTCCGAAAATATTGAAAGTGACGCTTGCGGATCGCGGAATCGCGGAAATCGCAGGGGAATGTATCTCTTGCGAGTGGGATGTGTATAGAAAAAAACCTGCCCAATACGATCCTGAACATAAGGGTTTATTGGATCTTCTGCAAATTTCTACTCTTATTCTGAGGTTTTATGATAGATTATCCGGTATTAGCAAACCTGACAGGGTTTCATTAGAAAATCTGGTATCAATGGTGAAATTTCCGGGAAACTGGACAACCGAATGGAGTACGAAGTTTTCTGACGCGGACTTCTCGTTGAATGATGTTAAATTTATT
>JAZRUY010000201.1:0-1399 GCA_045598845.1 Victivallaceae bacterium
GATCGATGAACGCGCCGAAACTGGTGAGGTTCTTGATTTTGCCGGTGCGGAGTTCGCCGACCTGCATCTCGGCCAGCAGCTGGCTGCGGCGCTCGTGCATGGATTCCAGGAGCAGTTCGCGGCGCGACACCACGATATTGCGGCGTTCCGGATTGATCTTGATGATCTTGACTTCGAATTCCTTGCCGATGTAATCATCCACATTGACCTGGGAAACATCGATCTGGGAATTCGGCAGGAAAGCGAAGAAACCCTCGATGTTCACCATCACGCCGCCCTTGACGCGGCGCTGGAAGAAACCGGTTACCACATGACCCTCGCCGTACTCGCCGGAAATGCGTTCCCAGGCTTTCATGGCGTTGGCTTTTTCATAGCTCAACTCGGGCATATTGTTGCGGTTCTCTATCTCTTCGAGCAAAACTTCGATTTTATCGCCGACGTTCACCTCGTCGAACTTGATGAACTCAGTGGACGGGATGCGCCCCTCGGCCTTGAACCCGATATCCACCAGCACGCAGTCGCTGTCTTTACGGATAATGGTTCCTTCGACCAGTTTACCGCGGGAAATGTTCTTCTTGCTTTCGGTTCCCTGCAGCAGCTCGTCCATCGACTCGGGCATACCGCTGAAATCCAGAAAATTTTCTTCGGCGAAATTTTTTTCTTCAGACATTTTGTTTTTTTCTTTTTGGTTGAACTGTTGATATTTTACTGCAACCGCGGACCACCCGGCACGCGGCACGATAAATTATAATATAGCACCGTATGCGCTGCAAATCAATGTTTTACGGAATTATAATCTATAAATCCGGGAGGATATTATTTTTTCTCCGCCGGGGAGCGCAGCGCGGAAGCGATATCCGCGGCGATTTGCCCGGGAGTCAGACCGTATCGGCGGCGCAGCTCCGGAATACGGCCGTGAGTGATAATCCGGCCGGACGGCCAGCCGAAATTCAGGATTCCGGAAGCAACTCCGCCGAGCGCGCCGGAAAGTTCGGAAGCCAGTCCGCCCGGCACGACATGGTCTTCTATCGAGACATTCAGCCGTCCGGCGCCGAAAGCGCGGGCGGTTTCCGCATCGAAAGGACGGATGAACCTGGCGTTGATCACCGCGCAGTCGCAACCGAGCAGGCGGCGCGTTTCCAATGCAGTGGAACATTCCGCGCCGGAAGCCCAGATGACCGGGGAAACGCCGTCGCCGGGACAGAGTATCTCCGCTTTGCCGGCAACCACCGGCGGAACCGCGTAATCCTGAAACGGCGATTTTCCGCGCGGGTAGCGCAGTACCGCCGGAGAACCGAGCCGGCAGGCGTAGTCGAACATCGCGGCCAGCTCGGCCCCGCTCCGCGCGGCGAGAATCGTCAGACCCGGCATTTCGCCCAGGAATCCGAGGTCGTAAATG
>JAZRUY010000202.1:0-2059 GCA_045598845.1 Victivallaceae bacterium
TAGGTGTGCATGTTCTTCAGGTTGGACGCGCACTTGATGCTCTGCGCCTTCTCCTTGGCGCTCTGCAACGCGGGGAGCAGGATCGCGGCCAGAATCGCGATAATCGCAATGACCACGAGCAGCTCGATCAGAGTAAAGCAACTCTTTTTCATTTTGGAACCTTTCTTTGGTTTGTTTTTTCCTGTCACCTGACAAGGAATTTACCTGTTTTTTTGTGCTCACATCCCGTGGCACACTGTAATTGTACGATATTTTTTTCCGGATGACAAGAGTAAAAATAAAAAAAACATCACTTATGGCCGGAAAATTCCGGATTTTTTTTGTCAACATCGGGGAAAATTATTTGTATGTATTTGGTTTCCAATATTTTATATGAATAACACATTGGCTTGCGGTTATAATAAAAAATCCGGATTTTTTTTGAATTTTCAATTTTTTTGGTGCCTTTCAGCACTCTTATACGGCATTCCGGCAGGTTGCGCCGGTTGGAATCCGTATCGCGCGGAAGGGTTATCGTACCGTAGCGGGTGATAATTTCCACCCGGTCGGAAAAAATTATTATACGCTCAACCGCACGCGGCAGACGGCGGCGGTATTCTTCTTCGCTCCACAGCGAATCCGGCGACCGCCCCGGCAACCGGTCCAGAATTTCCTGCAGCGGCAATGCGGTCCCGGCCGGTTCCGCCGCCGCGCACTCATCCAGCAGGTCCAAAAGCAGCAGCGGCGCCACCGCATCCGCCAGACCGCGGCCCCGGCGGCGGTACAGCGCGATGCGCGAGAGGCATCCGGGATCATCGCGCAGATTCCGGTTCTGGCAGAAATAAATCCGGTTGCCGTGATCTTTGCCGGGCGACAGCCGGGCGCCGCAGTGACCGCAGCGGAGCATACCGCTGAATAAAGGTTTTTTCCAGCCGCGCCGGTATTTCGGCGCCCGCGGCTCCGACAGTATGCGCTGTACCTCGCGCCATTGAGTTTCTTCTACCGGCGGCGGCGAAATCAGTTCGCGGCAGGGAATCAAATCTCCGGCTGAATTGTACATCAGCCCGCAGTACAGCGGCTGTCTGGCGATGCTGAAAAAACGGCTGCGGTAAAACCGCCCCCGGAACAGTTCCGCATATTCCGAATTTATACCGCGTATGATCCGGTTGTACGGTTCTCCGGCGCAGACGGAGTCATAAATATGCCGGACGACTCCGGTCAGCCGTTTGTCGAAGGCAAGTTTTCTTTTGCCCTGCCGCACCGCGGCGAACATTCGTCCGCCGTTGGGCAGAAAGCCGGAATCCCGCATGGTCTTGAAGGCATCCATGGCTTTGCGCCGCTGAATCGCGATCTGATTGTCATTGATGCGCGCCTGCAGTGTATTGACCAGCGCATCGCCGAAATCGCTGACATTCACCACTCCGCCCTTCACCGCCCACACCCGCACTTTGAAGGTATCGAGCTTCTGATCTATGTACTGCTCCAGAAAACTGCGGGTCAGCGGCCGGTACAACCTGGTTATATCATCCACAAGCAGATAATCCGTCTGATCCAGCATCCGAAGCGCGGCTCCCAGGCCGGTCCGGAACATTTTGCCGGAAGTCTGTTCCGCGAACCAGCGCCGGTAAGCGATGTCCAGTTCGGCGATATGTTCGGCTCCGGCGGGATAAGTTTTTCCGGAGGTGTTCAGGTCGGTGAATTCCCCGATAACGGTCAATTTTTCCTCCTCCGCCAGCCTCCGGCAATTGATCAGCTGCTGTTCCACCGATTCCGAATAATCATCGGAGCCGCTGCTCTGTCTGGCATAAATAATCGCCTTCATCTTTCTTTTCCTTTCTGTTGAAGATGATTGAAATGATTTGCGTCCGCCCGATTCAGGGTGAACCGTAAATTTATAAATATAGTGGATGGGCCGGAGGCAACGGCGAAGGAATTCCGTTGTCCGCCCGTCCGTGGTCATTGCGATCATCGCGATTCTGGCCGCGATCCTGCTCCCCGCGTTGCAGAGCGCCAAGGAGAAGGCGCAGAGCATCAAGTGCGCGTCCAACCTGAAGAACATGCACACCTATCTCGAACTGTA
>JAZRUY010000203.1:0-2698 GCA_045598845.1 Victivallaceae bacterium
TTTTCAGCCCACCTTCCGGGGTGAAACCGATTTTTTCCCCCAGCACTTTAGCCGGCGCCGAGGCGGCGAAATGGTCTATCCCGACGGTGAGACCGTATTTGCCGGCGAATCTGTGCCATCCGGCGGTGCATCCCGCTTCAATGGTGACAATGGCGCTGAACCCGTCCGGAATAACCGACTGCCGGTATTCCTCGCTCTGAGCCATGAACAACTCCTGGCTCGGCATCGAAACTACCCGGATCTTCAAACCTTTCCGCCGCAGCAGCGCCGCCGTATCCAGCGCCAGATTGACCTCTGAACCGGTGGCGATCAGAATCATATCGAATCCCGGCTCATCGCCGCATTCGCAGGCATGGCGGTTGCTTTCGAAATCCGGATCGTCTTCAAGTATGAACGCCCCCTTGCTCACATCGGCGCGGGCGGCGATGTCATCGCTGTACGGTCTGACTTCCTGCCGGGTAAGAATCAGCGCCACCGGGCCGTTTGCACGCAGCGCCGCCGCCCATGCCTGTGCGGTTTCGTGTGCTTCCGCGGGGCGTATCACGGTCAAACCTGGGATATTGCGGAGCATGGAGAGCTGTTCGACCGGTTCATGTGTCGGACCGTCTTCCCCCACATAGAAACTGTCGTGGGTGAAAATGTAAATCTCGTGCAGTTTCTGCATCGCGGCCAGCCGGATGGCCGGTTTCATGTAATCGGAAAACACGAAGAAAGTCGAGCAGTAGGGCAGGGAATTCCCGTTAAGAGCCATGCCGTTGGCGAACATTCCCATCGCCATTTCCCGCACTCCGAAATGCAGGTTTCTTCCGGCGGGATTGTCAGCGGAAAAATCGCTTTCGCCTTTGATCAGGCTCTTGGTGGACGGCCCGAGATCGGCGGCGCCGCCGAAAAGCGCCGGCACCAGTTCGGCCGCTTTCTGCAGCACCGCCCCGGAACTGGCGCGGGTGGCGGCCGGTTTTCCTGTGACTGCCGCCTGCATGAATTGCCGCTCCAAATCATCCGGCAGCGGTTTGGTGATGAAATCACGGATTAGTTTCGCCGCGCCGCTGTGTTCCTCCAGCCAGCCTCGGTATTGTTTTTCCCATGCGGCGGCGCCGGCGATTTTGCGTTCCCTGATCTCCGCGCAGTATTTCCTGACTTTTTCCGGCACGGTAAACGGTTCCGGCATACCTAAATTACACCTTAGGGCTTCCAGCTCCTCGTCACCGAGCGGTTCACCGTGGCAGCAGGCTTTTCCCTGCTTGTTGGGAGCACCGTACCCGATAACGCTGCGCCCGATGATTATAGTCGGCCGTCCGTCGGATTTAACCGCCTCGGATAATGCGGCGCCGCACTGTTCTATATCGTTGCCGTTTTGGACTTGAATAACCCGCCATCCGCAGGCTTCAAAGCGTTTGCCGGCATCTTCGTCATCAGTGATTTCCGTGCTTCCCTCGATGGTGACGGCATTGCAGTCGTAGTATACTATCAGTTCGCTCAGCTTGAAATGCCCGGCCAGCGCGGCTGCTTCATAGGAAACTCCTTCCATCAGGCATCCGTCGCCGCAAATCACGAATATCCGGTTTTCCGGCAGACCGCTTTTGTCCAGACCGGTTATCGCGCGGAATCTCCGTTCAGCCACCGCCATGCCCACCGCGGAAGCGAACCCGCTGCCCAGCGGCCCGGTGCTGATATCCACTCCGGCGGTCAGTCCGTATTCCGGATGTCCCGGGGTGAGGCTGCCCCACTGCCGGAACGATTTCAGATCTTCGATGCTCAAACCGCAGCCGAACAGATGCAGAAGGCTGTACGCAAGCATGGAGCCGTGGCCGGCTGAAAGTACAAAACGATCCCTTCCGATCCATTCCGGATTGACGGGATTGAACCGCAAATACTCGCTCCACAGCGCCACCGCGAAATCAGCGCATCCGAGCGGAGTGCCCGGATGTCCTGAACGCGCCTTTTGAATCGCATCGGCGGAAAGCATTCTCACTGTATCGGCTGTCAATCTTGCTGCTGCGGTATCGAACATCTGGAAGATCCTTTCTGGGACAATGTGAATCCTGTCAAATAAAGTTGGACTTTTATGCCTGAACGGGTTATCTTTTGCTTGATAATGGAACTTATTATAGCACGGCGGCAGGCAAAAAACAAGCGTTCCGCCCGTTGTACGGCAGGATTGATTTATGGGTGAAGAAAGATTTATCACTTCCGCTCTGAACCGGCGCGATCCGGTCAAGGAAAACACGCTGCGTCCGTTGCGTTTCGCCGATTTTCCCGGTCAGGATTCCGTTAAAGAGCGGCTGGAGCTGTTTGTGGCGGCGGCAAAAAAACGCGATGAGGCGCTGGAGCATATTCTGCTTTGCGGTCCTCCCGGGCTGGGAAAAACCACACTGGCTTATATTATCGCGGAAGAACGCGGCGCGGGGCTGAAAAGTTCCAGCGGTCCGGCGATAGAGAAACCGGGGGATTTGGCGGGTCTGCTTACATCGCTGGCCGAAGGGGATGTGCTGTTCATTGACGAGATACACCGGCTCAACCGGGCGGTCGAAGAGTATCTTTACAGCGCGATGGAGGACTTTTTTATCGATATCATGCTGGAGCAGGGGGCGGGCGCGCGGTCGGTGCGGTTGAAAGTGCCTCATTTTACTCTGGTCGGCGCCACAACCCGGCAGGGAATGATTTCCGCGCCGCTGCCCAGCCGCTTCGGCCTGAATAT
>JAZRUY010000204.1:0-7515 GCA_045598845.1 Victivallaceae bacterium
CGTTACGGCGACTTGACGGTTTGCGATGCTCGCGGTTATGCGGAAAATTCCGTCTTGAAGCAGGCGCGCCGGAAATTCGGTCTGGTATTTCAGAATTTCAATCTGTTTCCGCACTATTCCGTGCTTAAAAATCTGACGGATGCTCCGGTCCGCATCGGCGGGCGCAATAAACAGGAAGCTGAGGATGAAGCATTGGCGTGTCTGGCCAAAATGGGGCTATCCGGCCGGGAAAAGGCATATCCGTATCAATTGTCGGGCGGTCAGCAGCAGCGGGTAGCCATCGCCAGAGCGTTGATGATGAAGCCGGAGGTTCTTTTTTTTGATGAACCCACTTCGGCACTGGATCCGGAGCTTACCGCGGAAGTTCTCAAAGTCATCCGGAATTTGGCCGAAGAGCGGATGACCATGGTGATTGTCACCCATGAGATAGATTTTGCCCGCAATGTTTCTGATCAGGTGGTGTTCATGGCCGGCGGCAGTGTCGTTGAAGCCGGCAGCCCGGAACAGGTCATTGATTGTCCGCAATGTGCTCGTACCCGGGATTTTTTGCGGATGGACGGCGGCGGAAAATAGTTCCCCGTTCGGTTTTTTATTGAAAAATCTGTTTTGTCCGCCTATTGCATATACCGGTTTCTGATTGTATTGTTATGTAATGTAAATTTAAGGGAGACGTGCCTGGGCGCTTTATCCGAAGCGCTGTGGATTCAGCCGGAATGCGGTTTCGGGAATTTTGATTCCATGATTTGCGGCGGGGGCGGAAAATTTATAAACTGTGGAGGAGTAAGAAAATGAAAAACGGAAAAGTCAGAGTGATTATCGCGATTGTCGCAGTGGCGCTGGGCGCCGCGTTCGTGTGGTGGATGAATTGTCTGTTCAGCGGCAATGATGCCGTGCGCGCGTTTTTCTGCAACGCCGGTCAGCAGCCGGTGCTGGGCGAAGCGGCTCCGGGCGAAGCTACCGTGGCGGTGATGGACAGTGCGTTTTCCGGCCGGGTTTCGATGCTGATTTTCTCCGTAATCACCGCTTTGCAGTTCGTGGCCTTTATCGCCGCATGGCTGGCGGTCGCCGGAGTTAAGGCCGGCGCCGGCGATACCTCCGCCAAACTCAGGCAACTCGACAACACCGAGATTTTCTTCGATATCCCGTTGTATGTCGGTCTCTTCGGCACCATCGCCGGATTTCTGGTGCTTAACTATACTCCGCAGGGCAGCCGGCTCATCGCTTACAGTTCGACCCTCATCGGTATCATTTTCAGTCTGTTCCTGCGGCTGATCCTGCTCTATCCCTACCGTAAACAGTTGCTCAATAAGTAAACGGAGCCGGCAAAGTGAATAAATCCCTGTTGATTGTGATATGCGATTTTCTGGTCAGCGCCATGCTCTCCATGATGACCGCGGTGTCGCCGGGGACCGGCGGCAATATCGGAGTGCAGCTTGACAAGCAGACCACGGAAACCATTCTCGGTGAATTGCGGGCGCGGCGCGATGCGCTGGCGGAGCGGCGCGAGCAACTGCTGGCTGCTCAGAACAACGGCGGCGATATGACCGAGTCGCAGCGCGCCGAGTTGCACGAGCTTACCGGGGAACTGGCTGATCTGATGGTCAAAAGCGGTAATCTGGAAGAACAGATGCGGCTTACTCCGCGCAATGCCAAACAGTTGAGCGCCGAGGAGTTGCGCGAGCAGCTCAACAATGAGTTGCGCAGCCGTTTGATCAGCGATATGCGCAACGAGGAGCTTTCGCGGCGTTCGGATAAACTGGAAACTGAATTCCGCGAAGTTTCGGCTTCTTATGCCGCGACGCGGCAGCAGTTGAGCGCCGCAGAGAAGGATTTGCTGGAAAAATCCGCGCAGCTTGAAACCGCCGGCCGTCAGCTGGATACAACCGGTAAAGAACTGGGTACCACCCGGGAAAATCTGGCCGCCAGTCAGGCTGAATTGCGTCTGGTGCAGGAAAACCTGACCAGGGAGCTGAAAAAACTGGAAGAAGCCCGTCGCCGCACCGGAGCGCTCGAAAGCGATTTGGCCTATGCCAAAGGCAAGTTGAACACTTCCGACCGTGAACTGGCGGATGCGGTGGGCAAATTCAACCGGGAGCAGAAACTGCGTTTCGCCGCGGAAGTTCAGCGCGATGAGGCGCTGCGCCAGAGCAAAGCGGCCGAGGAAATGGTCAAAAACGTGGTCAGCGAGCGCTCCGCGCTTTACGGCAAACTGAAATCGGTTGAAGACGAGCGCGACCGTCTGGTGGCGAAACTCGGCATTGCGGAAAAGGATTCCGTGGAAGCCAAAGGCAGGGCGGAAGCAGCCAATGCCAGACTGGAGGTCGCACAGACTCAGCTTGATGCCGCCGAAGCCAAACTGCGCAATGATCTGCTCAAGCGTTACAGCGCATCGGTGGTCAGGCTTTCACTGGATATCGCCGAAGACGGGATAGTGCGCAACCGTACGCTCAGCCGTCAGTCCTATCTGCCGGTGATCCGTCTGGGCGGCCGCGAGGCGCTGCTCGGTTACCGCGACAATATTTTCGGCGGCGATGCCGGTCGGACCGGTTTTACCAAAGTCATCCGGCTCGATTACCGTCTGACGATGCCGGACGGCAACGGCGGCGATACCGCGCTTTCCCAGCCGATAACGATAGTGCCGGGGGAACCGCGGCTGGAGGCTTTCGTCTTCAACAAGGTCAACGGCCGCGAGCCGCTGGAGGTGATCGATTCGGATACGCTGCGTCAGCGCGGACTGGAAAATCTGTTTCTCTTCAAGACCGGCAGTTTCGGCAAGGAATCGGCGCCGCTGGATGACCGCTGCTCGCTGGATTTGTCCGGAGAAATTCCGGCGTTGTATATCCGTAATTCCCGGGCGTCCGGCAGTGAACTCAAAGCCGAGCCGGGGGATTTTGTGATGACCAAACAGGGGGATTTTGTCGGGGTGGTGGTCGAGAGCGAAAGCAACGGCATCACCGGCCGCAAACAGCAGGCGAAATGCTATCTTTTCCGCCCCGGATTCACTTGGAACGGAGCCGGACAGATCGGAATTACCCGTCCGGAAGGTGCTCAGTACTATCAGGAATTCGGTGACAAGGTCCGTGATTTGAGCACCGCTAAATAACGGCGGGGCGGCAGAAATTTGAAACCGGGCAACGCCGCTCGCAAGCGGCGTTGCTGTTTAATTTAACATTAACGCAATCTCCCGGTGTTTTCAGACAGTAATGGAAACAGAAGAAGATAAAAAGTTGTCCGTTTTTACGGAAGATCCCGATGCCACCGTGGTTTGCGACACCGGCGGCGGCTGCGGCGACCGCGATGCAGGCTCGCTGCGGCGGGCGCTGGGTATGACTCCGGAGGACAGACTGGCGGGTATGAAGGATATCGCGGCGATCGGAATCGGCGGTATCGGAGCGGTGTTTTCGGTGAAAGAGCCGGGGTTGAACCGCGAAGTGGCGCTTAAAGTACTGCGCCCGCAGTACCGCAACCGCGAAGAACAGGTGAAACGCTTTGTCCGCGAGGCGCGCATAACCGCCAGAATCGGTCACCCCAATGTGGTGCCGGTGCACCGGCTCGGCGTGTTTGAAGACGCCGGAGTCTATTTCACCATGGAGCGCATCCACGGTGTGACGCTGCAGTTTATCCTGAAGAAACTGCGGATGAAGGATGAAAAATATACCGCAGAATATCCGCTGGTGCGGCTGCTGGAAATCTTCATCGGAATCTGCAATGCGGCGGCGTTCGCCCACAGCCGCGGCATCATCCACTGCGATCTCAAACCCGGCAATATAATGGTGGGTGATTACGGCGAGATCATGGTGATGGACTGGGGTATGGCCCGCTATATGCAGGACATCGACCGCACTAACGACAATGAGATGCGTCAGGACTACGAACAGCCTTTTGCCGATGCCGAATCCGATGCCGCCGTACCGGAAAAGGAAACCGGCGGCACTCCCGCATTCATGGCTCCGGAGCTTCTCGCAGGGCGCGCCGTTCCCGGTATTTCCACCGATATTTACAGCCTGGGCGCGATTCTTTATACAATTCTGGTCCGTTCCGTTTCTCCGTTCCCCGGCGCGAGCCGCGACGAGGTGGCCGGGCAGGCGCTGCGCGGACGCATCAAACCGGTACGGCGTGCCGCTCCGCGTGGAGTGGATGTCCCGCGGGAACTGGAGGCGGTCTGCCGCAAGGCGATGGCGCCGCATCCGTTCATGCGCTATGCCGATGTGGGGGAAATTCTTCAGGATATCCGCAATTATCTGAATGATTTTCCGGTCCGGGCCTACTCTCCGAATCCGGTTTACCGTTTCATGAAATTCGTCATGCGTCATCCGACGGTTCCGGTGGTGCTGGCTGCGGCGGTGCTGACACTGCTGGGTTACCGGTGGTATCTGCTCAAGGAAGCGTCCGCCGCGGATGCCGCCTGGCTGAGCATTGCGGATTACTGCTACGAGCAGGGCAATGCCGGCAACGCTTATCTGCTCAACCGTATCGGCCGGTTGCCGAAAGGCGGCCGCCGGAGCCGTATGGCCGGCGGAGTAGTGGAAAAGGATATCGTGTTTAAAACCGATGAAACCCGTAATCTGTATCATGCCGCGCTGGAGTTTATCAGCCGCTGCTCCGGCGACCGGCGGATGGAAAATGCCGCCGATATCTTCAAAAAACTGCTGCGGCTGGAGATGCTGAGCGGCGATGACGATGAGTTGCGCCGCCGGATGCAGAATATGCGGATCCGCTGGAACCGGCTTTTCAACGCCGCGATGGAGCGGGATCCGATGTTCGCCGATATGGTGCGCAGAATCAATTCCGGCACCGGCCGGCTGACTGTCCGCGGCGATGCCGGTCTGCCGCTGGTTCTGTTCGATGATGCCGGAAACGAGGAGGCCCGGGGGGTTCTGCCGCTGACGCTGAAAATAACCGCCGGAGTATATACGGCGGAGGTTACCGTTTCCGGCGGAAGTTACCGTTTCCCGGTCCGCTCCGCCATATCCGGGGATTCGGAATTCACTTTCCGGGTGCCGCTCGGTTTGCCGGATGAGGTCTGTGCGGTGCCGGGCAGCAATATCAAGTACGGCAGCACGGTGCCCGGCGCAGGGCTGGCGGTGGAAAAGCCGTTCATGATCTCCAAATACGAAGTGACGGTCGGCCGGTATCTGGAATTCTGGCTGTCGCTGCCGCCGGAAGAGCGTCCGGCGCACACCGGTTATATGACGATGCCGGACGGCGTGGTCGCTCCGTTGTGGGATGACTCCGGCAAATTGAACGGCGGTCTGGTTCCGGAACAGCCGGTCTTCGGAATCGGTTATGAATCGGCGCGCCGTTTCTGCCGCTGGTACGGCGAACGGACCGGTCTGGTCTGCCGGTTGCCGGAGCCGGAGGAATGGCAGAAGGCGGCGCGGGGAGTGGACCGGCGCGCCTACGTATGGGGCAATGAATATATCGCCGGACGGGCGCTGCTCAGCGACAGTGCGCAGCGCGCGGCCTATCCGTTCGGAGCGCCGGCCGGCAGTTTCAAGGCCGACTGCTCGCCTTTCGGGGTTATGGATCTCAACGGCAATCTCCGCGAGATGACCGGGGATCACCGCGGAGGCATGTTCACCGTACTCGGCGGCTCCTATGCCTCGCCGCCGGAATCTGCTCTGCTCTCCTCCGGCGGCGATCAGACTACCGGCGGTCAGGATGTCGGTTTCCGGTTCGTGCTGGAGTACCCCGCCGCCGAGAATCCGGCCGGACGTTAGTTTTACGGATGAAATACAGGAAATAACCTGATGATAGATTTTCAGAATGTGAGTAAATTCTTTTCCGGCGAACCGGTGCTGGAAAAGGTGAATTTCATGGTCAATACCGGGGACCGTATGGGGATAGTCGGCCCCAACGGGGCGGGCAAGAGCACGCTGTTCAAACTGATTACCGGCGAACTGGAGCCGGACCGTGGCGAAGTGGTGCTGCCCAAGGGCATGCGCATCGGTATTCTGCAGCAGCATCTGATCGATGCCGGAACTTCCCGGAGCCTGCTGGAGTTTACCGCCGACGCTATTTCGGAACTGCGGACGATGACCGCCGAACTTCATGCCATCGAGGAGCGGCTTGCCGCCGGAGAGGGCGATACGGATAAACTGCTGCAGCGCCACGGAGAACTCCAGTCGGCGGTGGAGCATCTGGGCAGTTACCGCCTGGATGTCGAGGCCGGCAAGGCGCTGAGCAACCTCGGCTTCGCGGAAGCGGAATTCAAACGACCTCTCAGCGACTTTTCCGGCGGCTGGCGGATGAGGGCGGCGCTGGCGCGCACCCTGATCAGCCGACCGGACATCCTGCTGCTGGACGAGCCCTCCAACTATCTGGATATACCGGCGGTGGAATGGCTGTGCAAATTCCTGAAATCATTCAGCGGCACCCTGCTGCTCATCTCGCACGACCGTTTCCTGCTCCGCCGGCTCACCGCCACCACGGTGGAAATCAACGCCGGCCGGGCGACTCTCTATCAGGGCAACTACGACTGCTATGTGCGCGAGCGCGAGGCAAGGATGCAGAATCTGGAATCCGCCAAGCGCAACACCGACCGCCGCAAGGAGCATCTGGAAAAACTCATCGATCGCTTCCGCGCCAAAAGTTCCAAGGCGGCCAGCGCCAAGAGCTGGCAGAAGGCGCTGGACAAAATCGAAGATGTGGAACTGCCGGATTCGCTCGGCTATCAGGGGCGCATCCGCTTCCCGGAGCCGCCGGACGGCGGAACCGAGGCGGCGCGGTTCGAGGATGTTACCTTCGGCTACGACGCTTCGCGCAATATTCTGGAAAATGTGTCGCTCAATATCGACGCCGGCGACAAGATCGCCTTCATCGGTTTCAACGGCATGGGCAAGACCACTTTCCTGAAACTGCTGGTCGGCATGCTCAAGCCGCTGTCCGGCCGAGTGGTGCAGGGACACCACACCGTGATCGGATACCAGTCGCAGGAGTTCGCCGATCTGCTCACTCCGGAGCAGACAGTGTACGACGCGGTGCGCGGCAACCTGCCGCCCGCCGCCACCACCGCCGGGCTGATGAATGTGCTCGGCTCCTTCGGCTTTTCCGGGGATGACGCGGAGAAGCCCTGCGGGGTGCTTTCGGGCGGCGAGAAAATCCGGCTGCTGTTCGCCCGCATCTTCGTGAATCCGCCCAATTTGCTGGTGCTGGACGAGCCTACCACCCACCTGGACATCGCGGCGCGTGAACTGCTCCAGCAGGCCATCCGGGATTACAAGGGCACGGTGTGCATGGTCAGCCACGATATCGAATTCGTGCGCAATACCGCCACCACAGTCATCGCCATGGAAACTCCGCACATCCGCAAGTATTTCGGCAACTACGACTATTATCTTGAAAAGTCGGCCGCATTGAATCTGCGGAATATCGAGAGCGCGCCCGCCGCTGCCGCGGTCAAGGCCGGCGCTTCCGCTCCGCAGATGAGCGCCCAGGAGCGCCGCCGCCGGGGGGCTCAGGCCCGCAATGAACTGTCCGGGCGCAAGAAACCCGCCGCCGCCAAAGTGGCGGAAA
>JAZRUY010000205.1:0-3765 GCA_045598845.1 Victivallaceae bacterium
GAGGTTGTATCAATACAAAGGGAATTCCCGTATTTCCGTTTTCTGAATTTCGGCCGCACTATCATCACCGGAGAAAAAATCAGCGATATCATCGCCCGCAGTGTCGGGCCGAGTCTGGCGCTGATGCTGCCGGTGTTCGCCGGGGAACTGCTGTTCGGAATAGCGTTCGCACTGATTGCCGCGGCGTATAAGGACGGATGGCAGGACCGGACGCTGATGCTGGTCAGCGTGGCCGGTATGAGCATCAGTTATCTGGTGATCATCATTTTCGCGCAATGGTATCTCGGCTATACCTGCAATCTGTTCCCCGTATGGGGATTCGGCGGTATCCGCTATCTGGCGCTGCCGGTACTGGCGGGAATCATTTCCGGCATCGGCGGCAACGCGCGATTTTACCGCACGGTATTCGTCAATGAAAACGGCAAGGAATATCTGCGCACCGCCGCAGCGAAAGGTCTTCCCCCGGTGAAAATATACGGCAAACACCTGCTGCGCAATGCGGCGCTGCACATTATCACCCGCGCGGGAGCGGCGCTGCCGTTCCTCTTTACCGGCAGTCTGCTGCTGGAATCCTTCTTCGGAATTCCCGGGCTGGGATTCGCCGGAGTGGACGCGCTGTACAATTCGGATTTGCAACTGCTCAAGGCGCTGGTGGTGGTCAGCGCAATGCTCTTCGTGGCGATAAATCTGATCACCGATCTGGCCTATGCCTGGGCGGATCCGCGGATAAGGCTTGAATAAGCGGCGGCGCGGCGCTCTCAAAGAAAAGGAATCAAAATGCCCGCAGATAAAAACTTCAGCCGGCCGGTGGAACTGCTCGCTCCCGCAGGCAGTCCGGCCTGCGCACTGGCGGCCTACGATGCCGGAGCGGACGCGGTCTATGCCGGGCTGGCGAAATTCAACGCCCGGGAACGCGGCGAGAACTTCACCCCCCGGGTGATGGCGCAGATGATAGAACACGCTCACCGGATCGGTAAAAAATTCTACGTTACTTTCAATACTCTCATCCGGGAAAATGAATTACCGGAAGCGGTGGAAACGCTCGCGCTGCTGGCGGAAGCCGGTCCGGATGCGCTGCTGGTGCAGGATATCGGGCTGATCCGCATCGCCAGGAAGTATTTTCCCGGACTGACGCTGCACGCTTCCACCCAGATGGGATTTCACAACTCCGCCGGGCTGAAAATAGCCCGCAGTCTCGGGCTTTCGCGGGTGGTGCTGGAGCGCCAGATGACTTTCGGGGAAATCGCCGCGGTGAAAAAAGACACAGATTTGGAACTGGAAGTATTCGTCCACGGCGCCTTGTGCGCCTCTTTATCCGGAGAATGTTATTTTTCCAGCGTGCTGGGAGGATGCTCCGGCAACCGCGGAAAATGCAAGCAGCCCTGCCGGCGGCGGTATTTTTCGGAGCGCGGCAACGGATTCTTCTTTTCGCCTCAGGATTTATGTCTGGCGGAAAAACTGCCGGTGCTGCGCGGTATCGGAGTGGCTTCGCTGAAAATCGAAGGACGGCTGCGTCAACCGGATTATGTGCTCAGCACGGTATCGGCTTACCGTATGCTGCTGGACGCCCCGGATGAAAAAACTTTCCGCGGGCGGCTCGGAGAAGCGAGAGCGATACTCTCGCGCAGTTGCGGCCGGCACTGGTCGGAAGGATATTGCACCGAAGATTCAGCCCGTTCCCTGCTCGTTCACAAAACGCTCGGAGCAGCCGGAATGTTTTGCGGGAAAGTCTCCGGACTGCTGGATAACGGATTCACATTCACCACTTCGCACAAACTGCTGCTGGGAGACAGGCTGAGAATACAGCCTGCCTCGGGAGATGAAGGTCCGGCGGTAACCGTTACCAGAATGTTTGTCGGCAAAAGCGGCTCAAAAAGGGTAAGCCCGGGACAGACAGTAACGGTGCTGTGCGATAAACCGGTCGCCTTCGGTTCGCTGGTTTATAAAATCGGGGAAAATTTTCCGGATTACAGCCGCAGAATAGCCGCGCTGCCGCCGGTGCGTGAAAAACTGGATTTGCATCTGGAACTCACCGCTGACGTCTGCCGGATAAAGGTGCTCAACGCACCGTGCCCGGACTGGGAGGCCGGTGTCAATTTAGCCGCCGCGGAAAAACACCCGGCGGATGAACAGTATCTCGCCGCGGGATTCGCGGAAAGAGGCAACTGCGCCTTCCGCATCGGCGCATTCTCCGCGGATATCAGGGGAGATTATTTCGTGCCGGCGGCCGAACTGAAGCGGCTGCGCAAATCTTTCTGGGAATTCGCGGCCGCGCATACCGCGCCGGGCAGCGTATTCAGGGAATCGGCAGCCGGAATGCAGAGTTTCCTGGCCGATTATTCGGCGCAACAGGGTTTTAACGGGAACACCGGTCCGGAAACGGTCCTTTGTGTTCCCGGAGGAGCGGTGCCGGCCAACCGTAAAGCCGTCCGCGCCGCCGGAGTCTATTCCGTCAACAAACTCTGTTCCGAAGCGGTACTCCCGGATTTCTGCCCCGAAAAATCATTGCCGGCTCTCCGCAAAGCGATAAAAGCCGCTTATACGGCCGGCATAAAACGGTTCCGGGTAACTTCTTTATACGGATTCAGGCTGCTGTCGGATTACCGGGATCAGGAGACGGTAAAAGCATCATCGCCGCTGCCGGTCTGCAATTCGCAGGCGGCGCTGGAATTGCAGGAGCAATTCGGTGTAACCATGGTCATGGCGCATATAGAAATGGAGCGGGAGGATATCGAGGCGCTGATAAAAAAATCCCCCGTACCGGTGGAACTGTACCGCTACGGCCGCCCGGCGGTACTCACCACACGGGCCGGAACAGAGGTTACCGGCCGGATCAAAGACAGCCGCGGCAACGAATTCACCGTCGAACATGTAAAGGCGGAACATCTCACCCGGGTATTCTGCGCTAAAACGATGTCGGTGCCGAGAATTGCCGGCGCGGCGGATTTCTACGATCTCTCCGGAACGGGCTGGAATGCCGGTGAAACCATGGAATTTAATTTCAACGGGAACTGGATGTGATCCGGTTCAGATACCCAGTAAACGCGCCGCATTACCGCCCAGAATATCGCCGCGTTCATCATTTCCGAGCGGCAGAGAGCAGATAAAATCCAGTTGTTCGCTCTGAAGGTGCCACGGCGTATCGGAGCCGAACAATACTTTTTCCGGTCCGTGACGGCGGATGATCCGCAGCAACTGCTCCGCGCTGATTATATCCGGAGCGGTAAACGCGGTATCAAAAATTATATCCTCGCCGGTCAGATATTTTTCCACATCGTCCCACATTTTCATGCCGCCGAGATGCGCAGCCACTATGCGCAGCCGCGGGAAACGGCGGTGAAACTTCAGTATCTTCAGCGGCGATGCCCGCCACGGCGGATTGAACATCACATCCCAGCCGCAATGAATAACCGCAAAAAGGTTTAATTCACCGCATTTGCGCCAAACCGGAAAAAGCCGTTCATCCTCAAAATCTATTTGCTGATATTCGGGATGAAATTTTATCCCCTTGACTCCGGATGCCGCCAAACGCTCCAAGGCGGCGACGGCATCAGGATCGGAAGGCAATACCGAACCTAAAGAAAAAATGCCGTCATGCGATTCCGCCGCGGCCCAGCGGTTCACCGATTCCGTGTTTTCCGCCCGGTTCACGATCGGCAGCAGCACTGAAAGCGCCACTCCGCTTCCGCGCATGGAACGCAAAAGTCCGGCGCGGCCGACTTGGTGCTGATCGGCGATTCCACGCTGGCGCCGCGCCCGGGCGAG
>JAZRUY010000206.1:0-6139 GCA_045598845.1 Victivallaceae bacterium
TCGGTCTTTATCCGGGCATGAATGCTGAAAAAATGGATTATATGGCCGGCTGCATCCGGGAATTCGCGGAGCGCGGCCGCGGAAGCGGCGCCTGACGCAAAAAGCGAGGGGTTATGGAAAAACGCAAAGTCATCAGTATCGCGACCGGATGTTACAACGAGGTTGAAAATATCAGGATTTTCTATGACCGGTGCCGGGCCGCGCTGAGCCGTCATCCGGAATACGATTATGAATTCGTGGTGGCCGACAATCTTTCCTCCGACGGTACCCGGGAGGTTCTGCGGCGCATTGCCGCGGCCGATCATAAATTCCGGGTGATCATGAATTCCAATAATTTCGGCCATATCCGCAGCCCGTATAACGCTTTGCTGCGCACTTCCGGCGATCTGGTGCTGTATATATGCAGCGATTTGCAGGAGCCGCCGGAAATGCTGGATGAATTTCTGGAAAAGTACCGTCAGGGGTACAAAGTCATCTGCGGCGTAAAACCGCGCAGCAAAGAAAATCCGCTGATGTTTGCGGTGCGGCGTTTCTACTACTGGCTGCTGGCCAGATTTTCCGATACCGACCAGGTGCATAATTTTACCGGGTTCGGACTTTATGACCGTTCTTTCATCGAAGCGCTCCGCCGTTATCATGACCCGTATCCCTATTTCCGCGGCATGGTGGGCGAGATAGGCATGCCGCGCGCGGAAGTGCCGTTCGTGCAGGAAAAACGGCACTTCGGCAAGACTAAAAATAATTTTTTCACCTTGTACGATATGGCGATGAACGGTTTTGTGAATCATACCAAGTTCCCGCTGCGGCTGGCCGGTTTTTCCGGATTCGTGCTGGCGTTTTTCAGTTTTATTACCGCGGCCGGCTATCTGGCCGCCAAATTGATCTGGTGGAACTCTTTTGAACTGGGTATGGCTCCGCTGATGATCGGTTTGTTCTTTTTTGCAGCGGTTCAGCTGATTTTTATCGGGGTGCTCGGCGAGTATCTGGGGGCGGTGTGGACGCAGGTTAAAAACCGTCCGCTGGTTATTGAAGAGGAAACCCTGAATTTTGATGACAGTCCGGCTCCGGACGGCGAATGCGGAGAGCGGAAAAGGTAGATTTATTTTCACTTGCGGGTCCAAATGGCTTTCCAACGGATTTTCATGACCGGCGGCACCGGTTTTTTCGGCAAGACGCTGCTGGGGGCGATAAGGCAAAACGGCATCGCCGCCGCCGAATGGGTGCTGCTGTCGCGCGACCCGGAAAAATTCCTGCGGGGCAATCCTGAATTCTCCGACTTGCCGGGAGTGGCCTTTGTAACCGGCGATGTGCGCTCTTTTAAATTCCCGTCCGGCAGATTCGACGCGGTGATACATGCCGCCACCCCCGCGTCGGCAAGTATGATCGCCGAACAGCCGGAGGAGATGTATTCCATAATAACGGAAGGCACCGCGAGAGTCGCCGAATTCGCGGGACTGAGCGGAGCGGAAAAGATATTGTTTACCAGTTCCGGCGCGGTTTACGGCGAACAGCCGCCTGAACTCGACAGGATTCCGGAAACCGCGCCATGCGCTCCGGTGACCGTGTACGGAAAAGGAAAACTGGAAGCCGAACATTTGCTGGCCGCCTGCGGGATTCCGGCGGTTATCGCCAGATGTTTCGCCTTCATCGGCGAATATCTGCCGCTTGACATTCATTTCGCCGCCGGTAATTTTATCGGGGACGCCCTGGCCGGCCGGCGGATAACGGTGAAAGGCGACGGCAGGACGGTCCGCAGTTACCTTTATTCAGGCGATCTGGTGCGCTGGCTCTGGAAAATTCTGACGGACGGAGTTCCGGGGCGCGTTTATAATGTAGGGTCGCCGGATGCGGTCACTGTCCGGGAATTGGCGGAACTGTGCGCCGATATCGGAGGAACCGGGGTGGAGGTGCTGGGGAAGCCCGGCGACGGTCCCGCCCCGAGGTATGTCCCCGATGTGTCGCGCGCCCGGAGCGAACTCGGATTGTCGCCCCGCACTCCGTTGCGGCAGGCGGTGGAAACGGTTATGAATTTTCATCGGGAAACGCGCGCATCCGGCAAAAGACCGGTTATCGGCGTTTAATCAAATCAAGTATTCGGAAAAAGGAGAATGACATGATAGTGCTCAAAACTTCGCTCGGCGACATTGAAATTGAACTGTTCGAACAGGAAGCGCCGGTTACCGCGGCTAATTTTCTGCAGTATGTGAAAGACGGGTTTTACAACGGCACGGTTTTTCACCGGGTGATTCCGGGATTCATGATTCAGGGCGGCGGATTCACCGCGGATTTTGTTCAGAAAGAAACCCGCGCCCCGATTACCAATGAGGCGACCAACGGTTTGAGCAACCGCCGCGGAACCGTAGCCATGGCGCGGACGCAGGTCGTCGATTCGGCGACTTGCCAGTTCTTCATCAATCTGACCGACAATGACTTTCTGGATTTCCGGGCTCCCACCCCTCAGCATTTCGGTTATTGTGTTTTCGGTAAAGTGATTTCCGGCATGGATACCGTGGATAAAATCGCCGCGGTGGAAACCGGTTCCCGTCCGCCGCATCGGGATGTTCCGGTCGAGACCGTGGAAATTATTGCGGCGGAAGTAAAAGATTAAAGCGGATTTTTCCGGACCGCGCCAGTTCTTTTAATCCTGTTTTTTGTACGGATTTGAAAATTACCATGTTTTTTGCCGCCGGTTTCAACAGTTCGGCTTTTATGCTGATGTTCCTCGCTTTCACCGCGATGATGGGAGTGGTGCCGTTTCTTTTGCGGCGTTTCCGCATCCCCGGTGTGATCGCGCTGCTGACCGTCGGAATGCTCACCGGTCCTCATGCCTTGAACCTGATCCCGCGTCTGGCGGGATGGCTGGGATTTTTAGGTGCGGATCCGGAAACAGTGGCGGGGAATTTCGAGGCCACAGTCCGGGCGCTGGGGTCTCTGGGATTGATTTTTTTGATGGCTCTGGCCGGTATGGAAGCGGATTTCAGAATGATAAACTCCGTCCGCGCTCCGGTGATAAGGCTGAGCATCGCCACCTTCCTGATTCCCGCCGCCGCCGGATTCGTTATTTATTACTGTTTCCGTCCTGCGGATTTCCCGGGGCAGCTGCTGTACGCCAGTCTGTTCGCATCCCATTCGGTGGGTATTGTTTTCCCGGTGATGCGCGAGCTGAAACTCAGCCATAGCCGGTTCGGCGCGGCGGTCCTCATTTCCACCGTTATCACCGATATCGCCAGCATTGTTCTATTGGCGGTAAGCGTGCAGCTCAAGCGGATGCGGACGAGTGCCGTCATTGCCGGTCTTTCGCTGCTGGACCGGCTTGACCCGTCATGGCTGGGCATCTGGTTTACCCCGCTTTTTCTGCTGACGGTGCTGGCATATATTCTGGCGGCGGTGTGGCTGGTACAGCGCTGGGGAATCCGGCTTTTCAGGCGGTTTTCCCCCACGGAGGATTTACTGGTTACTCTGCTGCTGCTGGTGATTCTGCTCACCGTGCTTGCCGGTGAACTGCTGGGGGTGAATCCGGTGGTCGGCGCTTTTGTGGCCGGGCTGGCCCTATCCCGGCTGATGCACGGCAGAAAACCGGGAAAATTCAACTCCGGTCCGCTGATTCAGCGTCTGGAAGGCATCGGTTACGGATTGCTGGTCCCTTTTCTTTTCGTGTCGATCGGGATGGACAGTGATTTCCGCGCTTTCGGCAAGGCGGATGACTGGGCGGTGGTTGCCGCGACGGTAACCGGTCTTGTGCTGAGTAAAATGCTGTCCGGTTATTTCGCGATGCGGTCATGCGGATTTTCGTTCCGTCAATGCACTTGCGCCGGACTTATGACCGTACCGCAGCTTTCCGCGACTTTGGCGGCGGCGGCGATCGGAAAAAATCTCGGTATGCTCGACGGCAATTTTTTCAATGCGATTATCGTGCTGTCCATTGTCACCACGCTGCCGGTGCCGTTGCTGGTGCGCTGGATTATCGGAAACCGGCAGGAGGAATTCATGGCTGCCGGGGAAACCGCCCCGTACCGTCTGCCTGAACGGACAGAGGAGGATGAATTGCTGTAATGCGGTTTCGGTTTTTCCCGGAAAACCAGGCTTCCCGGGTAAGGAAATCATTAAATATCACCGTTGTGCGCTTGTTATTTACCGCGCCGCGGTGTATATAAAGAGGTATGAATGTCTGACAAAAGCAACCGGAACACACCGGTGGCAAAAAGAAAATCCCGAGGTGGAGTGTGAATAACGAAAAAGATTTGCGGGCGGCGGTGGGTGATGCCAGATTGCTGACCAAAATGTCGGTTATCGGGGGTATTGCCGCGGTATTGCTGCTTATAGCGGCCTACGCTATGGGGGCGGGGCGCCCGGAATTGGTCGGTTCCGATGTTTTTCCGCTTGCGGTTGTCGCTTACGCTTTGGCGGTGCTGTTCGCCGCCGGATCCATGCTTTACGGAATGCTCGGCACCGCGTCCGCGCAGGAAAATGAAGAAAAATCACTGCTGGAAAAGCGCCGGGATTCCCGGGCGCTGGATGTTGAGGAAGATGTAAGATTTACGGCCGGCAGGTCTTTTGAAAATTACCGCCGTTTCGCTCCTTATGTTCTGGCCTTCACCGGCGCGGCGGTCACCGGCGGAATCCTGCTGCTGTTCTGGCGCGGCTGGGCCGCCCGCCCCGCGGTGCCGCACCCCGGCAACAGTACCCACGCCATCGTGATTTCCGCGGTAATGACTTTTATAAGCGTATTCGCCGGAGCGTTTTTTGTCGGGCAGTCCCGGCAGAAATCTTTCCGCTGGCTGCGGGCGTTCGGCGCCTGGCTGTTAGCCGGTTTCGGGGTGATGTTCCTGTCCATGATCACGGCGATTTTTACCCGTAACGGTTTGCCGGGAGTCGATGCGGCGTGCGCCAGAATCGTGTTTTGGATTTTCGCGGTGCTGGGCGCCGAGATGATAGTCAGCGTGATCATTGAATTTTACCGTCCGCGCACGATACGCGAGGAACGGCCGGTTTTCGAGAGTAAACTGCTGGCGCTTTTTACCGAACCCGGCGGGGTGATGCGGAATATCGCGTCGGCGCTGGATTATCAGTTCGGATTCAAGGTTTCCGGCACCTGGCTGTACGGTTTTATGGAGAGATCCTTCTTTCCGGTATTGCTGTTCTGGCTGGTGATGCTCTGGGGATTTACGGCGATTCATGAAGTCGGGTCAAGCCAGGTCGGAGTAAAAGTGCAGCTGGGCGTTGCCGGAGACAAGGTGCTTACCCCCGGTATTTACCTGACCCTGCCGTGGCCGTTCGGCGAACTGCGGCGCTATAGTTGCGATGAAATCCAGCAGGTGGTAATCGGAGATAAGGACGGCGAAGCGGCGGAAGAAGTCGACCGGGTATCGCTCTGGACAGGCGCGCACAGCACGGATGCCAATTTTGTAGTCGCGGTTCCGCCCGAGGGAAATCTGCGGGAAGATAAAGCGATGGCCAGCACCCCGATTTCGTTTGTGAGAGTGCGGATGCCGATACAGTATGTGATCCGGCGCGACCGGGTTATGGACTACGCTTTTAAGAATTACAACCCCGCCGCCACGCTGAAACGCATCGGAGAACAGGCCGCCACGGAATATCTTCTGACTTGTTCGATAATGAATTTAATGTCGGTTGACCGCAGCCGGATTCAGTCTGAATTGAAAGAGAAGATACAGAAGCTGGCCGATGAGCATGATCTCGGAATTGAAGTCCGGGCGGTGCTGGTGCTGGATTCGCATCCTCCGATGGAGGCGGCGCCCGCTTTCCAGAATGTCATCGGCTCGATGGAGGACCGTGAATCCATGATTCTGCAGGCCCGCAGTTATGCCGAACAGCGGATTCCGGCCAGTGAGGCTCAGGCTCAGCGCATCACATCGGACGCGGAATCCTACCGCTATAAAATGACCGAGGTGGCCAAGGCCGAGGCTTCGCGTTTCAATACTCAGTTGACCGCCTACCGCGCCATGCCGGAAATGTTCCGGCTGAAAGCGTATCTGGAATTGCTGGAGCAGGACTGCGCGGATGTGCGCAAGTTTGTTGTCGCATCCGGTTTGAAAGACGAAGTTTTCGAGTTGAATTTTGAGGAAAAAGAACGGTTTGATCTGCTTGATGCGGAAATACCGGATATGGATATGCCTAA
>JAZRUY010000207.1:0-7342 GCA_045598845.1 Victivallaceae bacterium
GAGCCCGGCACAGAGAGCGGCGCAGACGGTAAGCAGAATTTCCATCGCCTAAACCTCCCCCGAAGTTATCCTGCGTATCCAGAAGAATCCGGCGACAACCAGCAGAAAAGCCAGCGCCACGGCACCGATACCGTACGGGGAAGTAAGGAAAACGCGCACCATCTCAGGACTGATATAGTACATCGCCAGCAGAAGCAGAAACGGCATCACCGAAATCATAGCCGCCTGCAGTCTGCCCATGGCGGTAAGCGCACGGACCTTGCGGGTGATGCGCACCCTGCCGCGAATCAGTTCCGCCACCCGTCCGAGCGCGTAGGTAAGTTCGCCGCCGGTCTGCCTGGCCGTGCTGATCGCCGCGGCCACCAGTTCAAAATCCGCGGACCCGAGGCGGGCGCACATATTGTCGAGCGCCTGCTCCATCGGCACACCGAGCTGCAACTCCTGCACCAGCAGCCGAAATTCCACCGCCACCGGGTGAATATCCTCCGCCGCCACCTCGCCCAGAGCCTGATTGATGCTGAATCCGGCTTTCAGGGAACTGGAAATCAACCCCAGCGCGTCTTCGAGCTGCAACTCGAAACGCGCCAGACGGCGGCGTTTCATCCAGCGCAGCACCAGCCGCGGCACCGGAAACAGCAGCAAGGCTACCGCGGCGGCGGCGCCAAGCGCAAGTTTCCAGGAAAAATCGACCGAATGAATCTGCAAGGCCATTATAACCGCGCTGGCGCCGAAAACCGACAGCCCCAGACTCAATTCCAGCACCCGGCTGGCCGGCATCTGAATCAGCACATCGTCGAGTTCGGTACCGGCCTCCTGCAAATAGCGCTCGCGGTAACGGGCAGCGATAAAAACAAAGAATTCCACCAGAACGAACGAAGCGGAGAACGCACTGAGGGCGGCGCAGTAAGCGGGGAAAAAACTGTTCATCAACATAACGGCCTCCTTTTCAATTGCGGCTGCCGGGATCAAACATTCCGACCCGGCAGTCCAACTGCGCCCGTTTAAGGTCATCCATAAAAGTCGGCAGCACTCCGGTAGGTTCGAAAACTCCGGTCATCCGGTTGGCGCCGTCCCAGCCGGTCTGGCGGTAACGGAACAATTCCTGCATGGAAATCACATCGCCTTCCATCTTGGTAATTTCATTCACGCTCAAAATTTTACGGCTGCCGTCGCGCTCGCGGGAAATCTGCACCACAATCTGAATAGCGGAAGCCACCTGTTCGCGGATAGCGCGCAACGGCAGATCGAAACCGGCCATCAGCACCAGGGTTTCCAGCCGGGCAAGCGCATCGCGGGCGCTGTTGGCATGAATAGTGGTCAGGCTGCCGTCGTGGCCGGTATTCATCGCCTGAAGCATATCCAGAGTTTCACCGCCGCGGCATTCCCCGACCACGATGCGGTCAGGACGCATACGCAGGCTGTTGCGGACCAGATCGCGGATAGTTACGGCGCCATTACCCTCGATATTGGGGGGACGGGCTTCAAGCCGCACCACATGCTCCTGAACGAGTTGCAGTTCGGCGGCGTCCTCGATGGTGATTATCCGCTCGTTGTTGGGCAGAAAAGAACTGAGAATATTCAGCAGGGTGGTCTTGCCGGAACCGGTGCCTCCGGAAATCAGGATATTCTTGCGCGCCGCGACGCAGACTGAGAGAAATTGAATAATATCCTCCGAAGCCGAACCGAATTTTATCAGATCGGCGGCGGTCAGGGGAATTCTGGAAAAACGGCGGATAGTAACCGTGGGGCCGTTGAGCGCCAGCGGCGGAATCACCGCGTTCACCCGGCTGCCGTCCGCAAGCCGGGCATCGACCATCGGAGAACTTTCATCGATGCGCCGCCCAAGCGGCGACACAATGCGCTCGATGGCCGCCAGCACCTGATTGGCATCGGCGAAAGCGGCATCGGTACGGTAAATCACCCCGGATTTCTCCACATAAATCTCATCCGGACCATTGACCATGATTTCGGTAATGTCATCGCGGGACAGCAAATACTCCAGCGGCCCCAGGCCGACCGCTTCGTTGAACAACTCGCGGCGGAGGATTTCCACATCGATATCATCCGGCAGCGCCAGATTCAGCTGAGAAATAATTTCATCGATGGTTTTCGCGGCCTGACGGGTCAATTCCTCGCCGCTTACCCCGGAAAGCGCCATCTTTTTCAAATTCAGCCGGGTGAGCAACTCGCGATGGGCGCGTTTTTTGATTTCCTGCATCACCGGCCGCAAGCGCGCCGGCACACCGGTAACCGCAAGGACGGAGATTCCGCTTTTTTCCGGCGCCGACTTGCGGGCGGCGGCAACGGATGTCTGATTTTCCGCCGCGGACGGCACCGGCGTACGCTCCGGAACCGGAGCGTCTTTCACCGGACGCAGACGCAGTACCGCACGGCCGATCTTCACTGTAGCGTCGGCGGGAATTTCGTAAGTCTGATGAGCGAACAAAGTCTCGCCGTTCACAACCGTGCCGGCGGCGCTGCCGAGATCCATCACCCGGACCTGCCCGCCGCGCAGAATCAACTGCATGTGGCGCGCGGAAACATCCGCGGAAACGATACGGATATGACAGGCCGCATCCGAACCGATCAGATACGCTCCGGTATCGAGCCGGGCGGAAGACGGCTCCGCGCCTGGCTGAGTTACTTCAATCTCCAGCATCCGGACACACCTCCGCTACGGCATCAGGCGCCGTTCGCCGCGCCGCTTGTTGTAGAAAGGAATCTCTTTTTCCAAAAGATTGAAATTAATACTCCGCGACTTGATTTCAGAATCCACTTTTTCATCCTCAAAATTGCGCAGCACCAGCTGAAGGCTGCCGTGCCCGGCGGCAAAAACCATCATTTCCGCCTCGTCAGGATAAAGAAGCATAGTCACGGTACCGTAAGGAGCGCCGGCGGCGGCATCGTTATCCGTACGGGTCCAGCGGGCGCCGGTGGCCAGCACCCGCACATTCTCCAGCAGGGCCAGAGGCACCGTTTCCATTGCGGCGTCGGCTTTGTTATCCGGGAAACGGAAAGTGCCGATCACATCCACATTGTCATTAGGCTGAATCAAGTAATTGACCGATGCCACCGCGTCAACCGGAACAGTAACCGCGCGCTGCCCGCTTTTAATGCCGCCGGTAAAACCCTGCCTGCGGCTCAACGGTTTCAAATCCGTACTCTGCAAAGTCTGACCGGCCACCATGGAACTGTCCAGCTGGCGGCCGATTACCCGGGAACACTCGCTCCACGGGATCTCACGCGACAGTTCACCGCTGTTGCGGGCCCGGCGCACCGGGAAGCGCACCAGATCCCCGTCTTTAATTTCCTCACCCTCCACCATATCCCTTTTCAGCCGGATGAGCACCACGGTTTCGGAATCGCCCCGCAGTTTCTGTTTCTCAACTTCAAGCTGACGGTAGGTGAGCAGGAAAGCGAGCAGACCGAAAACCACCGCCGCCAAAAGAAGAAATTTCTGACGCATTGCGCAACCTTTCCCCGGCTCAATCAACCGGTTTGCCGACAGTTATACAATATCAAACGCTATTTCACCATAATGTAAAGCGTCGCGCGGAAGAATACTAATCACTAATCGCCGTTTTTATTTTCCGGAGGATCGACGGTGACCGCCATCAGTTCCTCCTCGGCGCGAATCCGGTACTGCTCCAACTGCCCGGCATCCAAATCAGGCGGCACGGTGAATCCCCGGCCGACCGCCAAAGTCAAACGGCTGAACGGCTTCGGTATCTGAAAACCGTCCCATCCGCCGAGCCGCCAGCAACGGGAAGCATTGATACTCAGCGGCACCAGCGGAATTCCGGTAAGAGACGCCAGCATCACCGGTCCGTTCTTCATCCGGTAGCGCGGTCCGCGCGGACCGTCCGGAGTAAAAACCACGCAATAACCGTCCTGCACCGCCTTGACTCCGCCGCGAAGAGCATTCGCACCCCGCCGAGAGGAGGAACCGCGCAGACTGCCGATGCCGAACACCGAAATGAAATCCGACACATACTGGCCGTCCCGCGAAGGGCTTACCACCGCCACGGTAGTATGCCGGCGGCGGCGCGGAAAAATCACCGCGAAGAACATCAGCCGGTTATGCCAGGCCGTAACCACCGCCTGCCGGGTACGAAGCAGATGCCCGCAGGGATCTTCGATTTTCACCCGGTAGAACAGATGAAAAACCAGCCACATCAGCGCGGCCGGAAAATAATACAGCCAATTCGGGAATTTCTTGATCTGGCGGAAATAATATTTCAGCGAATTCATCACTTGACCTTTCCGTATGATTTGCAGAGTTCACTTACGGCGCAGCCGGCGCAATCAGGGCACCCGGCATGACATACGCGCCGGCCGTGGGTAATCAGCAGATGGGAAAAATTGCACCATAAATCAGGAGACAGCGCCGCATTTACCGCCGCCTCGATTTTTACCGGGTCGCGCCGCTTCGCCAACCCGATGCGCGTCAGCAGACGGGTCACATGGGTGTCGGCAGGAAACCCGGGCAGACCGAAAGCATTGCCGAGCAGCACATTGGCGCTTTTGCGCCCTACCCCCGGCAACGATACAAGTTCATCCATAGTATGCGGAACCTCACCGTGAAAACGGCTGATAAGAACAGCGGACATGGCGACAATATTGCGCGCCTTGACACGGAAAAGTCCGCAGGGACGGATAATATCAGCAACTTCATCTTCGCCGGCGGCGACCATTCCGGCCGGATCCGGCGCCCGCCGGAACAGTATTCTGGTAACCTGATTCACCCTTTCATCGCGGCACTGCGCGGAAAGAACAACCGCCGTCAGAAGCTGAAAAGGCGTACTGTATTCGAGCGGGCAGGCACATTCCCCGTAAAGAGCGAAAAGCGCATCGTACAACGCCTGATATTTTCCGCCGCCACGCATCGTTCCCCGCCTGATTGAAATTCACGGAATATCCGCCGGCATAAAGCGCTCAGCCGACCGGAAGAATATAGTGCCGAATGCGGAAAATACAAGCGCAATGCGTCAGGGAGCCGGATCGAGTTTGGCGCAGACTATCCGGCTGGCCGATTCGATTATCAGCAATTCATCCAAAGTACAATCCCTGAATCTCTTTTGCATGCACCGGTTGAGATTTTCCTCTATTCCGGAAACAAAATCCGCACCGGCGGAAGTAAAACGGATAACCAGATTGCGCCGATCCCCCGGATCCTCGGCGCGCTCGATAATCCCCGCCCTAACCATTTTATTGACAAAAATGGAGGCGCCGGCGGAAGTAAGTCCGGTCAACTGCTCTATCCGGCCGAGATTGCACGGCAGCGCCTGCCGCACCGCCATCAGGTGCATAAACTGCTGCGGCGGCATAGCCGAAGACAGACTGCGCCGGCAGTTTTCCAGAAAATTCCATCGCGCGACTTCCAGAAGCCGGCACATTTTCATGACCGCCTCGGCGCGCTCAACCACTTCGGATTCGTTTTTTTGCTCAGGCATGCTCACCGCAACTCCCGGTAATCATCGTTAATCATATCGCCGATATGCTCCAGACGGCGGTTGCGGTCATCGCGGTCATCATCAAGTTTGTACTGCTGGAAAAACATATTGCCGACCCGGCTGTACATGCCTTTGTTGACTCCGCGGTTGATTTTGCCGAGATTGTCACGGATTCTGGCCCCCATATCATCGTCAGGATTGGAGTATTCCACATGAGCCACCAGCACCATCTGCGACTGCTTGATGGACTCCGTTTCTGTGGAGAAAACCCGGCCGAGCACCGGAATATCCTTGAAGAACGGCAGACCGGCGGTGCCGCGCACCGATTCGGACTTGCGCAAACCGCCGATGACAAAATCCTGCGGTTCATAACCGATCTGCACCGTCGTGGAAGTTTCAGAATTACTCATTCTGGCGGAACCGTCGGAATTCCAACCCAGCAGCGAAATGCCGGCCAAATCGAATTTCAGTTTCGCCGCCTTGCCGGTAAC
Organism: Victivallaceae bacterium; assembly: GCA_045598845.1. GTDB lineage: Bacteria > Verrucomicrobiota > Lentisphaeria > Victivallales > Victivallaceae > JAZRUY01. The sequence continues at coordinate 5,945 of JAZRUY010000207.1, forward strand.
CACCGGCGTGACTTTCAGATTGAACTGGAAGCCGTCGGTCACCATCGGATACTGTATCCACCCGTGAATCACGCCAGGAGCAGAATTCATGGCATCGGCGGAGGTATTGTAATAATTGGCGCTTACCGGAGTGCCGTCGGCCTTGACAAAACCGGTGAAAAACTTGGAAAAGGGGCTGGTGGCGGCATCGCTGCCGGTCGCCTTGGCAATGGCGTCATAGTATTTGGCGGCATTGGTCTGGGTTCCGAATATCCGCATCGCGTAACCCGCCCGGGCAAGATAAGCGGCGATACCGAGATCACTGTACAAATCCTGAATTTCAGATTCCGGCATCATCTTGGCCAGAGATTCCCGGGGGATAGTATCAGGATTGACCATGGTGTAGGCGAACTCGCCGAACGCATCGTTCAAATTCTTCGCGCCTTCGGCATAATAAGTGCGGTCGTAGAAAAAGCCGCTGTTGACCTGTATGGCGCTGGTCCTGCGGTTCTGCGCCACCAGACTGCCCTGAGCCATGCACTTGGCTTTGCCGATGGAGGTCATGAAATCCAGATAGCGGGTATTCCACTTGGGATTGAAATTCCAATAGGAAGTCCGGTTATTGCCGGTATCCTGAACCCCGCCGGTGAAAAAAGTACCCCAATTGCGCCGCACCGTGGCGCCGGTTGAGAATAAATCCACGCCGTCATTGTTTTTCCAGCTTTGAAAATCCACGCCGATGCGGTCATCGTTTTCAGCATATATTTCGATAACCCGGTAGGAAACTTTCACTTCCGGCACCGGACGGTCATAGATTTTGAGCAATTCACGCATTTCGCGCCAACTCCACTCCGGAGCACGCACGATCAGCGCATTAAGTTCGCCGTCAACCTCCAATGTATCGGGAGACACGGCGAATTCCGTATCCAGCTCAGATGAACCGACTTTAGTGAGCATGTCCCGGAGATTGGCGGCGCGGGTTATACGGGGGAAATAGATATGCGCCTCCGCCTCTGGAGGCAGAGTCAGCCCGTCGCGGTCCAGCGCCGCCACGATGGCATCGATTCCCCGCCCTTCGCCGGAATCCGCGAAGCGGTATTCCTCGGCGGAAACCAGCACCACCCCGGTACCGTCGGAATATTTCACCGCGCTCACCTGGGCAGGGCTGGCGGATACGCTCTTGGCGCCCACCGCCGCTTCCAGATAACTGCGCACCGTGTACGGGTCGGCATACTTCAGGATATACGGTTTGGTGATCACAAACGGATCGGCGGTATCGCGGATAACGTTGATGCGGCCGGTATCCTGCGCGACATCTATTTTCAATTGCGCCTGCACATTGCTGGGGGCATACCCGCCGCTCACTTCATCGTTGGCACTGCGCGGCCGGCCGGGAATCGCCGACGGCATCAGATTAAC
>JAZRUY010000208.1:0-15390 GCA_045598845.1 Victivallaceae bacterium
TCGTTTACGGAGACTTTCTGGTCGCCATGCCGTTCGGCAGCGGTCACATCAACGACACCTATCAGGTTACCTTCGATCAGGGCGGCATACGGCTGCACTATGTACTGCAGCGCATCAACCATCTGGTGTTCCCGGAACCAGCCAGGGTGATGGACAATATGGACCGCATCACCAGGCATGTGCTGAAGAAAATTTTCGCCGCCAACCGTCAGCGGGTGAAACGCACCCTGCGGCTGCTGCGCACTCGGGATAACCTGACTTTCGTGCAGGATTCATTCGGAAATTTCTGGCGGGCCTACGTGTTTGTGGAAAACGCCCGCAGCTACGATGTGCTGGAAAGCGCTGAACAGGCTTTCACCATGGCCAAGGCTTTCGGCGATTTCCAGCGCGATCTGGACGATCTGCCCGGTCCGCGGCTGTACGAGTCCATTCCGGATTTTCACAACACCCCCAAGCGGCTGGATAACCTGAAGCGCGCCGTAAAAGAAGATACCATGGGACGCGCGGCAGGAGTAGCGAAAGAAATCGATTTCTTTCTGAAACGCGAGGAGGATGCTGGAAAACTGCTCAAACTGGCGGCGGCCGGAGATATACCGGAACGCATAACCCATAACGACACCAAAGTAAACAATCTGCTCATCGACGATTCCACCGGAGAAGGCGTGTGCGTAATGGATTTGGACACGGTAATGCCGGGGCTGTCACTCTACGATTTCGGAGACATGGTGCGCACCGGCACCAGTCCTGCCGATGAGGATGAACTGGATTTGAGCAAAGTCGGAATGCGGTTCGACATGTACGAGGCATTGTGCAACGGCTTTATCGCCGGCACCAACGGGATGCTCAATGAAGCGGAACGCGACAATCTGGCGTTCTCGGGAAAACTGATGACCATGGAAGTCGGCATGCGGTTTCTCACCGACTATCTGCAGGGGGATGTGTATTTCAAGACCCACCGGCCTCACCATAATCTGGACCGTTGCCGCACCCAGATCCGGCTGACCGAATCAATTGAACAGCAGATGAACGCCATGCGGAAACTGCTCAAAGGCAAGAAATAAACTGAACAGAGAAAGGCAATGAAATGAAAATAGCGGTATGCACCGACGGAGCAGGTCAGGTGTTTCAGCACTTCGGCAGAACCCCGGAATTCACGGTATTTGAAGCAACTGACGGAAAAATCACCGGATTCAAGACCGTGCCGACCGGAGAATGCGGTCACGGCGCGCTGGCGGAATTCCTCGCCGTCCGCGGCATCGGCAAAATTATCTGCGGCGGCATCGGCGGCGGCGCTCTGATCGCGCTGGCGGCCGCCAATATTGAATGCATCCCCGGAGCATCCGGCGGAGCCCAGGCGGCGGCGGAAGCCTATCTGCGCGGCGAGTTGCGCCAAAATCCGGATTACATGTGCCCGGATCACGAGCATCACGGCGGAGAAGGACATTCCTGCGGCGGAAACTGCGGCGGATGCCATCACCATGAGTAACGGAAATCCGGCGGTTGAACTGTTTACCGCCAGTCCGCGGCTGCACAACTGCGCACAGGCGGTGGCGGCCGGAGCAGGCCGCGATGATTTAGTTCCGGCGCTGGCTGATTGCGGCGGAGGGCATGCCCCGGGCGGGCTGTGCGGCGCGCTGTATGCGGCGCTGCTGTTATGCCGGCCGGACACGGCGGGTAAAATCCGGCGGCAATTCTCAGCCGCGGCCGGTTCGGATCAGTGCGCCGGTATCAAAAGCGCCGGCCGTTTCCCCTGCTCGGCCTGCGTAGGGCTGGCGGCTCGGCTGCTGGCGGAAAATTCAGCAGAGCAAAAATAACAGGATATTTCATCATACACTGCCAGAAGAAAGGGAAAACATTATGGATACTCTGATCAAGAACTGCCGGCTGGTATCGCCCGGTATCGATACCGCCGGAACTTCCATTCTTATCCGCGACGGCAAAATTTTCGCAACAGGAGCGGATGCGCAGGCGGCCGGAGCGAAAATAATCAACGCTGAAGGGCTGACCGCAGTACCGGGATTCATCGATGTACACTGCCACGGCCGCAACAACTACGATTTCTGCGATGCTAAAAAAGAAGGGGTGGAATGCATCGCCGCCAACAAACTGAAGGAGGGTGTGACCACGCTGCTGCCCACCACGCTGACACTGGCGGAGGAAGCGCTGGCGGACACTTTAAGCACCGTGGCGGCATACAGCGGCAAAGGATGCCGCATACCCGGCGTGCATCTGGAAGGACCGTTCATCAACCCGAAATGCACCGGCGCCCAGAATCCCGCATTCGTGCGGAATCCGGATGTCAACGAAGTGCTGCGTCTGGATAAAATCTGCAAGGTGCGCAAAGTATCATTCGCAGTGGAGCAACCCGGAGGAACCGAGTTAACCATGGCATTGCTTCGCCGCGGCATCGTGCCTTCCTGCGTACACAGCGCCGCAAATTATGCCCAGTTCAAATCCGCCTACGACCGCGGTCTGCGCAACCTCTCGCATTTCTGCAACCAGATGACCCCGCTGCACCACCGCGACATCGGGCTGGTCGGAGCCGGGCTGATGCACAAGGATGTGTTCGCGGAATTCATCTGCGATAAACTGCATGTGTCGCCGGACATGATCAAACTGACATTTCAGGTTAAAGGCGCTGAGCGCATCATCCTGATCAGCGATGCCATGCGCGCCAGCGGCATGCCGGACGGCGATTATACTCTGGGAGGTCTGCCGGTGGCAGTGGCGGACGGCGCGGCGCGGTTAAAGGAAGGCGGCGCGCTGGCGGGAAGCACACTGCAGCTCAATACCGCGCTGAAGAATATCACCGGAATCACCGGGCTGCCGCTGTCGGAAACAGTGAAGGCTTCGGGATGGAATGCCGCCCGCAGCCTCGGCTTGACAGGCTACGGCAAACTGGAACCGGGATATACCGCGGATATCGTGCTGCTGGATGAGAATTATCAGGTAATGAAAACACTTATAGGCGGCGAAGTAAGATACGGGAAGTAAAGAGTAACAAAGTAAAGTATAAAAGAGTATGCCGGCCATGGAGTCGGCATATTTTTATATCATCGCGCGGCGCGCATTACCGGCAATCGTATTTTAATAACCTGAGTTCTTTTCGCAAATTAGGAGTGAAAAGCGTATTCCAGCGATGGTCGGACAGTTCAGCGGGAGTAAAAAAACGCACTTCGGCTATTTCTTCCCGCTGAAAATCGAACGGACCAGCGGAAGTAAATGAGAATACCCGGACATCCTCGGATTCGATGTCGTTGCGGATGGCGGTGTCGAACAGAAAGGTCAACCCGGATGAAGAAGTTTCAACTCCCAGCTCCTCGCGCAGTTCGCGCAGGGCGCCGGTCAGATAATCTTCGCCGGACCGCAGATGACCGCCCGCCGCGGTATCCCATTTATCCGGCTGGATGCGCCGGTCCGGCAGACGGTGCTGAAGAAGCACCCGGCCGTCGGGATGAAAGACCATCACATGGGCGGTGCGGTGCAAAAGCGCCGGATTGCCGTGGCAGGCGCCGCGGGAAGCGGTGCCGACGCAATTGCCGGCGCCGTCGTAAATATCCAGATATTCTTCCATTCAGCCGCGGATGATCGCCAGCAACTCATCGCGCCTGGCTTCCATCAGCCCGCGGGTGTCCGCCTCCACGATCAGACGCAGCAGCGGTTCGGTGTTGCTGGCGCGCACATTGAACCACCAGTCGGGATACTCGCAGGAAACACCGTCGAGTTCGAACATATGTCCGTCGGCATATTTGGCGCGGATTTTATCCAATACCGGCCTGACGTCCGCCACCTTGGAATTGATCTCGCCGGAAGCGAAGTACTTGCACAGCGGAGCGACCAATTCATGCACCGGCAGATTGCGCTTGCAGATGAGGTTGGCGAATTTCAGCATGGCAAGCGCCTGAGATTCGGCGGTAAAATTCTCCTTGAAATAGTAGTGACCGGAAAGTTCGCCGGCGAACACCGCGCCGGTTTCGCGCATTTGCGCCTTGATGAAAGCGTGCCCCACCCTGCTCTGTACCGCGGTGCCGCCGTTGGCGCGGATGCACTCCGGCACCGCGCGGGAACTGCGCAGATCATAGAGAACAGTAGCGGGACCTTCGGATAGAATATCCTGAGCGATTAAAGCGGTGAAAAGATCCATCGGGATGATTTCCCCGCGGTCATCGATAAAACCGCAGCGGTCGGCGTCGCCGTCGAAAGCCGCACCGAAATCGGCGCCGGTTTCCACCACCTTTTTACGGACGGCATCGAGCGTTCCGGTATGCAGAGGATTGGCCTCGTGGTTTGGGAAAGTGCCGTCCAGGGTATCGTACATCGGCACGATATCGAAGAGATCCCGGATGCCGGCGATCTCATACAGCCCCATGGCGTTGGCATAGTCGACCACCACCTTGAGCTTACGGTCCATTTTGGCGAAACGGCGCAGAAAAGCGGCGTATTCCGGTTTGATATCGTAAGTTGTGACCGTACCGGCCCGGCCGGATTTTTTCCACGAACCGCTCCCGGCGATTTTCTGAATATCCATAATGCCGGTGGCGCCGGAAATCGGAACCGCGCCGCTCCGGCAGAATTTGAAACCGTTCCACTCGCCCGGATTGTGGCTGGCGGTGATCATGATGCTGCCGTCGGCTTTCAGGGTGCCGTTGGCGAAATAACTCTGGGGAGTAGAAGAAAGTCCGATATCGATTACATCCGCGCCCTGAGCGGTCATACCGGCGACCAGAGCATGAAAAAGCGGTTCGGAATGCGGGCGCATATCGCGGCCGACCACCACCCGGCGGGCACTGGTGAAATCGACATAGGCGCGGCCGATGCGCCCGGCAATCTCAGCATTCAAATCCTTTCCGTACACCCCTCGGACATCATATGCCTTGAAAATTCCTGACATAACTTTTTCTCCTTCAATAAAAATTCCGTAATCCGGATGCCGCGCGGAAAAGCAACGGTTCAACCGGAAAAACAAAATCAATTCCCATTTTCACCGCGGTTCAGATATACCCGCCTGACCCGGGTACCGACCGAGCAAAGCAACTCGTAGGCATGGGTGCCTTTCAGCTGCGCCCACTGCTCCAGCGGAATTTCCATGTCCCCCTGACGGCCGAAGCAGACCACTTCGTCCCCGACCCTGGCCTGCGGAGCCCCTTCCAGGGATACGGTAGTATAATCCATGGAAATTCTTCCCAGCACCGGACAAAGAACCCCGTTGCAGAGCAGATAACCGCGGTTGGAAAGCGCCAGCGGCATACCGTCGGCATAACCGGCGGCCACAGTGCCGACCCGCATCGGTTTCTGAAGCCGGCACATACGCCCGTAGCCGATGGAACTGCCGGCGGGCAGGACGCGCACCGAACTCAGCACCGTTTTGAGCTCCACCGCCGGCTCAAGCGGCATGGAGCGGCTGACCTCATTGTCGTAATAGCCGTACATATTTATTCCGGTACGGGCGAAGTTGAACGGCTCCCCGGTACTCTCCGGATAATTGTTGAGCGCATCGCTGGCGGCGATATGCACCCGGGGGAAAGTCATCCCTCTTGCTTCCAGCATCGCCAGCAGTTTGCGGAAACGGCGGAACTGCGACCGGGTATATTCATCGCCGCGGACAAAGGCATTGGAACAATGGGAATAGATGCCGGTGAAATCCAGACGCCCGAACTGCCGCATTGCCAGAATTTCCTCCAGACAGGAATCCGCCAGCAGGCCGAGCCGCCCCATGCCGCTGTCCACGCTGACCGCGCAGCGCACCCGCCGGTCCTGCCGCTCCGCCTCGTTTTCCAGCGCCCTTGCGACTTCCAGATTCGCGACCGGGCAAATCATGTCATGGGCGACCGCCGGCCCGATTTCCCAGGGGAGCAGATTGCCGAGAATCTGAACATCCACACCCAGGGGGAAAAGTTCCAGCGCCTCGTTGATTTCCGCCACACCGAATGCGGCGGCGCCGGCCGACCGCACCGTCTCCGCCACCGGCAAGACTCCCAGACCGTAAGCGTTGGCCTTGAGCACCGCCATCAGTCCGGCCGGAGCAACCCGGCGGCGGATTTCCGAAAAATTACGCCGGATTTTAGCAAGATCTATTTCCAGTCTGACCCGCGCCGTTTCCATTTTCCACCCCTCGTCCCGACGGACCTTAAAGTTCTTAAAGTTATTGAATCACCGAAAATCAAAAAGCGGCAGGAACTTCCCGCCGCAACCGTTATTTGGCATATTCCACCGATCTGGTTTCCCGGATAATCGTAACCTTGATCTGGCCGGGATAAGTCATCTCATGCTCAATACGCTCACAAATATCGCGCGCCAGCATCTGCGCTTCACCTTCGCTGACCTTTTCGGGGGTGACCACCACCCGGATCTCGCGGCCCGCCTGCAATGCGAAGCAGGAATCCACCCCTTTGAAGTCATGAGCGATTGTTTCGAGCTGCTCCAGCCGTTTCAGATACAGTTCCGTAGTTTCGCTGCGGGCGCCGGGACGGGATGCGCTCAAGGTGTCGCAGGCGGAAATCAGAATATCGTAAATGCTTTCCGGTTCGACCTCGCCGTGGTGAGCCGCAACCGCATGGACGACTTCCTTGTTCTCGTTGTGCCTGCGCAGCAGATCCGCGCCGATTTGAGCATGCGGTCCTTCGACTTCATGGTCGATGGCTTTGCCGATGTCGTGGAAAAGGCCGATACGCTTGGCCAGTTTCTCATCCAGACCGAGTTCGGCGGCGATAATGCCCATGAAATAAGAGGTTTCCAGCGAGTGCTGCAGAACATTCTGCGAGAAACTGTAACGGTATTTCAGCCGGCCGAGCAGTTTGACAATCTGCGGCTGCACACCGGTCAGGCCGGTTTCCAGCACAGCGGACTCGCCGACGCTGTAAAGTTCGTCATCCAGTTCCTTGGCGATTTTCTTGGCGAGCTCCTCCACCCGGCTTGGATGAATACGGCCGTCGGAAATGAGTTTTTCCATCAGCTGGCGGGCGACTTCCTTGCGCACCGGATCGAAACAACTGATCACCACCGCCTCCGGAGTATCGTCTATCAGTATATTCACACCGGTGGCGGCCTCGATGGCGCGGATATTACGGCCTTCACGGCCGATTATCCTGCCCTTCATCTCATCGCTCGGCAACGGAATGGTGGCGGTGGTGCGCTCGTAAGTGCAGTCGCTGGCATAGCGCTGAATGGCATAGGTGAGAATCCGGCGCGCCTCGCGCTCGGCCTTGGCCTTGGCCTCCTCCAGTTCAGTGCGCACCGCCAGACCGGCCTCGTTGCGGACTTCGCCGATCAGTTTTTCCAAAAGCATATTCTTTGCCTCATCGCGGCTCAGCCCGGCTATACGCTCCAGTTCATCGATCTGCCTGGAAATATTTTTAGCCAGTTCCTGCTCGCGGTTATTCAGACGGGAACGCAGCGCCTCGATCTCCTGTTCCTGCCGCTCCACCTCCTTGAGTTTTTCATTCATCTGCTCGGAACGGCGGTCCAGCGATTCCTCCCGCTGGGAAAGCCGGTTTTCACGGGCGGTCTGCTCCTTGCGCCGCTCCTTGAGCTCGTTCTCGCAATCCTCGCGCATCTTGATGACCTCTCCCTTGGCCGACACCCGCGCATCGCGCAGAATATGCTCGGCCGAACGTTTGGCTTCATCGATAATCGAAGCGGCCTGATTCTGCTGATGAGCCAAAAAACGCTTGCGGAAAAGGAAAAAAAAGAAAAGAAATATAAGCGTCCCCAGCACAGAGGCGACAGCTAAACCCAATTGACGTCCGATTTCAAATTTATCCATTTTTTCTTCCTCGATTCAATCCCGGGCGCCCCCGGGATATTTCATTAAAAATTCAGCACTCCGCGCTCGGTAACCGCCCAGCCGACCCTGCGGTCATGCGGTTCACAAGGCAGAGTTTCACATATCTGGCAGGCATACACCACCGCAGCCGCCGGATATCCGCCATAGGTCAGCAGACGGTCGTAAAAACCGCCGCCGCGCCCCAGCCGGACACCGTTGCCGCCGCAGGCGACAGCCGGTGCCAGCACCAAAATCACGCCGCGCAGGTTCTCCCCCGCGGCAGGCAACACTCCTGACGGCTCAAGCAAACCGTAGCGACCGGGACGCATATCGCGCCGGAAATCATCTACGGCGACCAGATCGTATTCCCCTTTCCCCGCATTATAGCGCGGAAAATAGAAAATCTTTTCCCGGTCACTCAGCAGACCGGACAGATCCGGTTCCGCACCGTCGGAAGCGTAAAGAGCCACATGCCTGTGCTGATGATACACCGTCCAGGCGCGGATATTTCCGCAGACCGCGGCATCCAGTTCAGCCCGACGGGTTGACGGTATATCGCGGCGCAATGCCGAAAAGCGCCTGCGCAACGCGGCTTTATCAGCCGCGGAAGCGGTATTCAACGATGCATTTACATCATTCACAGAAGAATGCCCTGAACAGTTAACCGATCGGCAACTGAACCCCGGCATAAACAGTGAAAGGAATTACTGATTCTCGAAGCCCTTAACGGACTTCAAGGAACAGCCGAGACGGCGGTCCCTTATATATACGCGCCGGAGCCTCAAAGAGAGCGGCGCAAATCATTTCCATACACCGTTGTCCGCCCGGAAATCACTTTCCGATACGGTAAAATATATTAAAACACCGGATTCCGCATCCGAGCGCGGAAAACAGTATTGATATAGTACTTAACTATAACACCGTTCACCGGATTTACAAGCCGGCGGAGAGAAAAACGCACTACTTTTTCAAAGCCCGAGTCACCGCCGGCGGATTTTCTCCGACATATCCGACGTCGGCGGCGGTAAAATGGATTCTGGTGCGCCAGCCCGGACCGTAAATTCCGAATTCTGAAGCGTACCAAAGATCGCCGGAACGCTTAAATCCGCTGACTTCCAGAGTGCGGTACGGGACTTTTCCGCCGCCGGCGGAGAAAAATTCCGCTTTCAGCGGGAAACCGTAAGCGGTGGAAATCCAGACCCTCGCCGCTTCCCCCCCGTCCTTTGCAAACTTTACAATGCGGCAATCCATGCCGCGGATAAATTCGGAACCGTCTTCCCCGACCGCCGGCCAATAAAGAAAATCAACAGCGAAATCACCGGCGGAAAGACCGATATTATCCAAAACCGCGGCATCGGAACGCCCTTCCCGCATCGGCATAACCGAAGTGGACGAATCGCCGCCTGTTTCACGGCTCTGACCGACAATGTACCCCTCGCTTTCATCAAGTATCAGCTGACCGCTGATACGTTCCGGCATAATCACGGCGCCGAAATACACCGGCACAGAGAACGGAGCGGAACCGCGGCGGATATGTTCAGCGGAACCGTCCAGTTTCGCATAAGTGGAAACGGTGCGGGGTTCGCGCACCCGCTTAAGAAAAACTTCCAGCGGTTCGTCATCAGCCGGAGAATGCGCGCCGGCAAAAACCGCGGCGGCGAACAGCAGTATCCGCAACGCGCGTTTCATCTGCCGCTCCCCGCCGGAGAGGCCGCTTCCCTAAGTCTTTTCAACGGGAGGCCGAAAGCGCACTCAAGCGCCTCGCGGAAACCGCCAACGGGATGGAAACGCAATTTGCCGCGCACATTTTCCGGCAATTCATCCACATCGCGCATATTGGAGAGCGGAAGCATGATGTCGGTCATCCCGTTGCGCAAAGCGGCGGTGACTTTTTCACGCACTCCGCCGATGGCGGTAACCTGACCCCGCAAATTTATCTCCCCGGTCATAGCCAGACGCGGAACCGGCGGACGGTCAAGAATATGTGACATCAGCGCCACCGTCATGGTGATGCCTGCGGACGGACCGTCTTTGGGAGTGGCGCCGTCCGGCACATGGATATGAAAATCACGCCCGGAGAAAAATTCGCATCCGATGCCGAATTCCCCGGCATGAGCGCGCACCAGAGAGAGCGCGGCCGCGGCGGATTCCTGCATCACCTTGCCGAGAGAACCGGTAAGTTTCAGTTCCCCCTTGCCGGGAAGAGAAACCGCCTCTACTGGAAGCGTTACTCCGCCGCAACTGGTCCATGCCATCCCCATGGCGCACCCCGGCATATCGCCGAGGCCGGTGTCATCCGGATTGTATTTAGCGGCCCCGAGCAGATCGCGAATCAACGCGGTATCTGCCTTTAACTCTCCGGACGGAGTCAATTTTCCGGCGGTTATCCGGCAGGCCAGTCTGCGCATCACTGTCGCAAAAGTGCGTTCAAGCTGGCGCACACCGGCCTCGCGGGTATAGCGGTCTATCACATAATCAACCGATTTGGCGGTGAATTTCAGAGATAAATCCGGCAGACCGTTTTCCGTTTTCTGCCGCGGAATAAGATAACGTCTGGCGATTTCCCGTTTTTCAAACGGAGTGTATCCGGGAATCTCTATTATCTCCATCCGGTCGCGCAGCGGAGCGGGAATATCATCGACCGTATTGGCGGTAGCGATGAAGAAAACCCGGCTCAAATCCACATCGATTTCAATGTAATTGTCATTGAAAGCGCTGTTCTGCTCCGGATCCAGCACTTCAAGCAGAGCCGAAGCCGGATCACCGCGGAAATCATGCGCCAACTTGTCTATTTCGTCAAGCATAAATACCGGATTGTTCACACCGGCTTTGCGGATATTCTGCACAATGCGCCCCGGCATAGCGCCGACATAAGTGCGGCGGTGACCGCGGATTTCCGCTTCGTCACGCATACCGCCCAGCGACATGCGGATGAATTTGCGGCCCACCGCGGCGGCAATCGATTTGCCGAGCGAAGTTTTGCCGACCCCCGGCGGGCCGACCAGACAGAGAATCGGGGCGCGGCGGTCCTGCTCTTTTTTGAGCTGCAATACCGCGATGAATTCCAGAATACGTTTCTTGACATCCGCCAGACCGTAATGATCGCGCTCCAGAATCTTTTCCGCGGCGCGGCAGTCGAAAACATCGGCGGAAGATTTTTTCCACGGGAAATCCACCAGCCATCCTATATAGGAGTAAGCGATGTGATACTCCGGCGCGGAAGGCGGAATCTGCACCAGACGGCCGAATTCGCGCGCCACCGCACCGGCCGCTTCTTCCGGCAGACCGGCCGCTTTGATCCGCTTGTCCAAATCAATGATATCCGGAGTGCGGCTGTCCTCGCCGAGTTCCTCCTGTATCACCCGGAGCTGTTCCTGAAGAAACATATCGCGCTGCTGGCGGTTGATCCCCTGATGGACTTTCTTTTCCAAATCCAAGCCCAACTCCACCAACTCACGCTCGCGCTGCGCCAGAGAAAGCGCGAACACAATCCGGCTGCCGGGATCAGCGGTATAGAGCATGGCAAGTTTTTCCGCATAGGAAGTATTCAGCACGCCGGCCAGCAAATCGGCGGCACGCCCGGCATCGGGAGCGGAGTTGATCCCCATCTGCACATCATCAGGAATCGACCCTACCCGTTCGGCCAGTTTACGGAATTCCTTAACCGCGGATGAACAGGCCGCACCGCACAGTTTTTCGTTTTCAGAAGTAATTTCGCCGGAAACCGTCTTGTATTGCGCGCAGGGAATGCCGTCTTTGTCGAACACCCGGACCGCTTTTATCCGTTTCAAACCGCGGACAAGTATCTTTACACCGCCGTCCGGGAATTCCAGCCGCCGGACTATCCTGACCAGAATGCCGAAAGAAGAATAAGTTTTTCCGGCCGCGGTGAACCTTGCTCCCGGATGCAGATGCGGAGGAACTTTCCGCAACTCATCCGTGGACGGAGTAGTATAGAACAACGCGAGCAACCGAGGACCGGAAACAGCAGCCTCGGCGGCCGCGGTTTCCGCTTCGCCGGAAAGAGTAACCGCCTGCATATTATAGGGGAAAACCACATTTTCGCCGGCATCAATCAGCAGACACGGAGATGTCTCAGCGCCGGCACCGGGAATACCGTCAACGGAAAAATGCAGATTTTCCGCCGGTTCCCCGATGTTTTCGTTCGGCGAATCAGACGCCAGCCCGTGTGTATTTTCTTTCTTCTTCATCTCTTCAAACCCCCGTCATACCAAATTCAACACCGAGTCCCGCGGAGCCAGCGCCGCCAAAAGTTCCCCGGCAAGGAAAAGAGAACCGGTGGCCAGCAGCATGCGGCCGGTCCCGGCAAAACGTTCAGCCGCGGCAACCGCGGAATCACATTCATGCACTTCACCGGAAAAAGCGAGTCCGTTCAGCGCGGAACGCAATTCCTCCCCGGAATAACAATCACGCCCGGGCTCGTGCAGCGGAACAAAAACAAACTCCCCGGCGATTTTCATAAGTCCGGACAGTTCCGGGCGGATATCCTTATCCCGGAATGCGCCGAAAATCACCGTAAAACGGCGACCGGGAAGAATTTCCGACAAAGTCTGCACCAGCGCTTCCGCGCAATCGGCATTGTGCCCTCCGTCGATCAGCAATCCGGGACGGAGCAGACTGCAACGCGCCGGCCAGCGGCACGATGCTATACCGCCCCACGATTCCGAGGCATCAAAACCGAACGCAGGAGCCAGATAGTCTAGAACCGCGGCCGCCAAAGCGAAATTACGGCGCTGCATAGCGCCGGCCAGCGGCAGCGTTACCGGACGCCCGCGGTAATTAAACCGCTGCACCGCGCCGCTGTCACCGAAACTGATCCGCAGATTTTCAAATTTTCCGGGCTTCACCGGCACAAACAGCGAATGAAGCGCCTCCGCGCGGGCGGCGATCACCCGGGCGGCGGCATCCGGCATCACCCCGGCGAACACCGGAACCCCCGGTTTGACTATACCGGCCTTTTCACCGGCAATCGCTTCGACAGTATCGCCCAGCAATGCCATATGGTCCATGGCGATATTGGTTATCACCGATACCAGCGGAGTTACGACATTGGTGGCATCGAGCCGGCCGCCCAACCCGGTTTCCCATACCACCGCGCCGCAGCCGGCTCGCCTGAAAGCCACCGCCGCCAGAGCGGCGGTAAGTTCAAAATAGGTGAATTCGTCTTCCTTGCGCACCGCGGATGAAACAATCCGGCAACATTCGGCATATTCTTTTTCACTCAACGCCAATCCGCCGACGCGGAAACGCTCGCGCACATCCAGTAAATGCGGAGAACTGAAAAAACCGGTCAGAATACCGGAATAACGGAGCGCCGCTTCAAGCATCGCCCCGGTCGATCCCTTGCCGTTAGTACCGGCAAGATGAATAAAACGCAATCCCAGCTCCGGATTGCCGAGCCGGCCGAGCAATTCGGAAACGGCTTCCAGCCCCAAACGGACGGTATGCTGCGACAGCCGCTTCAAAGGATCCGGCGGCTCTTGCGTATCTTCACCTGTCATATTCTCACTTTCTGGCAGCCTTCGACCAGGTCGGCATACTGAGATTGAAATCCGAGCGGAACAGCAATCTGGATTTACCGGTCCAGGTATCCACCACATAAATCGCGGAACGGGTGCCGTTGGAGCGGGTGGCTACCACATGACGGCCGTCGGCCGCCCAGCCTGGAGATTCCCAGTTGCCTGGCTCTTCAGTCACCCTGGTATTGCTCCCGGACGCCACATCATATACCGCCAGTGTATAATTGCCGTTTACCCGAACAGCATAAACGATCTTGTTCTCATAAGACCAGTCCGGAGTAACGGCGTCATTGCCTCCGCGGATCACCGGCAGAACGCGGTGTCCGCCGCCGGCGGCGGAAATCAGATGAATACGCGGCCCGCCGGTGGCATCGCTGACATATGCCAGAGTGCGTCCGTCAGGACTCCAGCATGGAGACGCCTCCACGGCAACGGAGTTGGTCAGACGCGCGGTCTTGCCGGTCACCAGACTGCGCACATACAGATCGACCTTGTGGTCAGGACTGGAAATCACCGCCACGGAACGGCCGTCCGGAGAAATCGCAGCGCCGGTATTGATACCGTCAAAATTCACCAGCACCCGGCTGCGTTTGGGAGAAAGCTGCGTTTCACATACTGAAATACCGCTCTTGTGGTATTTGGAATAACCGATGCTGCGGCCGCCGGGAAACCAGCACGGCTCCACGCAGAGCGAATGGAAATTGGTAATCTGCTCGGCCCGCCCTCCGTCAATATCGCAGGCATAAATATTTTTCACTCCGCGGCCGGTTTCAGCGCAGAAAGCGATTCTGGTTGAGCAGAACCCTTTTATCTTCAATTCTTTAAAAGTATGCTGAATAATCGCATCCGCGGTATTTTGAGCGACAACCCGTTCTTTTCCTGGCGCGAAACGGATGTTCCAGGTTCCGACCGGAGCTCCGCCCATGGAAAGATCCAGCCGGCAACCGCCCTGCCCCGGCGACGCCTTTAGTTCATAATCCGCCCGCGCCGCATCGGCGGTTAAATCAAACCAGCCGCAGACACCGAGAAATTTCTTCAACTCGGCGGAAAGCGCCTGATTGCCCGGTATGCCGCTGAAAAAAAGAGCAGGATTATCGCGCACACTCTTTTCCACCCGGATTTTTTCAGGGGCGGACCAGACCGGGGAAAACATTCCGGCCGCCAATATCACCGCCAACACCGCCTTGCCTATCATCCTGCCGCACATATACGGATCTCCTTAATCTTCATCGAATTAAATGTTGTGTTACCGGAATCATATCCCGGCAACCGGACTGTGAAAAAAGCACCGGAGCCGCAGTCCGGTCAGTCCATAATATATAATACGATCAGTAGTTCTTCAAAACCGATTTCAAAATACCGAGCATACTGCTCACCTCGGAGACAGCGGTATGCGGGCTGAAACTGAAACGGAGCGAACTCCATAAGTCGGCGCCGCGGAGCCCGATCGCGCGCAATGCCGGAGACGGATTCCGGGATTCCGAGGAACAGGCGCTGCCGCTGGCAACCATCACTCCGGCGGCGGAAAGCATTCTCACCAGCACTCCGCCTTCTCCGCCGGGGACCAGCGCATGCACAATATACGGGGAAGCGCATTCTTCAGGCACCGTGCAGCGCACACGGGGACGGGACGGGAGTGATAATTCAGCGAGCCCGAGCCGCAAAATATGCGACAATGCCGTGATTCGGCTCAAATCGTTCTTCATCGAAGAACAACGTCCGACCGCGGCATCGGCCAAAGTCAGCGCCATGGCGGCATCGCAACGGCCGCAACGGTAATCAGTACGCCGGTAACGTTCGGCAAAAGAGAGCAAATCGTCCGCGCCGCGGAATTCCGGATTGATCAACAGCGCCGCGCCGCCCGGAGCGCCGAATTTGCGGCCGGAAACCGCTAAAATATCAAACGGAAAATCCAACGGCAATTTACAGGCGGCCTGCACCGCGTCCACTATCTTCACCGTATCCGGAGACAAACCTCGGAACAGGGCTGTAATGTCATTTATGACTCCGAGTTCGCCGGCCACCGCGGAACAGGCGACGAATTCGCAATTATGTCCGGCAAAAGCACCGGCGGCGGTACGTCCGCAC
>JAZRUY010000209.1:0-8981 GCA_045598845.1 Victivallaceae bacterium
CAGAGCAGAGCAGAGCAGAGCAGAGCAGAGCAGAGCAGAGCAGAGCAGAGCAGAGCAGAGCAGAGCAGAGCAGAGCAGAGCAGAGCAGAGCAGAGCAGAGCAGAGCAGAGCAGAGCAGAGCAGAGCAGAGCAGAGGCTGCTTAGTTCAATCTAATATTCCCCCTTTTTTTATGAGTTTTCGCCGTCCGTGCGGGCACGGACGGATTTTTGTGTCGTCTTTTATGCCGTATTCCGTTCTTCCTGCGCCTACGGACGCGCCTGACGATCGTGCCTGCGCGCGTACTTCATTTAATCGGAATGTTGTTCCGCTTTTGAATTTTTTCCAAGGTATCGCATTGATTCAGTGAACG
The DNA here is from genome assembly GCA_045598845.1 of Victivallaceae bacterium. GTDB lineage: Bacteria > Verrucomicrobiota > Lentisphaeria > Victivallales > Victivallaceae > JAZRUY01. The sequence continues at coordinate 351 of JAZRUY010000209.1, forward strand.
GATAGAAAAATGTGGTATTTAAACAGCGGATGGTTTAAAATTTTTACAAAAAGATTTTGTTGTCGCGACAAAATCTGCTTCCGGATATGGAATAATATAACAGCGGGTCATGACTTCGATTTGTTGCCTTATTGGCTGATTTGCTGAATAAGAAAGGGGGAAAATAGCATGAGCTGAGAATGATGTTGTTGGAGAATACGTGAAAGATAAAGATATTTATGCCTTAAGTGCTTTGCGGAAAAATATCTTTGCAAAAAAACGGTTGAAGTGAAAATCTGAAAAATATAACGAAAGGAGCCGATATGTTTTGTACTTCATGCGGATCGGAAATCAATGATGCGGCGGCGGTATGCGTCAAGTGCGGGATAAAAGTGTATTCAGAAAAAAAATTTTGTCCTAATTGCGGTAATGCCATAACGGAAAAGCAAAGTTTGTGCACTTCATGCGGTTGTGAACTCGCATCATTTTTTGAACAAAAAGAAATGCCTAAGAAGGGGGCATTGCATGCCAAAAATAAAACGACATTTCTTTTGTTAGGTATCTTCCTGGGCAGTTTAGGAATACATAATTTTTATGCCGGCTACAATACCAAGGGAATAATCCAGCTGGCTATCACTCTGGTGTCATGCGGATTCCTTTCATGGATTGTATGGATTTGGGCTGTTATAGAAGTTTGCACTGTGACGGCAGATGCTGACGGTATCCCGATGGAATAATAGTTTATTTAACCCCTCCCTATTACAAAATTATAAAAAACAGTAAAGGAACAGGATTATGAGTAATGTAAATTCCGACAAGGCGCAACTGAAAGAAGGAGCGATGGGCTTCACTTCTTGGCAGGCTGGGCAAACAATCAATATGCCTATGTTGCTTGTAGGCGCATGCTGTTGCATGGCAATTCCTTTGTGTATTCATATTCATAATGCGTATGCGGAGTTAAAGCGGTTTTTTCCGGAGTATGATGATTCGCAATCATGGCTCAAAAGTCTTATTACAATATGGGGTCTTTTGACTATTGATAAAGAAATAGACACATTGGCTGAAAAATACGGTCTTGAGATACCTAAACCTAAAATGCCCCCTGTTGTGGGATTGGTCGGGTGTTGTTGTATTGGTTGGTTTGTTTACCCTTTTATTGTGTCAGACAAACTTAATCGCATTACTGAATTATGCAAGGCGTATATCGCAAAATAACGAATAGTTGTTGGATATTTGTCCGTTCTTGGGCGAATATTTACGGTGTATTGGCAATTTGCTTGTTGGGGGGGGCATTTGCCATACACTGTATGGTTCTCGGAAGGGCGGAGTTGTGTGTTTTTCGAAGTCTTTGCGGATTACCATGTCCGGGGTGTGGTTTGTGCCATGCTTTTGAGGCCTTGTTTTTCCACGGAGATATAGTAAAAAGCCTACATTACCATGCACTGTTTTTACCTATTTTGTTTGATATTTTTATGTTATGTATTCCGACCGGCATTCACCCGGTATTTATGCGTTATCGCCAATGTGCGTTCTGGCATTGGTTTTTTTTAGCCGTCTATTTGGGTTATTATATTTTCAGAATGGTTGCCATTTTCCCGTCAGATCAATACCCGATGATCTATGTCGAACCGAATTATTGTCAAATGATTTTCGATCTGATTCAAGACATCTTCTCTTGATGTTGAAATGTTAATTTTGCGGTAAGAGTATTGATAGCTCCTCTTTTTGCTCTGTGACGGCGAAAAACAAAATATTTGATAATTTTTATCATTTTTTAGTTTGCATCGGTCTGATTCAGCGATATATTGGCATTGTTGCGGCGATTATGCCGCCGGCAACCCAGTCTTACGGGCGGAAGGGGAACCTGGCGATATTGATGCCGGGCGCCGGATGCCGGAAAGGAGCGCATCATGAATGATCCGAAAGCGTTCTGGAAAATCGGGTACGGGCTCTATGTGCTGACGAGCAGGGAGGGCGACCGGGACAACGGGATGATCTGCAATACCGTGATGCAGGTTACCGGCGTGCCGGAGCAACTGGCGGTAGCGGTGAACAAGAGCACTTATTCGCATGAAATCATCCGGCATACCGGCAGGATGAATATCAATGTACTGGACGTCAGCGCTCCGTTTGAATTGTTCCGCAATTTCGGTTTCCGCACCGGCCGCGGTCAGGACAAGTTCGCCGGAATCGGAATAACCCGGTCGGAAAACGGCCTTGCGGTGCTGCAAAGGCATTGTAACGCGTTTTTCTCGCTGCAGGTTGAACAGTATATGGATTTGGGAACCCACGGGTTGTTTATCTGCCGGGTCGCCGAATCGGGGATGCTTGCCGATACTGAATCCATGACATACTCCTATTATCAGGAAAAGGTCAAACCGCGGCCGGCTCCGGCCGGCAAAAAGGGTTTTGTCTGCAAGGTCTGCGGTTATGTGTATGAAGGCGATACGCTGCCGCCGGATTTTATCTGTCCGGTCTGCGGTCATCCCGCCGCTGATTTTGTTCCGCTTGCCGAAGATACGGAAAATGATGTTAAGGACGGACGGTATGTCTGCTCCGTATGCGGCTATGTGTATGACCCTGCCAAAGGGGATCCGGAGCACGGTGTTCCGCCGGGTACCGCATTCAAGGACTTGCCGGCGGACTGGAAATGTCCGGTCTGCGGCGCTCCGAAGGAAAAGTTCCGCCCGGTGAAGTAACCTTTGCCGACAGATGACAGATGAATAAACCCCCTTCAAGCGAAGGGGGAGTTTTTTCTGGTCGGGGTGGCGGGAGTCGAACCCGCGACATCATGCTCCCAAAGCATGCGCGCTAGCCACTGCGCTACACCCCGGATATGTGATACGCCGGAACCATAAGATACCGCGGTGACCGTGTTAAAGCAACCCGCTCCGCTTGACATAACGGCTAAAAACATTACATTAACTTCCTGCGGTATTGTTCTGACCGCGGCTTTTTCTGATTTTTTTTACGGAGACAGTAATAATGAGACGCTTTATTGCAATAGTGATGCTGATATCGGTTTTCCCGCTGTTGCTTCCGGCTGCGGACGCTCCGCAGCTGATGCCGAAGTTTTCCGACCGGGAATTCTGGAAATCGGTTCGTCCTGAATATGCGGAAATGATAACCGCGATGGCTGCGAAAATCGCGGCGGAGCCGGTGGCGCCGACCAGTTTCTACGCTTATCTGCGCGGCGGCATCGACGGCAATCTGCAGGCCGGATATGATCTCACCGATGCCCGGCACGGCAATCTGCTGCTGCTGGTTACCGCCTGCTGCGTAACCGGTGATAAAGACAAATATCTGCCGGTTATTATCGATTATCTGTGGGCGATATGCGAGGAGGAGTACTGGTGCGCATATACCCACGCCGATCAGACCGGCGGAAAGCGGATGTATACGCCGGGTACCGGTGATCCAATGGTTGACGCGGAAACATCCAGGCGTGTTGATCTCTATGCCGCCGGAACAGGAGCGGATGTGGCGCTGGCCGTCAATATTCTGGAGGACGAGCTGCGCGCCGTCTCTCCGGCAATGGTGGAACACATAAAGGAAAGAACTCTTTATAAGACCGTGGATTCTGTGCTTGACCACCGCCCGTCGAAAACACCGTTCTGGCTGGATCCGGAAATCAAACCTAACAACTGGACGCCGTGGTGCTCGATGAACCTGCTGATTACCGCGCTTGCTTTCGGCAACCCGCGCGCCGCGGAATTGGTCGCCAGACTGGATCCGCAGTTAAAACTTTATATCGACACTTACCCGGATGACGGGTTCTGCGATGAAGGCGCTACTTATTGGAATCTCGGCATGGGCAATCTGCTGTATTATTTAACGCTCCGCAGGCAGTATTTCCCGGAATTGCCGGAGCTGGTTTCCCGTGAAAAACTGCGCCGGATGGCGGAGTACATCATCGATATTCACATCACTCCTGAATACAGTGCCAGCTATGCCGACGCTGATGCCTACGGACTTTCCATGCCGGTGCTGTTGCACGACATGGCCGCGGAGACCGGTTCTGATCTTCTGGCCGGCCGGGGAGATCTGGAAGGAAAGATGTTCCGCACTGTTGAGATGGCCGACCGGCACGGCTGGACAATGCTTCCGCTGCGGTTCTTCCGTCAGTTGGTTGACCGTCCTTCCGGCAAGGCGATGACACTGCCCGGAAAATTGAGTTTATTCGGAGGCAGGTTCGCGGTAATCAGATCGGAAAAAGGTTTTTCCGCTACGCTGAAAGGCGGAAACAATGCCGAATCCCATAATCATAACGATCTGGGACATTTTACCGTTTTTCATAACGGAAAACCGTTGATTGTCGACCCAGGCAGCATGCGTTACAATCAGGCCAGTTTCGGTCTGGAAAGATACAAATTCTGGTATAACGGCGCTTTCGGTCATAATGCCCCGGAGATAGACGGCATATCTCAGCAGGCCGGAGCCCGTTACACCGCTGAGATTACCGCTTGTTCTGCGGAAAAAGGCATAACCGCGGTTGCCGATTTGAAGTCCGCTTACCCGGATGAAGCCGGAATATCCGGATTCACCCGCCGCCTGGAAACGGAGAACTCTGTCCTTACGGTGCGCGACATTATCGGCAAGCCGGCGCTGAAACAGGTGAAAGTGCGGCTGTTTACTCCGTTGCCTGCGGAAATAACCGGTGAAAGAGAAGTGATTTTCAGCGACGGCACGATATTGCAACTGCGGGGAATCGCCGCCGGGACGATCACCCAGTACCAACCGGATGAAGTAATGGCTGCCAACTACGGAAAAGAACTTTTCTGTATCGAACTGGCCGGGGAGTCCGGTGATTACGAACTTGCCTTTTCGGAATAATCGGCGGTATTTGCGGAGCGGTACCGGGTAATGGCTAACACGCGGATAACTTGCGCCATAAACGCAGGTATTTCTCGTCGGCGTCATCCGGCGAAAACAACTGCTCCACCAACAGCGGCAGCAGTTTAACCACCGGGTCCTCCAGGATATTGCAATTGGTTTTCAGATCCCGCGCGTAAATAAGATTCGGGAGCAGGTTCCGCCATCGGTGAGGCGCTTTCTTGTCGGCGCCCGGCAGACTGCGCGCGGCATCCACCGCATCCTGATACTGTATGCCGTTTTTCTGCGCCGCTACCATCATCACTGTCTGCATGAACAGTTTGACCACAGTATGATAAAAGTCGTTCAGTTCGGTCGCTTCGGTGCGCGGAGCGTAAATATATTTGAGCGCTTGTCCGTACGGTTTAGTCAGTTCCGGCATCAGCTGGTATTTTTTGAGATGATTGAAACGCTCGGCTCCGTCATCGCAGTACAGCCCGGATTGTATGAGCAGCGCATCGCCGCACCCGACCAGGGCGGAATACAGCAGATGACGAACCGTCGCGATATCTACGGATTTGTTTCTCTGCTTGATAAGATGTTTTGCCTGAAGAATGCCGGTGCCGCAGTTTACCAGCATACGCACCCCGTCCCGCCAGGTCAAATCGGACCAGTCGTATACCGGAACGGAATCCAATACCGAATCAAGCCCGAAAAGTATGTCATGACCGCGCATAAACTGCCGGACGGAAAAGTTGTCGGCCATTGCCCGCAACCGCGGCAGCGTCGTACCGGTATATTCGGTGCGCAACTCGTATTCTTTCTTCCATTTTTCGGTCAGTTTTTCAAAAAACGGTTTGGCTTTCCGGATGTCTTGCGGCAAATAAAACAACACGGTGAATTTCAGGGCGCCGCTCGGCATTCCCTTCGGAGTTACTCCTCCCTGACCGCGCCCTTCCTGACCGCCTAAAATCACCGCCATTACATTTATGCCGGCGCGTTTGAGCGCGACGGCGCTGCCGTTTGCTATTTCCGGCAAAACCCGGCGCAAAAAAGCCTCGGCATTGGGTTCGGCGATATAAGTATATTGTTTCATATCTGTTCTGTCAGCAGTCAGTCCGCAAGCTCAAAATAATTCATTAAATATAGCGCTTTTTTTTATCTCTGCCAGAGGATAAGCGGCGGTTGTGTTTTTTTTCTGCCGTTTTCCCTCCGTCAAAACGGCAGTGACGGTTTTTTTTCAATACTTTTATTTGACCGCGGCGTTCCGCCAGACCGCGGTGCACTGTGATTTCCGTGCCGTCCGGAGCCTTGCCGGTATAGTACATGGCCGCGCCCATGGTCATCGGCAGCGGAATATAATCCTGAACCTGCTGCAGACTCCAATGGTGACGGTTCAGGAAGTCATCAACGGTTTTCATCCCTTCATCGGTACATCCGGGAAAATTAGAGATGAACAGAGGGATAAGATACTGTTCCTTGCCGCACTCCCGGCTGACCCGCTCGAAAATTTCCATGAAACGGAAAAAATCTTCCGCCGGGCTCTTACGCATCAGATTCAAGGTTACCGGATCCAAATGTTCCGGAGCCACTTTGAGATGACCTGAAACATGGTGTTTTATGAGTTCGTTCAGGAATTCAGGCTGACGCAATGCCAAATCCAAACGGATACCCGAGTTTATATACAGGTGCTTAACGGCCGGATGACGGCTGACGCGCCGGAGCAACCGTACTGTTTCCTGCCCGGTGCAGATATAGTTGGGGCAGGGGTGGGGCCACAGGCAACTGGCGCGGCGGCAGATTTTGCATTTATTCAGATCGTATTTGCTTTGGTAGATATTTCCGGCCGCGCCGCCGATATCGCTTACGGTACCGCGGAAAGTTTTCAGTTTGCTGATGCAGTCAACTTCACGCATGATGGAATCTTCGCTGCGGCTCATTACATGACGCCCCTGATGCACCACCAGACCGCAGAATGCGCATCCTCCCGGACATCCGCGCACCGCCTGAATGGAATCTTTTATGGCGTCGTAAGCGGGAATTCTCCCCTGACCGGCATAAACCGGGTGGGGCTCGCGGGCATAGGGCAACTCGTGAACAGCATCCAGTTCCGCTTCGCTGAGCGGCGGCGGCGGCGGTTCGACTACGACCAGCCGGTCGCCGTGTTTTTGCAGAAGAATCTTTCCGGACTGAAAATTCATTTCCGCTTCCGTGATTTTCGTGGCGGTCATCAGCGCGTCCCGGTCGGACTTGATTTCCTCGAAAGACGGAAGTTCGACAAAGCTCCCCGGAACCGGAGCGTATTCTCCGGCCGCCTTGCTTCCCAGCAGCCGCGCGGTGCCGCGGATTCCGTCCAGAGGCAGATTGTCGGCAAAACGGCGGAATATTTCCGGCACCGGCCGTTCTCCCATACCGTAACAGAGGATATCCGCTTTTGTGTCAGCCAGCATTGACGCGCGGATTTTATCCTGCCAGTAATCGTAGTGGGCGATGCGGCGGAAACTTGCTTCCAGGCCGCCGACCATAATTTTGGTTCCCGGAAAAGCCCGGCGGGCTAATTGCGCATATACCGCCAGCGCATGCGGCGGACGGTTGCCGGTTTTACCGTTGACGCTGAAACAGTCATCGCGGCGCAGTCTGCGGCCGGCGGTATAGATGCATACCATGGAATCCATGTTGCCGCTGGTAACTCCGATGCCGATGCGCGGGGTACCCATAATGCGCAAAGCCTCCGGGTCAGTCCAGTCCGGCTGCGCTATGATGCCGACCCGCCAGCCGCAACCAACCAGCAGACGGCCTATAATTGCCGCTCCGAAAGAAGGATGATCCACATAGCAGTCGCCGGTGATGAGCAGGATATCCAGCGCATCCCATCCTGCATCCAGCATTTCCTTGCGGCAGGTGGGAAGGAAGCGTGGCTGAAGTCGGTTCAGCCCGGTAAGCGGAGGTACGGCGGTCATTGTCAGTCCGGAAAATTGCCGGAGACGGGAATTTCCGCCGGGGAAGTCAGCGGTGAATTGCCCAGCAGTTCAAAACTTATGCTGTCACGGACATTCGGAGAACACAGGCGCATGGCTATTCTGTTGTCTTTCGCCGCGGAAGAAATACGTCTGGCGTCAACCGCGAAAAGCAAAGTCACCGATTCCCCGGGGCCGGCGGTTACCGGTTCGGCTGAACCGGAAAATGCCGACTGCCCGCATGCGATGGCAACGCAACTGTAACTTTCCACTATTTCCAAAGTGAAATCATCTATGGAAAATGTTCTGCCGGGGTCGGGAATGAAAGTGACTGCGGCGAATACCGGAAAATCAGTATCGCATCGCAAGACCAGCGGGTCGCAGTTGATTATTTCAGGCTGGACCGCGCTGATCTGAGCGGCGGTGATTTCTCCGCATCTGAACGGAACGGTGCCGGCGGACAGACAACAGGCTGACAACAGCATTGTCGCGGCGATAATGTAACGTGCGGTCATGTTATCCCTCGCAAAAGTTACAACGTAACGGTGAAGTAAAGTACACTCCGAAGATACCGCGTTTTCAGGTAAAAATCAACCGTTGCGGGCAAAAATACCTGACAAATCCGTATCATCAGGGACGGAGGACCGGTTGCGTATCGCGGCAATCCCGCCGCCTGCCGGTATCAGTTCGAAGCCGTTAAGTGTAAATTCCCGGTCCCATTCTGAGACGGCGGTGCAAACGCAGACGGCTTGACGGAATCTTTTTACCAAAGACCGCAGCAGTCTTTCCATATCGCTGCCGTCGGAACATTCGATGTCGCTGATAACTATTACCGTCAGTTCTTTTCTGCCGTTGCCGGTACGGCGCCGCATGACGCTGAATT
>JAZRUY010000210.1:0-18270 GCA_045598845.1 Victivallaceae bacterium
CGCTCCAGCCGCCGCCGACATTTATACATTCGGCAACCGCGGCGATACCGGCATTGCCTGGTACGCAGAAAAGACGCTCCACCTGAGCGCTTTGGCGCAATTTCCAGCACAGCGCATGCTCCCGCCCGCCAGAACCGATCACCAGTACATTCATTTTAATATCTCCTCTACTATAAAAACAATGCGCAATCAGGAAACGGAATACTTGCAATCCGGTTTTACGCACGATATAATTCAGTACCTGACCCCAGCGACTCAACTGTAAAAACATAATACCGGTTAAACAAAAATAAAAGTACGGCGAATGGAAAATCGCGACGAAATACTGGCTCTTGACGATGCGGCGCTGGCGGAACGGTGCCGGATAGAAACCTTTATGGGCAGCGGAGCCGGCGGACAGCACCGTAACCGCAATTCCACCGCGGTACGGGCGGTACTGACCGGAACGGAATACCGGGCGGAAGACTGCACGGAACGGTCACAGGCGCGCAACCGGACCAACGCGCTGCGTAAATTACGGATGAAAATCGCCTGCGGAGAGCGGCGGGCGGTGCGGGAAAAGCCGATCCGCAAGGAATGTTCCCCGGACAGCCCGTATTATCCGGTTTACACGGCGCTGACCCTCGATATGCTCTATGCCTGCGGATGGGATTACCGCGCAGCGGCGGAGCAACTCGGGCTCACCCCGTCCGGACTGCTGAAAATCCTTCGCCGCGACCCGGAAATATGGATGACGGTGAACCGCAACCGGCAGACAGCGGGACTGCGGGCGCTGACCTGCTGACGGGTTGCGGAAAGACACCCAGGATGTTATATTAGTAATTCCTTAAAAAAACAAAAAGACAACCAACGGTGCCTAAAAAAAGCAAGGAGCGCAATCATGGCTATCTACAATTTCGCGGCCGGTCCGGCAATGCTGCCCAAACAGGTCATCCTTAAAGCCCAGGCTGAATTCAACAACTACCAGGAGAGCGGCAGCAGCATCATGGAACTGTCGCACCGCGGAAAATATTTCAAGCCGGTCTGCGATCACGCGGTGGCCAATCTGCGCGAACTGCTGAATATTTCCGATGATTACGCGGTGTTGTTCATTCAGGGCGGAGCAAGCATGCAGTTCGCCATGCTGGCGATGAATCTGCTCAACGGAGGCACCGCCGACTATGCCGATACCGGGGTATGGAGCAACAAAGCGGCCAAGGAAGCGGCCATGTTCGGACAAGTAAACATCACGGCATCCAGCCGGGAAAGCAAATACGATCACATCCCGGCGGAATCCGAATGGAAGCGCACCACGGGCGCGGCATATCTGCATATAACCAGCAACAATACCGTCGCCGGAACCCAATACCATATTCTGCCCAAGCCGTCCGCCGGCGTGCCGATGATCGCGGATATGTCCAGCGATATCGGCTCCCGCCAGTTCGACATCAACGATTTCGGCATGATCTACGCCGGCGCCCAGAAGAACCTCGGTCCGTCCGGCATGGCGGTGGTGGTCATCCGCAAGGATCTCGCCGCCCGTACCGACAACAGCAAGGTGCCGACCATGCTGCGCTACAGCACCTACATCGAGAACGATTCGATGTTCAATACCCCTCCGACCTTCGCCATCTACATGCTCTCTCTGGTGACGGATTACATGAAAGAACAGGGCGGAGTAAAGGCATTGGAGCAGATCAACAACCATAAGGCGGCCATGCTGTACAACTTCCTCGACAACTCGTCTTTCTTCCGCAGCACTGTGGCAAAAGCGGACCGTTCGCGGATGAATGTGGTATTCCGCACGCCTTCGGATGAACTCGATGCCGAATTCGTGAAAGAAGCCACGGCCAACGGGCTGACAGACCTCAAAGGGCACCGTCTGGTAGGCGGATGCCGGGCCAGCATCTACAATGCGATGCCGGTGGAGGGTGTTGATGCCCTGATCGAGTTCATGAAGAAATTCGAACTCGCCCACAAATAAGCGAACGATATGCCGGCCGCCCCGGCGGCCGGGCCGTTTTTAATCTTAAACAAACTCCGAATCAGAAAGGCAACCCCGATGAAAAAAATCATGCTCGCTCTGATCGCCGCCGCAGGATTGGCGCTGCCCGCTTTTTCCGCCGGGCTGTACAACAATGTTCCCGGAGCGGAAGCGGCCTGGACACCGTTTGATTTCGCGCTGGTCTGGCCGCTGCAGATATTCAACTACGATGTGCCGCTGAAAGGCCTCAATCTGGCAGTGCTGGGAGGAATTCATCAGGAGATGACGGGAGTTTCACTGAGCGGAGTTCAAATTTCCGGAAAAACAACCGGACTTACCGCAGCCACTCTGGTGGTATCGGCTGACGACATCGCCGGACTGGCAATAGCGCCGGTAACGCTGTCTTCCTTCAACCGCGGATTGTGTTTCGGCGGTGTAAATGTATCGTACCCCAGCAAGATGCGCTCAAAAGGCGGCTTGCAGATAGGCGCGGTCAACTATGCCGAGAACGGAATGCAGATCGGGGTGGTGAACTACAACCGTAATTCGGTAGTGCCGTGGATGATGTTTTTCAATTACAGCGAGTAATTCAGCAGAAAAAAAACAAACAAAACGCAGAGAAATCTGCGTTTTTTTATTCAGAAATTTTCCACATCGCGGAGCGCCCTCCGGTATTTGGAAAAAATACGTGGCTGGGAAACAAAACCGAGGAACACATTGCCGGCATCGCACACCGGCAGATGTTTCAAATTGTATTGTTCCGCCGCCCACATCGCCCTGGCCAGATCATCATCGGGAGAAATAACTCCCGCCGGCGACTCCATCAAATCAAGCACCAGCAGCAGACTGTACACTTCCGGATCCAGCATCACGGACAGAACTTTTTCAAGATGCACGATTCCAAGCAGACGGCGCCGCTCATCCAGCACGGGAAAAACCGTATCGGATGGCGAGGCGCTGACCAGGGAAGATAATTCGCTGAGCGGAGTATCAACCCGGAGAGGATGATACCCAGTATCCAGATTCAGACGCACCGGAACTCCCTGTAAAACACTCATATCACGGGCATCGCTCAACAGACCGTTTTCTATCAATGCCTTGCGATAGATGGAATTAGGTTCGAGCCGGCGGGCCACGAAAAACGCCACCGATGAACCGATCATAAGGGGCACCAACAGCATATAGCCGCCGGTGATCTCCGCAATCAGGAAGATACCGGTAAGCGGTGCCCGCATCACCGCGGTAAAAACCCCGCACATGCCGACCGCCACAAAATTGAACTCCTGCAACTGCACGAAACCGGTCAAATTAACTAATCCGGCGAAAATATATCCGGTAAAGGCTCCGATGAACATCGACGGGGCGAAAATACCTCCGTCACCACCTGATTCCACTGTCAATACCGTAGCGACGGTTTTAAGCAGAACCGCGGCGGCCAGCATAACAGCAAAAAGCAAGGCGGGAGGAAGTTTCCCCAGCGGCGACAACGGGGCCGAGGACAAAGCGGCGGTATCACCTGTGAACAGCATACCGATACTGCCATATCCCTGACCGTACAGAACCGGGAACAACCAAAGCAGCAGACAAAGCGCAAAACCTCCGCAAAAAAGCCGGGGTACCGGAGAACGGAAACGGCTTTTAAGCCAACCGGCGGCGGCATAGGAGCAACGGATAACATAAACACCGACCGCGGCACAGAACACCCCCAGCAGAAAATACAGCGGAATGGCGCTGTACTGCCAGTCGGAAATCCGCACGGTAAACAAATCCGCATCGTGAGTAAGCGCCCGGGAAACAACCGCGGCCGACGCGCTGGACAACAGCATGGGAATCAATGCCGAAATGCTGAATTCAGGCAGTAAGACCTCGGCGGCGAACAGAACCCCGGCCACCGGGCCGCGGAAGATAGCCGCAATAGCGGCGGCGGCGCCGCAGCCCAGTAATACAGGCCGGCGGGAACGAGTCTCGCCGGACAGGCTCGCGCCGGCATTGCCGATCGCGGCTCCGGCCAGCACACCGGGAGCCTCCATTCCGGCGGAACCGCCCAATCCGACCGAAAGCGCTGCGGAGAGCAGATGGCTGACACATTCACGATAAGGAATGTTGGTCCGCTTGCGGCTGATAGAGAGAATCAGAGGACTCAGGCTCTTGGCGTAAAAAGCGTTACCCAGAAAGCGCTGCACCAGATTACTGGAAACAAGGCCGAGCAGCGGCAGCAGCAACACCGGCACCGCGTAAAAAAATCCCGCTCCTGAAGCATAAGAATATGCGGCGGAACACCAACAGGAAAGTTTGCTCACGGCATAATGGGCGCCGCCGGTCACCAGTGCGGTAACGACACCGATACAGACCCCCAGCAAAGCGGTAAAACAATTTTCCCCCAGACGGCCGCGGACGCACTCCGCTGAACGCAGCACCACACGGCGATGAAAACCGATGATAAACTTTTTCACTTGAACTGCCCGGCCGATTCAGCCCGGCGGATCCGCCGGCGCTCCTGCCGTTTTTCAATCAGCCGGCGGTAAGCGGTTACCAGACGGAATACCGTGAAATAAGTAACGGGAGTCAAAAAAAGAGCCATCACCGCGCCGCCGACGAAAAAAGCGGAGATCAGCGGCAACCCGAGATGGGAAATACCGTGCCATAATCCGGCGAAATAACCGGTAAAGGCATTTCCCGATGAAACGGCACCGGCATCGGAATTACCGGCGAAAGCCAGCGCGGCGGAAGCCACAGTGTCGGCTGACAACGGGTGACCGAGCAGCAGATTGCCCAGCCAGCACTGAAACGGATAAATGAAAATCACCGTCAGCGGATTGGTTATCATAGTACCGATGACGGCGCCGATTTTAGAAACACGCATGAGAAAAGAAAGCGGGACCGATATCATAAGCTGAAATGAAACCGGAATAACCGTGCCGATGCAGACACCCAGCGCCCAGCCGCCGGCGATGTACTGCGGGGAGCCTTTCTCCCGGACCATTTTCAAATATACCGATTTTAATTTCATGCCGAACCCGATTCCAGCCGCCGGATACAAATTAGCGTTAGTAATATAATCACGCGGAAAAAGAAATACAACCGCCGGTCATCAGCAATCCGGCCCTGAAACAGACCGGCGCGCGCCCTCGCCGGTGAGATTGAAACTCAATACGGCGATGAAAAGCGCCAATCCGGGAAACATGGTAAGATGCCAGTACCCCAGCGGATCATCGCAAGCCTCGCGCAGGATACCGCCCCAGCTGGCGGCGGGAGGCTGCACCCCGAAACCGAGAAAAGACAATCCGCTCTCCGCCAGCATGGCGCCGGCAATGCAGAAAGGCAGTGAAGTCAGCACCGGGGCAATGATATTCGGAAGCAGGTGCACGAACAGAATACGGTGAACCGGCATACCGGCGGCCTCGCAACTGCGGATGTACGGCAGCGGACTCTGTTTCAGGGTTTCCCCGCGGGCGAGAAACGCGGTGCCCAGCCAGCCGGTCAGCGCAAGTACCCCGGTAACCACCGCCGCAGACTGCTCGAACCGGCGGTCGCGCAGCATGGACATCACAATCAGCAGCAGAAGAAAAGTCGGGAAACACAGCAGAATTTCAATCATACGCATAATAACCAGATCAAACCAGCCGCGGAAATAACCGGCCGCCAGTCCGGCCGCAGTGCCGATGACCAATGCCAGCAATGCGGAAACCACTCCGACCGCAAGGGAGTTACGGGCCCCGTACAGCATCCTCGCCGCCACATCCCGCCCGATGCCGTCGGTACCCAGCCAATGGGCGCGGCAGGGCGGCAGATACGGAGCGGAAACGCTTTCAAAGGGACCGTACGCTATCGGGGCGCGGACCGCATGGGTTCCGGAAGGCAGGGAACGCCAGTCGGCACGCTCCATCACCGGACGCACCAGAAAGAAAGGCAGAAGCAACAGCAAAGCCGCTACGGCCAAAATCAACCGTTTCCAAACCGGGCGCAGACGCGGCAGCCGGAGCGCCAGCGCAACCGGGATTAAAAGCAGCAGCCAGTTGAATAACTGCTCCACCGTGCGTTCAGGAGAATCCGGAGCGAAAAAAGTGCGGATGAAAGGGAACGATATTCCGCCGCCGCCCCAGACCGCCAGCGGACGGCCGTTGGCGATAAAAGGGGCGAAAAGCGCCGGCAAAAGCAGCAAAGATATGCCGAACAGACCTGTTTTAGTACTTTTGCAACTGAAAAAACGCTTAAGCATTTCCTTCCCGCCGTTACTGATTAATACCGGGCAATAATGTAATACCGGGAAGATGTTTTATACAATCCGGCACCGGGGAAACGCGGCGATAAAAAAAGCGGCGGGATTTCCCGCCGCCGTGCCTGTGCGAAAAACGGACTACGGAGTAGCGGAAGCCGGATGAGTACCCTGAACGAAACCCTTGCCCTTGTCGTTATAGCTGTCCAGCTGCGCATCGATGATATCCTGCGCTTTAAGGGTGGTCACATGACCGTCAAGAAAGGCGACGTTCGCGCCGTTGTCGTGCCGCCGGGCGACCGCGACCCCGTCGGCGCCGTTGTCAGCATTGCCGCGGAACACGAAATACTCTTTGCCGAAGAAAGCGGAATTACTCTCACTGCCGCAGATGGAATCCGCCATCACCACGAATTTGGTCGGTTCCTCAACGGTGGTCATCTTGTATTTCAACCAGCCGGTCTTGGGATCGTCTGCCATGGCATAGGAGGAGATTCCGAAAGTACCGGACGGAACACCTTTCTGAACCACAACATCGTTCTGGATATTGCAGGCATCATCCGTTGCGTCATTAGCAGCCGCGACAGCGCCATTCAAGTAACGCATACCGTAAGCGGACTTGCCGAAATTATAGCCGGAGGAAGACGCCCCAGGGCACTGGGTGATTTCCGGCGTAAGCAACTTGCTGGCCAGCAAAAGACCGACCCATGTGCCTTTGTGAAACGCCTTGCCGCCGTAATTGAACGAAGCGGCATTGTCCTTATTGGTATCACTGGAGTCACGATAGTCATCAGAATCAGCATTCAGAGAACCCCAGGCAACCGCGTTTTTATTGTTTTTATCCACACTGGCGGTACCGGTCTTGATATTGCTGACAAACATCCAGCCGTCATTGGCATCGGCATACTGAATCTGAGCGGTAATGCACTGGCGCATATTGCTGCTGCATTTGGTGGTCAGACTTTTGGCCTTGGCGTTGCTCAGCACCGGCATCATCAGCGAAGCGAGGATGGCGATGATGGCGATCACCACCAGCAATTCCACCAGAGTAAACTGTCTTTTCATCGGCTAAACTCCTATTTCTTGCCCCGGCAAGGCGGGGACGGTTATAATTGTTGTAACTGTCGCGAACATTCTTTCCAAGGCACACCATGTCCTATTGGATATTATGCCACGAAGGACGGCGAATGTCAAGAGCAGAATGAGGTAAAAATACAGAAATAAAATGCAGACGCGGCACGCGCAAGCATGCGTACGCACGGCCGCGTGCGCGAGCCGGAACTTTAGCCGGCGGTGGGATGATACAGCACTTCGTCACGGCGTTCCCACACCCCCAGCTGTTTCAGGAAACGGATGTGAGGATAGAGAAAACCGACCTCGTAGAGATTGTGGGAATCGCTGCCCAGAGAGATTTTCACCCCTTTGCGGACGCAGAGATCAAAAAATTCCGGTTCCGGAGAGTTGGAATGGAAATTCACTTCGGCCGCCACTCCGTATTTTTTCAGCAGATCCGCCAGCGGCTCATAGAGTTCCTCCGGTTTTTCCAGCCCGGACCAGGCGAAAATACGCAGCGGATGAGCGAGGATATCAACCCCGGATTTCAGCAACGCCTCAACACGCTCCATAAAATGGCGGTTCAGTTCCGGTCCGTTGCCGCCGCAGCGACCGTGGGGCAGAAAATGGATCGCCCCCAGACGGATCCGGGCATAATCACGGTCAGTATCCCGGAGCACCACATTGGACCAGTTATCCGCATCCACTTCCAAGCCGTAACGGAATGAGCCGTATTTTTCACCATCGGCATAAACCCGGCGCAACTCCGCCATCCGGTCGCTTTCGGGAGTGTGCCCCCAGCGGAAATTACCGCCCATAAAATCGGATTCGGTGTAGTACAACTGCCCGGAATGCTCGACAAAGGCGATATCGCGAAGACGGTTGAGCCCGGCCAGCCGGAGCGCGTCTTTCATATTCATGTTTTCGCCGCAGTAGGCGAGTTCGGTATGCATGTGAAAATCGATCAGACCGCTTTCACCGGCATTGACCATGCTGATGTCCCGGCGGGAGCGCAGCACTCCGCCATCCAGCTCGTAAACCGTGACACGGTAATCAGGGAAAGAGAACTCCGCGGGCGGACCGCCCTGCTCCGCCGCCTTTGCGAAAATCTGCTCCGAATCGCGGATTTCCGGCGCCGCCGACCGCGGTTGCGGCCCGAAATCAGCCGGCCATACCGTGTTGAGACGGATGCGGCGCAACCGCACCGAACCGCGCATGGCTTCTCCGATACCGGGGAACCCCGCTTCTGAAACTATCTCTCCCCGGAAATACAGGATATCCGTATGCTCGAAACGGTGAAAGAAATGGATCACTCTCAACATCAGCGATTCGGTGACCAGATCGCCGCAGCGGGGATTGTTCACAACCGCCAGTATCATTTTTCCGGACTCCAATGCTCGACCGGCCAGCCGCGCTTCCGCGCCTCGGCCAGCAATCCGGGAGACGGATTCACCGCATGCGGGAACCCCACCCGCTCCAGTATGTTCAAATCGTTGATGCTGTCGCCGTAATACGCCATGCCGGAGAAATCCATATCCAGACGGGCAAGAATACGTTCGGCGGCCAGAACCTTGCCCTTTTGCGCCAGATACGGACCGGTGATCCGGCCGGTGTAGCGGCCGGCGGCATCGGTTTCCAATTCCGTGCCGTGCAACTCGGCGTTACCCAGCGCTTCCGCCACCGGTCCGGCAATCACCGGGTTGGTGGAGGTGATGATGCCGCACGGAATGCCGGCGGCGGAATACTGACGCAGTAAAGCGGCGCCGGCCGGATAAATGCACGGCTTAAGATATTCCTCGAAATGGAGAACCGCCAGGTCGCGCATTTCGGCGAAAGTGCGCCCGGTGAACCAGTGAAGTTCAAAAGCGAGAAAAGCGGTGTCATCCATGCATCCGCGGCAGTAATCGCGGTAAAAGGCATCCGCCGTTTCCCGGTCAGCGGCGGTCGCCATGCCGCGCCGGATCAGAAAATCAATCCAGGTCACCTCGCTGTCGACCGACAGCAGGGTATGATCCATGTCAAAATAAACCGCACGCGGACTTCCGGATGCAGTTTCCTGCCGAATTGTCATTTTCACACGCTCCGAAAACATTTCATTTCATGCCGATAATATACCGGCGGACAGACATTTTTTCCCTAAAAAGGCGGCGGAGAAGGGTGCAATACAGGCGGCGCCGGCGTATATTACTTTAATGCTAATAAGCGGATGTCCATGAAAAATGATTTATGGATGCAGATTACGTCAGCAACACAATTTCCGTTAAAAAGGAGAAAAAAATGAGCTGTCCGTATCAGTGCTCGCGTGAAGTCGAGCAGATGTGCCGCCTCTCAAAGGGCGCAAAACACGATCCGGCCCCGATTCCGGAAGAAGGCAAATGGGTAAAAGCCAAGGAGATCAAGGATATTTCCGGTCTAACCCACGGCATAGGCTGGTGCGCTCCGGAACAGGGAGCGTGCAAACTGACCCTCAATGTTAAGGACGGCATCATTCAGGAAGCGCTGGTGGAAACCATCGGCTGCTCCGGCATGACCCATTCCGCCGCCATGGCCGCGGAAGTGCTGCCGGGCAAGACGGTGCTGGAAGCGCTCAACACCGATTTGGTCTGCGATGCCATCAACGTGGCGATGCGCGAACTTTTCAAGCAGATCGTCTACGGCCGAACCCAGACCGCGTTCAGCGAGAACGGGCTGCCGATCGGCGCCGGACTGGAAGACCTCGGCAAAGGACTGCGTTCCCAGGTCGGCACCATGTACTCCACCGCCGAAAAAGGACCGCGTTATCTGGAGATGGCGGAAGGATATGTTCTGGAAATCGGCGCGGACGCAAACGGTGAAATCATCGGCTACAAGTTCGTCCATCTCGGCAAGATGATGGAAGCCATCCGCAACGGAGCGGAACCGGCCGAGGCGCTCAAAGCCAATACCAAGACTTACGGACGTTTCGATGAAGCCGTAAAGAAAATCGATCCTCGCAAGGAGTAGGAGCATATCATGAGCGTTACTTTTGAAGGTTACGAACGCCGCATCGCCAAAATCGAGCAGGTGATGAGCGAATACGGTATCGAGTCGCTCGAAGCCGCCCGCGAACTCTGCCTGTCCAAGGGCGTGAACGTAGAAGAAATCGTCAAGGGAGTACAGCCCATCGCTTTTGAAAACGCCGTCTGGGCATATACCCTCGGCGCCGCCATCGCGATCAAGAAAAACGCCTCCTCCGCGGCGGCGGCGGCCGAACTGCTCGGCGTCGGCTTGCAGGCGTTCTGCATCCCCGGCTCGGTGGCCGACCAGCGCAAAGTCGGACTCGGTCACGGCAATCTGGCGGCGATGCTGCTGCGCGATGAAACAAAATGTTTCTGCTTCCTCGCCGGACACGAATCATTCGCAGCGGCGGAAGGTGCCATCGGCATCGCCCGCAACGCCAACAAAGCGCGTAAAGAACCGCTCCGTGTCATACTGAACGGTCTCGGCAAGGACGCCGCCTATATCATCAGCCGCATCAACGGATTCACCTATGTGGAAACCGAATACGACTATTTCACCGGCAATCTGAAAATCGTCAAGGAGCAGCCGTTCTCCAACGGCCCCAAGGCGGCGGTGAAATGCTACGGCGCCGATGATGTTTCCGAAGGCGTCGCCATCATGATCAAGGAAGGCGTTGATGTTTCCATCACCGGGAACTCGACCAATCCGACCCGTTTCCAGCACCCGGTGGCCGGCACCTATAAGAAATGGGCGAATGAAAACGGCCGGAAATACTTCAGCGTGGCTTCCGGCGGCGGGACCGGACGGACTCTGCATCCGGACAATATGGCGGCCGGTCCTGCCAGTTACGGAATGACCGACACCATGGGCAGAATGCACAGCGACGCCCAGTTCGCCGGTTCTTCCAGCGTGCCGGCGCACGTTGAAATGATGGGATTGATCGGCATGGGCAACAATCCGATGGTCGGCGCTTCCGTCGCCGTGGCCGTCGCTGTGGCGCAGGCGCTTTAAACGAGCTTAGCAACCCAAGAGCAGCCGCTTTTCAAAGCGACTGCTTTTTATTGCTCAAAACAAGCCGTTCAAGAATAATGAACCCTTACCATTACATACTTGATGGGACTCTCAGATATCGCAGTAAGCGTTAATGTTTACAAACAACTACAGCTAATGAACTCCAAGATAATGACAAGGGAATAACATGAAACGGGAAGAAATTATTTTAGATACAAAACTTGTTGGTTCCATCAAAGGAGATTTTTATATCTCGTCATATCAGAGAGGATATAGATGGGGAGAGAACGAAGTAACTAGACTATTGGATGACATCTACAACAATGGGACCAATAATTATTGCTTACAACCTATTGTCGTAAAACGTGCAGGCGATAGATTTGAGCTGATTGACGGGCAACAGAGACTTACCACATTATACTTGATCTACAAATATATGTACGATGCAAGCAATGGTTTTCTTAACGGGCCAAATTTTTCCCTTGAATATAAGACAAGAAAAAAGTCCGCTGATTTCCTGAAAAATATCCAACCACAGAAGAAGGAGGACAACATTGATTTCTGGTTTATTTGCAGTGCCTATGAAACTATTAAAAAATGGTTTTCTAGCAAAGACAAGAAATCACCGCTTACCAATATTAACAAGTATTTTGACGAGAATGTGAAAGTGATTTGGTACGAGGTATCTGAAGATGAAGATGCGATCAGTTTATTTACCAGATTAAACATTGGGAAGATTCCCCTTACAAGTGCAGAACTTGTCAAGGCTATGTTCTTGAGCCGTACCCCAAACGGGCAGATGGATCACGAAAAACAGGAAGAGATTTCTCTACAGTGGGATAACATTGAAAAAGAACTGCATAATGCATCTTTATGGAGATTCTTGACTAATAGTCCGGAGGATGACTATCAGACAAGAATAGATTTGATTCTTGACCTGATTACCCAAAAGTCTTCGGAAAATAGGGAAAAATATTACACATATTTTACTTTCGATGAAATAAAGAAAAAGAAGAGTTTGTCAGATATTTGGAAAGAGATTCAGCATACATTTTTGGTTCTTAAAGATTGGTATGAAGACCACGAACTTTATCATAAGATAGGATATCTGATTGCTTCAAAGGCACAGACCGTACAATCAATTTACAAGATATCGAAAGATAAAAAAAAGTCAGAGTTCAAGCAGGGATTGGATCAACTTATAAAGGATAGCATTAGCATTGCCGATGACAAAGCTTATGAGGAATTAAGTTATGATAAATCTGGTGATTATGAAAAAATCAGCAGATTGTTATTGCTTTTCAATGTGGAGTCAATTCGACAAATTGACGAGAAAGCACAGAGGTTTCCTTTTGACAGATACAAAGATAAAATTTCTTGGAGCTTAGAGCATATTCACGCTCAACAATCGGAAGGGATGAGAAAGCAGGAAGATTGGAAAGAGTGGCTAAGGTTGCACATAAAATCTCTTAAGTCGCTACAGAATCAGGATGATTTAATTAAACGTTCAACGGAAGCAATGGAGCAGGAAAAACTGGAGAGAACTGATTTTGAAAAATTACAGCAAGAAATAGTAAAGAAAATGTCTGTGGAAGGAAATGCTGAGTATTTGCATTCGATTTCTAACATGGCACTTCTCAATACCAGTGATAATGCCGCGCTTAACAATTCAACATTCGATGTTAAGAGAAACATTATCATTGAAATGGATAAGACGGGTAAATACATACCATTTTGTACAAAGATGGTATTCCTCAAATACTATACTCCCTCTGAGAATAACCAAATTCACTTCTGGGGTCAGGCTGACAGAGTTGCATATGTAAATGCGATTAATTCTGTACTTAAAAAATATTTAAGTACAAAAATCAGTATTGAATAAGGCAGAGAAATAATATGGCAACAACATTACATACTTTTACTGATATTTTTAATACTAATTTCAAAAAGATAGTTATTCCTATTATTCAGCGTGATTATGCACAAGGGAGAACGGATTCCGATACCGAAAGAGTACGAAACAGATTCCTTGATTCTTTATACAAAGCTATAACAGAAAAGCCTATTACTTTGGATTTTATATACGGAGACATAGACAAAAACGGAGTAATGACACCACTCGACGGACAGCAGCGTTTGACAACATTGTTCCTTTTACATTGGTATGCCGCCAAGAAACTTAATGTAGCTACGGAAAAATATGAGTTTCTAAAGAATTTCAGTTATGAAACCAGATATAGCGCAAGAAACTTTTGTTCATATTTGATAGATTTTACACCTTCATTTAAAAATAAAATTTCTGATGAAATTATAGATCAAGCATGGTTCCCATTAGATTGGCAAAAAGATGCGACTATCAGTGCAATGTTGGTTATGTTGGATTCTATTGATGTTAAATTTGGCAAAGTGGATTCATTATGGGAGAGCCTAATGAATAAAGCAGTTAGCTTTTATTTTCTTCCGATTAAGGATATGGGCTTAACAGATGAACTTTACATAAAGATGAATTCCAGAGGAAAACCGCTAACTGGATTTGAGCATTTTAAGGCAGAACTTGAGCGTGAATTAAAGTTGATAGATGAAAAGATGGCAGAGCGTATCATGCGTAAAATTGATATTGAATGGACTGATATGCTATGGCCATATCGTGGAAACGATAATATAATAGACGGTGTATTTTTAAGATATTTCAGATTCATCTGTGATATCATCTGCTACAAGGCCGGAGGGTCATCACAGGGGAAGAATCAGACCGAATTTGATTTACTGGATAAATATTTTACTGCGAAGTCAAAAAATGCAATGGGAAATATTGCTTTATTCGAGAAATATTTTGATGTCTGGTGCAAAGTGCTCAAAGATTGCGAGTGCACCACTACAAAATTCTTGGAAAAATATATTTCTACTAAACATGAAAAGGGCAAAATAAAGTTTGAGAATAAACCGGATATTTTTGCAGACTGTCTGCAGTCATACACTGATGTATATGGCAACGGAAACAGAAGTTTCCCGTTAAACAGAATCATACTTTTATATGCGATTGTTACTTATTTAATGAATAAGGATTCTGTATCAGAGGAAGATTTTGTTCGTAGAATCCGCATAGTTCACAACTTGGTAAGAAATTCCGAAGATGAAATAAGTGATAGTGAATCAAGATCTGCAGGGAACAGAATGCCTGCGATTCTTCGACAGGTAGATTCCATAATCATAAGTGGAATAATTAATGACTCCGAAGAAAATAATTTCAATACATTCCAACTTGAAGAGGAAAAGAAAAAACTTAATTGGGTTAAAAATAATGCTTTATTAGCCCAAGAGTTATTTAAGCTGGAAGATAACAGAGTGTTACGAGGTCAGGTATCAATTATCGGTCTTGAAAATAACCAAAACTTCGACAAATTTAACCAATTGTTTAAATGCAAGTGGGACATTATTGATTGTGCGTTAATGGCAACTGGAGATTATAAGCAATGTGAAAGAAACGGGTGGAGATATCAACTCGGTTCAAGCAACTTTGAAAAACCATGGATAACCCTATTTCACAAGAGTGCTAATAGTGGGTATGAATGTACAAAAAATGTACTGAAGACATTATTAGAGGCTGTCGAAGTAATCGATGACAATACGCTTTCCGCTTACATCAAAGAATACATAGACAAATGTGAAACCGACAAGGAATTCAGCTGGAGATATTACTATGTCAAGTATGAAAAGTTTCGGCCGGGAAGATACGGGAAGTATGTTTGGTATGATTTAGAGAACGGATTTTACGATATGCATGCTCTGTGGACAGAGTCAAACTTGTCAGCAAACTCATATCAGACATTCTTGTATGCAGTTAACCCGAATATCATATCAAGGGACGATTGCGGAAATGTTTCGAACTGGAAAGATAAGCAGATTGAGTGCGTGAACTCAGGATATATTTTCCGTAATCTCAATGGCGAGGAAGATTCCCGAATTGATATTGAGCAGACGGAAAATGGAATCGATAAGGAAGACAGAATTATTAAGCTTAAAGAATATTTCGAACAATTAAAAGATTGTCTTTCAGAACATTCAGAAGTGCGTTAGTCGAGAAATCTGAATATCTAAAAGTTTGCCTATATTTATAACCTAACAATCCAATGCCGAGCAAGTAATCATCAGGGGAGCAGCGTCATTGCAATGATAAAAATAATTTTAAAAGTATTTCTGAGTTTTTTTAACTATCAAGATGATTCATCAAATAGAAAATGATTGATGTATGTGCAGTATTTATTTTAAAGGCAATGATTATATGATGTTAGAAACACCGAAAGAAATAATTGAGAAAGCATCCAGGCAACGACCGTTTTCTTTCTGCCGCCTTAACAGAGAATTGTTTTGCCGATAACTCTGACCGTAATATCCGATAATTCAGCTAAAGACGGACTCGTAACCGAGTTCGGATTATCGCTGTATCTGGATACCGGAAAATTCCGGCTGCTGTTCGACACCGGGGGCGGGACGGCGCTGACCGGCAATGCCGGAAAACTCGGCATCGACTTCAATAAAACCGATGCGGTAATATTATCACACGGCCACAGCGACCACACCGGCGGGCTGGCGGAATTGTCTCCGGTCTGTCCGGTCTATACCGCGCCCGGCATAGCGGCAAACCGGTTCAGCGTGCATGCCGACGGGACACGGCATCCGCTGACTATGCCGGAAAAATCCGCATCAGTACTGAAAAAATCACGGCATCGCGAAATAGCCGCGGCAACGGAAATACTGCCTGGAATATTCCTTACCGGACCGATTCCGCGGAATTCCGGAGAAGACTGCGGGGGGGATTTCAGACTGGCGGACGGCGGAACCGACGGCATCGCCGATGAACAGGCGCTGCTAACCGCGGACGGAATACTGCTGACCGGATGCTGCCATGCCGGCATCATCAATACGGTTAATTACTGCCGCACCGTGTATCCGGAAATACGTATCAGAATTATCGCAGGCGGGCTGCATCTCAGGCATGCGGACAACGGACGGCTTCGGCGCACTGCGGAATTTCTTGACGCGCTGAAACCGGAAAAACTGCTGCCGCTGCACTGCACCGGAGAAAATGCCGCGGAATACCTGAACCGCGCCATGCCCGGCATCGTGCAGCGGCCGCCGGCCGGTGAAAGCGTATCTCTGTAAAATTACCGGGATACTCCTGGCAGCATACCGTCAAACGCGGCGGTATCTTCCGGAGAAGCCGGGACATACGGCCCCGCCTTGACTTCGAGCAACAGGGATTCCTGCTCCGCCACAAAATTGTGCCAGCATCCGGCGGGAAGTTCAACCGAGAAGACATCACCGCCGCCCAGTGTGGCGGAAGAAACAATTCCGCCGTTATCATCATACACATAACCGGTGACTTTACCGGACAGTACGGTAAGACATTCCCATTTGCCCGGATGACGGTGCGGATGAATCACCGTATCCGGACAGGCGCAGATGAGCAGCCGGTGAATCGGCTCGCCGAGTGACTCGTGCAGATTGTGATGACTGCGGCGGCGCGGAGATTTACGCGCCTCGTCCAGCATTGCGGAAAAAAGTCCGCGATCAACGACTTTCATAATGTTTCCTCTTTTCACTTTTCACAAGTACAAGTAATAGTATTGATTTTAACAACAGTGCATATCCGGCGCGTCCGGGTCAAAAGGAACACTGAGCGCATTAAGCCATTCGGATTCCTCCAGCGCCTTGAAAGTATGCCCGGTGCCGGATGTGATGATGAAAACGTCCCCGGCATGAAAAACCGCGGTTTCCGGCGGCGCATCCGCACCGGAGCGGCAGGTGACTTCCACCGTTCCGCGAAGAATGATAAATAACTCGTCCGTATGGAGATGATAATGCCCGCCGCGTATCGTGCCGGGCAGCGAATGCACCCGGTTGATTTCGCGCCAGCCGGCGGCGGATTGAATCAACCCGGTGATTTTTCCTCTGGAGTCGGAGCGGGCAAAATAGGGATTCAAAATATTCAGCGCCATTTTTTCACCTCGCGCCGGATGAATTCCGTGATCGTGCAGTTGCGGCCGGCCACGGTGAAGACCGACGGAACCATGGTAAGATTGTTCTGAAACAATGCCGGAGATTCACCGCGGCGCAGCAACGCGGAGACGCCGCCGCCCAGCGTTTCCGCCACTTCAAGCGCGAATTCATAGCGGCTGAATGACCGGTCGCCTACCAGGTGGATAATACGCGGCACCGACGGATCGGTGCAAATTTCCACCGTAAGCGCGGTCACCAAATCCACCGGAGTTGGGGTAAAACGCACATTATCGTAAAGTTCGGTTTCGCAGCCGCCGAGCAGTGAATGTTTGAGCCATTCCCAGAAACGGGTACCGTTGCCCATAACCGCCGATGTGCGTACAATCGTATAGGGAATTCCGGACGCGGTCAACAGTTGTTCGGCCTCGAAATTGCTTCTTCCGTACATAGTGGCGGGACAAGGCGAATCGGTATCTGTATAATTGCCGCGAAGCCCGTCGAACACATAATCGGTGGAAAAATAGACGATACGGCATTCCGCCTTAAGTTTCAGCGCGGTTTCGGCGATAACCCTGACCGGTTCGGTATTCACCGCCCGGGCGAACCCCGGATCATCCTCGCAGCGGCGCACATCTTTCGAACCGGCCAGAAGAAGCACTGTCTTCGGACGGTATTGCGCGATGTAATCAGCAAGCGCCATGCGGTCGATAATATCGAGAACATCAAATTCCTGCAGATTCCGGTGAGAATAACAGGTGCCCCTCACTTTCAAGCCTGCCGAACGCATGCGCAGAAAAATCCCGGTACCGAGAAAACCGGATGCGCCCAGAACCGCGATTTCACAATTTTCAGCCATCAAAAAAGTTCCCGCGAAAAGAAAAACCGAATGCTGTTGTCCGCAGTATATAATAACACGGCGCGGATGACTTTGGCAACCGCCGGAAGTTTGAAAAAGCGGAGTAACCGGTTTATTTTAGCGCGACAGAACACAAAAACAATGCCGGAATAACGGCAATACGGTCAATTATCGCAAAGGTATCAAAATGCCGGT
>JAZRUY010000211.1:0-3187 GCA_045598845.1 Victivallaceae bacterium
ATCGCTGCGGCCGGCCACCGCCACTTCCCGTTCTTCGCGCCGCCGGCAATCCGCGATAAGCTGCTCCAGAGTTTCGTGCGGCACCATTTCTCCGCCGATTTTGCTGAATCTGGATGCTCGTCCGGTTATATACACATAACCGTCCGGCGCGATTTTCGCAATATCGCCGGTGTCGTAATATCCGCCGCGGATTACTTTCGCGGTCAATTCAGGAGCATTCAGGTATCCTTTCATAACTGTTCCGGCCTTAACCTGCATCATTCCCTCGCGGTTCTCGCCCAATTCCACACCGTCCTCATCCACAATGCGCACATGGATACCGGGCAGCGGCAAACCGATACTGCCCGGATGATTGCCGTGACGGCCGAAATCATCAATGGAAGCGGCCATATTCACGGTAACGATCGGAGAAAGTTCCGTGCATCCGTATCCTTCAACCAGCTCGGTATTTTCGGTCAGCGCCTTGAATTTATCAGCCAGTTCGGAACGGAGTTTTTCCGCTCCGGTGACCACCAGCCTCAACGAGGAGAATTTTTCTCTGGTCGCTTTACGCATATAACTCTGCATGAAAGTAGGAGTGGCGGTAAGGATAGTGAGTTTGAAATCGGCAATGGCATTGACAATCGCCGCCGCATCCAGCGGATTCGGAATATACACCACCGGAGTACCGGAAACCGCCGGGAAAGCGAACTCCACGGTAAATCCGAAACCGTGGAACAACGGCAGATTTCCGACAAATTTATCATTGCTATTCCAATTCATGATCCGCCAGAAAGACCAGATGTCGCAATTAATATTGCGGTGCGTGAGACGCACCGCTTTGGGCTTTCCGGTACTGCCGCTGGAAAATAGCAGCACGGCATCGCGGTTGACATTGAATCCGCTCACCGGCGACAATTTTTTTACCAGAAATTTCCATCTGTTGAATAGGATAAAATTCGCCGCCACTGTATAGAATATGCGGCGGATCATTTTGTTCTTCTGCACCGGACTGATCTTTGCAGCCACGTCTTCAAGGCAAAGCATTGCGGGGGTTTCCTTCCAACCGAGTTTACGCAGAAACTTGCGGCTGGTCACCACCGTGCGTATTCCGGCATCGCGGGCGGCGGACATCGCAACTTCTTCCCCGCAACTGAAATTCACCAGCGCCGGAGTGCGGTCGGCCAACTGCACGGCAAGGAGCACGGTGGCACCATGCGTGCAACTCGGCAACAGCACACCGATATAACGCGACGGCTCCAGCAGCCGGAAATTGCGACTGAGCAGAGCGGCTCCGATCAGCACCCGGATATTCGGCAGTTTAGTGCCGTCGCAATCGCAGAAAACCCGGCGAAACGGATGCCGGC
The DNA here is from genome assembly GCA_045598845.1 of Victivallaceae bacterium. Taxonomy (GTDB): domain Bacteria; phylum Verrucomicrobiota; class Lentisphaeria; order Victivallales; family Victivallaceae; genus JAZRUY01. The sequence goes on from JAZRUY010000211.1 coordinate 1,347, forward strand.
AGGCCTGGCGGACAAACGCGGTATGCAGCGGATATTCTCCCGGCTGAGGAGCGGCCTCATCCTCTGCCCCCAGTTCGGAAATACGCTGTCTCAGCTGAAACGCGGTCAGTTCACGCGACACCGGCGCGCCGACCGTCACACTCATGTTGATACGCCACCAGCGCGGCCGCTGAAAGTGAATCCGGTACCCGTCCAGACGGAAAAGACGCCCCCACAGCATGCCGATACGCACCGGAATAACCGTTACATCGGTATCCTTGGGCAGCAACGGCTCGGCATTGCTGCGGAACTGCATCAAACCGCCGTTGCCGGATATCGCTCCTTCAGGAAACAGGCACAGCACTTCTCCGCGCCGGAGCAGATCCGCGGTACGCTCAAAAAATGCCCGCATCGCCTTAGGACGGCGGATAGAAGGGACCGGGATAATCCCCAGATACCAGAAGATGAAACTCACCGGCAGAAAATTCACAATTTCGCGCCGCATCATAAAATGCACCCGGCGGCGGGTCAGCGATTGAATCACCAGCAGATCAATCAGCGAAACGTGATTGGAAACCAGCAGCACCGGACCGGTAGCGGGGATATTCTCCATCCCGGATTTGCGCAGTTTGACCGCGAACACGGTGATCAGACGCATAATCGCGCGCAACAAACCGGAACGGCTCAGCACCATAAACAGCAGGCGCACCAGCAACACGCTAAGCACGCCCCATCCAATCATCAGCATAACGGGAAATTTGGGATCAGACATATTTCAAACTCCGTAACCAACGGTTTCAATATCAGCGCAAGATGCGCTCAGATCGGCATAAGATAAATTGGAAACCGATCTTTCAAACGAAAAAACGCTATGCTTCACGTCATTATTGTTATGTCTAATGTAAGCCGGAACATCTCGTTTTTCAACCTGCCGGAGGCGATTCCACAACGGATGCTTACCGTAAAAATACCGTAATTTAATAATTTTGGAAATAAAGAGCAACACGCATTGATTTTTTCGATCGCTTGCAAAAAACGCCCGGCAATGCTACATTTACCGACAACGATTGTAAACTAACCGGCAATACCGTGTCCACATGCGTCAATCCGGACCGGAGCCGCCCGAGAGGAGTAAAAAAATGGCTGTACCCAAGAGAAAAACCTCCAGAATGCAGAGAAGGCAGCGCAAGGCCGCCAACCGTTATGAGGGAGTGCAGGCGACTTTCTGCACCAAATGTAACGCTCCGGTGGCGCCGCATTGCGTCTGCACAGCCTGCGGCACTTATAACGGCAAGCAGGTCATCGCGGTAGAAAAATAATTCTGAGCCCTTTCAGACAGGGTAATCGGATTTTTTATTTCCGCATTGTTCCATGAAGATAGCGGTGGATGCGTTCGGGGGTGATTACGCCCCCGGTGCCGTGATTGAAGGATTAGTCACGGCGCTTTCCAAATTTCCCGACTGCGAATTCGTGCTGGTCGGGCATAAGGACAAACTGCCTTTTTATTTGGAAAAATACGGCATAGCCGGTCATCCGCGTATCACGGTTCATCACGCGGAGAGCGTATGCGAAATGTCCGATTTGTCCACAACCGCGCTGCGGGCGAAAAAAGACTGCTCCATTACGGCATGCGCAAAACTGCTCAAGGAGAAAGCGGTTGACGCGATGGTGACGCCCGGGCACACCGGCGCAACTGTAGCGGCAACCAAGGTTCTGGTCCGCACACTTCCGGGAGTGGACAGGCCTGCACTCGGCGCCAGCATGCCCAGCCAGAACGGCAGATTTCTGCTTATTGACGCCGGAGCCAATCCGGAATGCACGGTAGTAAATCTGGCGCAATTCGCAGTTTTCGGTGAAATATA
>JAZRUY010000212.1:0-3419 GCA_045598845.1 Victivallaceae bacterium
ATTTCCCATTTCGTGGCGGAAGTAGCGCACTTGGCCGGGGGTGCACATGAATCTGGAGCCGTACACCGCGTCCGCTTTTCCTTCCGCGAGCGGCGCCAGCACGAGCGGATAATCTTCCGGCGTGTATTCGAAATCGGCGTCCTGCACGATCACATACGGCATGGCCGCGGCCTGAAATCCCCTGATGATGGCGGCGCCTTTGCCTTTGTTCGCTTCCTGCGTCATCAGTTTTACCCGCGGCTCGCCGGCAAACTCCTGCAGTTTTTCCCATGTCGAATCGGTCGAGGCGTCGTTGATGATTATCAGTTCGCCGACTTCCGGGCGGGCGAGCACCCGCCGCACTATCTCCACGATGGTCTTTTCCTCGTTGTAAGCCGGCATTACCACGCTGAGTATATTTTTCATCTCATCCATAGCCGCCTCCTATTTCCCCAGTTCTTCCGAGCGGTCGCGGGCCGCCAGCACCGCGTCCGTCACCGCTCCGGTGAATGCCCGGTTTTCCAGCACCCGCAGCGCCGCGGCGGTGGTTCCGCCGGGACTGGTCACCATATCCTTGAGTTCAGCCGGATGCATTCCGGTATTCCTCGCCATGGCGGCCGCTCCGGTTACGGTCTGCAGCGCCAGTTCCAGCGCCGCTTTGCGCGGCAGTCCGGCCGCCACGCCGCCGTCCGCCAGCGCCTGAATGAACAGAAATACATAAGCCGGTCCGCTGCCGGAAAGCGCCGTTACCGCATCCAGGTCTTTTTCGTTTACCCGGATTACCGTGCCGACCGCGCCGAAGATTTTCTCCGTCAGTTCGCAGTCCGCCTTTTCCGCCTTTTCCGCCGGAGCGTATGCCGCGGCGCCGCATTTTACCAGCGCCGGGGTGTTGGGCATTACCCGGATTATCCGCTCCGCTCCGGTGGCTTCCTGCAGTTTTGCCAGCGGCATTCCGGCGATGATTGAGATCACGGTTTTGCCGTCCAGCGCTCCTTTAAGTTCTTCCGCGGCGGCGGCGAACTGCTGCGGTTTCACCGCCAGCAGCACGGCCGCGGCTTTTTTCACCGCCTCTTTTACCGCCGCGGCCGGATTTCCGGTTACACAGCGGACTCCGGTCGCCCCTGTAAATGCTTTCGCCGCCTCGGCGCTGATGTCGTAAGCCAGCAGTTCTTTGGCCTTGTACAACCCTGATTTTACCGCGCCTCCGGCGATGGCGGTCGCCATCTTTCCGGCACCGATGAAACAGATTGCGCTCATCCCGTATTCCCTCCTGTATTCCGGTTATGCCAGTGCGATTACCAGCAGCCCGAGCGGCAGCAGGTAGTACGAGAACCGGTGCAGTTTACCTTTTCCTATCAGTTTTATCAGCCAGCACAGTGCGCCGTAACTCACAGCCGCCGAAACTAAAAATCCCAGCGCCAGTTCCCCGCCGCCGAAATTTTCCGCCGTTTCTCCGCTGTGCTTCAGCAGGTGCAGCAGTTCCAGCAGCGCCGCTCCGCCTATCGCCGGTATGGCCAGCAGAAACGAGAAAGTCGCCGCATGATCGCGCCGGATTTTCCCCAGCACCCCGGCGGCGATGGTTGAGCCGGAGCGCGAAATTCCCGGTATTATGGCGACCGCCTGCACGCATCCGGTGATCAATGCCTGCTTTATGGTAATCTGATTCAGTTCTGCCGTGCATCCTTCCAGATTTTTCTCCGCTGTTTTATCCAGCAGATACAGCAGCGCCGCGGTGATGACGAATCCGAATCCGGTCAGCGTCAGCGAGCCGAGCAGCGCTTTTTCCAGCGCCCCGCTGGATTTGATTATCACTCCAGCAATGCCGGCCGGCACTGTCCCGGCTATTACCGCCAGCAGCAGTCTGAAATTCTCTTTGCGCAGAAATCCCCACAGGGTTTTGAAATAGAACACGCAGATGGCGGCAAGCGATCCGGCATGCAGTATGATGCTCAGGCTCAGACTCTCATCTTCCTCGTATCCGCAAAGTGCTGAAAGCAGCGACAGGTGTCCGGATGAACTTATCGGCAGAAATTCCGCCACTCCCTGCACCGCCGCCGTGATCGTAACATACAGCCAGTTGTTCATCTCCGCTTTATCCTCCGGTGTTATGACTATGCCGCATTGTTTCTTTACTGCCGCCCGTTAATATAACACCCGAATATCCCTCTTACTATTGTTTGCGCTCTTTCTCTTGTATTGCAGTTTGCCGGTTGTTATATTTCTCCCGGTATCTGCGTCCTCGGCGCCGCCTTGGCATTGCCTGAACGGTTGGACGGTTGGACAGTTGAAAAAACAGGGAGGTTTCCATGCTGAAAGGTATTTCTTGTCTGCTGCCGCCGGATTTGCTCCGGGTTCTCTGCGAAATGGGGCACGGCGACACCGTGGTATTCGGCGATTCCAATTTCCCGTCGCATTCTCTCGGCCCTCTGGTGCTTCGGCTGGACGGTGTGAAAATTCCGGATTTGCTCCGGGCGGTGATGCCGCTCTGGGAAATCGATACTTATTCCGATTCCCCCTTCTGCATGATGCAGGCGGTGCCCGGTGATACTCTGGATAATGATTATGTTGAATGCTGTTCCGGCATCGTCGGCCGCCGGCCGGTTTTCATCGAGCGTTTCGCATTTTACGAGGCGGCGCGCCGCGCCTATGCGGTGGTGCATACCGGCGAAACCCGCAAGTACGGCAATGTGATTCTGCGCAAGGGTGTGATACTTCCCTGATTTCTCTGATTCTGGAATATCCGGTATTTTGTGAATTATGGACAGCCAGTCGGTCATCGGTCGGATAATCTCGCATATTTCATCGCGTTACCCTGAATCCGATTATCCGGTTCTTCTCCGGCAGTACGCCGACTGGTCGTCCTCCCGTCCTCTGGCCGGGGTGCGGGTGCTCGATGCCACTCCCTGCTTTACCAACACTCTGCTGAAATATGTGCCGCTGCTGGCGGCCGGAGCAGAACTGACGGTCGGTGTTTCCTCCGCCGTCCCCTATGACTCATCGCTGCCTCCCCTGTTGCGGAGTTTCGGTGTGCCGGTGCTTGAGCATCCTGCGGTGTCCGGCGGATTCGACTGCATTCTGGATTGCGGCGGCATCCGCTCCGCAATGCCGGCGGTCAGCGGATATGCCGAACTCACCCGTTCCGGATTCTATCATTACCGTGATTGCCGTCTGCCGGTGATTATGGTGGACGACAGCCGCATCAAAAGTGTTGAAACCTGCCTCGGCACCGGCGACGGCTTCATGCGCGGCATGGCGGCGCTGGGGTACCGCGAATGGCGCGGCATGCAAGTGGTGATTTTCGGTTTCGGCAAGGTCGGCCGCGGGGTAGGGTATTATTGCCGCGGCCGCGGCGCCTCCGTAACCGCGGTGGACGAGCCGGGTACTCCTGTCCCTCCCGGTGTCGCCTTGATCGACCGCCGTGACCGCGCCGCGGTTGCGGC
>JAZRUY010000213.1:0-8646 GCA_045598845.1 Victivallaceae bacterium
GCAAGACCGCGGTTGCGCGCCGCCCCTGCCCCGCGATGACCGGTGGAAACACAGATGAAACGCGGATCTCTGTCCGCATAAGAACGGCAAATCTCCGCGGAACCGTCGGTGCTGCCGTCATCGCACAGAATACATTCCCAATCGGTAAAAGTCTGGGCGATGCAACTGTCGAGACAACCCGGCAGATAAGCGGCGGTGTTATAAACCGGAATGATAATTGAAAGTTCCGGAATCATTTTTCAAACTCGCATTTTTCAGGAAAAAGATTCTCCAGAAACGATTGTATGCGCTGTAAATAAGAGCGGGTGCAGCGCGCCCCGTCGTAAACACAGAACTGATAGGGGCGCAGCCAGTGCGACATACGGTCCATATTTCTTTCGTTGTCGACAATCTGGAATTCATACGGAAAGCGGAGGAATTTAAGATAACGCTCATACCGCCGCCGCATAATCAGCGTATTGCGCCCGCGTATATTGTCCACCAACGCCACAATATGACGGTCGAGGTCGGCGGCGGAACGGAAACGCGAGGCCACAGTGGAAGCGATGCCGTCTTTAAGCCACGGTTCACTCATAACGCTTAAAAAGTTACTTTTAAGATACGGATCAAAACCGTGATACGGAACATTGGCATAAAGGATGCCGAAACGGTCGTATATAATCTTGTTGATGCGCAGCATCCACTGAAACCAGGGTATTTCGGCATAAGATTCATACAGCACGCGGTAAACTTCATCCGCATACCAGCGCCGGTGCCGCTGAAACATACGGTTTTCCCACACCCGGACCACCGGTTTTCCGTCCGGCATAAAGAAAAAAGAAGGGCTGACCGGCCGATGGAAAAAGAAATCATCGTTGCCGTAAATAAAATGTTCGGACAAGCCGGGAATAAAGGGCAGACGCCATTCGATGGATTCGGAATTAAAAGTAGGCAGCACAGATAAATCATCGTAAATTTCAGTATGGTCGACCAGCGAAATCTTCGGGTGGGACAGATTCAGGAAATCCGGCGTCTGACGGTCGGTAACGATATAAATATGATTGATCCACGGAGCGAACGCGGCGACACTGCGCAAGGAATATTTCAATTCATCGTGATTATCATACCTGCCGCATAAAGCATCCTCCACCAGTGAATTTTCCTGCGCTTTCAGATACGGTTTTCTGCGCTCCAGCCATGCCGGGTCGGCACCGTCGACCCAGGCATAAACTAAATCTACCGGAAAACCGCAATGCCGGTCCGGTTGTTCAAAATAGTGCATCAGCATTTTTCTCCGCCTTCTTTGAAAAAGAAATAAAACGGCAGCAGTCCCAGCATGGAAGCGCTGAAAACATGGGTTTCAAAAAGTCCGGCGAACAGCATCGCCAGCCAGACCGGCAACAACCGGTAAGCGTATCTGAAATAACGCCGGTATGCGGCGAAAGCCAAGCCGGCATAAGTTATAACTCCAATCAAACCGCATTTAAAAAACAAAGCCAAACCGGCATTGTCAAGCACGGCATCGCCGTCAACCGGCAAACGGCCGCAAACAATCTCACGCATGCCGGATATTTTCGACAGCCATAAAGTCCAGAATTCCAGCCTTTCATTAAAAATGCTCCGGAGCAACCGGCAATCAAGCAAGCAGAAAAGCACGGCAAACAGCAGCGGCAGAAACAGCAATACAGGAATAACGCGGAACAATACGCGCCGTATGAAACGGGGCAGCCAGGCGGCGCAGCCCAATACCGCCAATGCGATGGAATAACATCTGCCGCCGGACAAAAACACTACCGCGGCCGACAAAGGAAGCAGATAAAAAATCATCCGGCGGCGGCGGACCGACGCGCAATAAGAGAATACGGCGATATGAAAGACAAAAAGGGAAATAAAATTTGTACTGATAAACCCGAAATTGCAGAATACGCCGGAAGCAAGTTTTTTCGTTTCAATCATGTCGACAGGAATAAATTTCAATGCCGCCAAAGCGCACCATGCAGATAAGGATGTCAGCATGGAAACGGCATTGCAGACCGAAAAACACCGGAACGGGAATCCGGACATCACCCATCCCAGAACCACACACCATAAAAAAGAAAAATTACCGGGCGATGCGATGCAGATGACAGCGCCGGAAAATAAAGCCGCCCAAAATTTACGCTCCGGCCGGCGGCGGAGAATCAACCGCACCGCCAATGCCGCGCTTACGAGAAAAAGCATCATCCAGGTAAGTCTTCCGGAATTATATTCTCCCGCATTGAGCACGCCTCGAAGATTCTGACACCAGGTCAGTAAAAAGCACCAGAGCAGTATCAGTAAATCAGGATGTTTAAAACAGCGGCGGACGGAATTATAGAGCCGTTCTCCGGTCAGGCGGCGCAAATGATATCCGGCCCGCGAGGCCGGTGAAGCCCAGCTGGCGCGATAATGATGAATCGAATAAGTGTTATCCGTAAGATGAAGCGAACCGTCGCGGAAAGATTTCGGGCAGAAATATTCCGTCGGATAAGCGGTCATGCCGCTGAAAGTCTGGATTTCTCCGGCGCGCGCCGGAGAAAAACCGAAACCGGCAAAAACGGGCTGCTGCAACTCGGTGTTGGTGGTCAGTTTTTCCCGGCCGCCGGAATCAAGAAAAGAAAGTCCGCCGTAAGATTTCAGCAATGCGGAGATCACCGGATGGTGAGGCACGGCGCCGATACCGAGTCCGGAATTGATTTGACAATCTTCCACACCGCAAAATCCGTCATGCGACAAAAGCGCATCCGGGGATTTGATCAACTCCACATCCGTGTCGAAATAAATTCCCCCGTATTTTTCCAGCACCGCGTATCTGGCATAATCGGACAGAAAAGCCCACCTGCCCCGCGAAAGCGCTTCGGAAGCATAACGGTTGCCGGAAAAATCAAAATCGTTTTCCGTCCAGCACATGATTTTGTAATCAGGACAATATTTCCGCCATGACCGGATACACTTCCGCTCCAAAGCGGAAGGTTTTTTACCGCCGAACCGGCAACAGTGGATTATTTTCGGTATCATATTCAATCATCTCCCGCGGACTGATTTAGCGAGCAGAACCGTGTATCCGAGATGCCGGAACACTTTGGAATCATGCCAGAAAACAAATATTTCGCAGGAAATAACCGCAATATAAAAAATCAGGCGCAGCACCGCCGACACCGGGACGAAAGGAAGCGCGGCGACAACGGCATAACCGGAAATAACCGCGAGTTTTTTCGCGATGCCGGTAAAACGGACTATTTTGCGCGCCAGCAGACAACGGAAAAAAAACTGCCCAGCCATGGTTATGCACAAAGCGAACACCGCCCCCCATATGCCGAATCCGGGTATCAGAAGAAAATTCAGGACCACCGCCATAACCGCGGCAGCAAGGGTGCTGTACAAAAAATAAACGCTCCGTCCGGAGGCGGTGAATACAGAACCGATAAACCCTGTCAGAATGGAGAAAAGAACACTCAGCAGCAACATCGGGATGAACACGGATATACCATGGTATTCCCGCCCGGGCAGCAACGGGACATAATAGGGCGCGCCGACGGCCAGGATACAACACAAAAGAGTGAAAAATTCCAGCAGCAGCGTGCCGATACGGTTGAAATAACGGGAAAATCCTGGATTGCGGAATTCGTTTACCGCGGAAATCTGCCACGAATTGAACAAAATGCCCCAGACGGAATCCAGCAGAAGCGGAATTTTATTGGCGACGGCGAGCAACCCCACTTCAGCAAGCGAATACCATTTTTCCAGAAGCGGCCGGTTAAGCGAAGTCAGCAGCATCCACAAAACCGCGTGAGGGATAAGCGGCAGCGAAAAACGCAGCATGGTTTTCAAAGTGTTTCCGAATTCCCGCGGCCAGGCAAACAATGGACCACTTCCCACCGATATCAGAATATAGACAACGGCGGTCAAGTATCCGGCCGCAACCGCAGTAAGGTAACCGCGTATTCCGAAACGCGGGATCAGCAGCAGCGCTCCGGCGACAGTACCGGCGGTGTACAGCATCCCGGAAACGGAATACACCGACAAACGGCCGCAGCCGCGGCAAAACTCCTGAAGCAGCAGAAACAATCCGGAACAAGCCGTGATGCCGGCAAGCCAAATCCAGTAACCAGCGAAAAAACCGGAAGGGGAAGAAAAGCCGGAAACCAGATATAAAACAACCGTCAGCAATACACTCTGCAACAGGGAAAAAAGCAGTGCGGAAGTAAAAAGTTCCGCCCGGCGGCGGACGGACGCACCGGCCATATGAAAGAAAACCGCGTCTTCCAGTTTGCATCCGGTCAGGCAAACCAGAACCGAAGCGTAAACTGTAATCAAATCCTTGATACCGTATTCACCCGGCGTAAGATAGGCGGTAAAAAACGGCAGGAGCAGAAACTGCATGAAACGGCTGCCGAAACTGCCGATAAAAATCCAGGCGGTATTTTTCAGCAATACGGCATATTTGTTCATAGTCGCACCATCGAAGACGGTTTATCCTGAATACGCTCTTTTAATTACGGCATAAAGATCCAAAGCGCGGCGCACCGCCTGATCCATATTCAAATACTCATAACCGCCCAAACGCCCGGCGAAATAAATCCGGCCGCGCTTTTCAGCCTCGGCGCGGTACCGGCGGTATTTCTCCAGACTGGCCGGATCTCCGGCCGGATATGCCGGTTCAGCGTCAGCGCCGCAGGAATATTCTCTTGATACAATCGTCAGCGGGAGATCCGTGATCCGTTGATTTTCAGGATGATAATGTTTGAACTCATGCACCCGGATATACGGGATGTCCGGTTCAGGATAATTTATCACGGCGGCACTCTGACAAACTTTCTGTTTCAAGCGGAAAGAATCGAATTTAACACCGCGCCAGCCCAGCCGTCCCAATCGGCATTGAAAAAAATCATCCGGAGCGCCGGTATAAATCACCGTGCAATCAGGCGGAACTTCGTTTTTGATATCCTCCCAGGACACACCGGTGCGGACACTGATACGCTGATCATTCAGCATGGTGCGGAAAATCTCTCCGTAACCGTGCAAAGGAACACCTTGATATATATCGGGAAAATACCCGGAATCAGTATTGAAACGGACCGGCAGTCTGGAAAACACCCCGGCAGGAAGAGAATCGTAGAATTCTCCCCACTGTTTCCGGCTGTAAGGAGCGAAAAAAGCATTGAACAGTCCGGCTCCGATTCCGGATATGCCTTTTTTTTCAAAAGCGGTCTGTCCCTCCGGCCGCGATGCGGCTATTTCACCGGCGATAAACCTTTCCGCTTCCTCCGTAGTGAAATCACGGTTATAAAAAGCATTAATCGTATCAAGATTGACCGGCAACGGATACAACCGGCCGCCGACTGAAGAAAAAACCCGGTGCCGATAGCCGTTAAACCCGCCGAAACGATTGACATAGGACCATACCTCTTGATCGGAAGTATGGAAAATATGGGAACCGTAGCGGTGCACATCAATACCGGTTTCCGAATCAATTTCGGAAAAAGACAACCCGCCTATATGCGGACGTTTATCAATCACCAGCACATCACAATGCAAATCCGATGCGATACACTCAGCGACAACCGAGCCCGTCCATCCGCAACCGACCACCAGAAATTTCAAACCGGACAGACTTCCGGCGTGTTTTTCCTTCAAACCGTTTCCCATAAAAGACTGAAATAAAAAACGATACCGACAACTGACAACGCAAACAACAAAGCGGAATACCGTAAACGCATGGCGGAGCCGCCGTTTCAAAAGAAAAACCGCATCCGCAACATTCTCAAAAATAATGCAATAACCGATTTTTTTCAAGGAGAACCGACTTATACGCCGGTTCCGTCGAAAGAAGGTATGAATTCCCCGCCGGCGGAATCGCCGTCCTGTAAAAATCCGTCTTCAATGCCGGAATCGAACAGATACCGCTCCAGTTCGGCATATTCGGCTTCGGAAACCCGGCGGTTCAGTTCCGGACACGCTCCTTTAAGCACGGCGCCGCAGGGCAGATACTGATGCATCAGACTGAACATGACCTCGCCGGGGCGGAAACGCCGCGCCACATAATCGATGACCCGTTTGGAATTTTCCACCGCGCCGGGAAGAACAAGATGACGGATAAGCACGCCTTTTTCCAGCATACCGGAGGAATTCAGGCGGAACGGACCGGTCTGCCGGTACATTTCATCAATCGCGGCAACCGCGGTGGAAAAATAATCCGGCGCTCCGCTGTAACGCTCCGCCAGCGCGTCATCGGAATATTTCAAATCCGGCAGCCAGATATCCACCCGGCCGGAAAGACGGCGCAATGAGGCGACAGAATCGTATCCGTTACAGTTATATACCACCGGAACCGGCGGTTTTTCCGCCAGACTGAGCAATACCGCCTCGGTGTAGTGCGCCGGAGTGACCAGATTTATATTGTGCGCTCCCGCGGCAATGAGTTCAGAATAAATCTCCCGCAGCCGGGCGACCGATATTTCACGGCCGGCCACGCCGCTGCTGATGCCGTAATTCTGGCAGAAAACACAATGCAGATTGCAGCCGCTGAAAAAAACCGCGCCGGAACCGCGCGTACCGCTGATTACCGGCTCCTCCCAGAAATGCAGCCCGGCGCGCGCCACGGACGGAAGCATGGCGGAACGGCACCGGCCGGCCGGACCGCCGGATAACCTGGAAAGCGGACGGGCGGCCCCGCAGGCATGCGGGCATGCGGAACAGGAAACGCATGATAACAGCTTTTCTTCGGCGGAGGACATGAGACTTCTATTTTCCGAACGACAAATGAGCGCCGCAATCCACATTGATGATCTCGCCGGTAAGGCTGTCGCAGCGGCAGCAGAACAGCACGGTATCGGCAAGATCATCCAAAGACACCGGACGGCGCAGGGGAATACGCTTAAGCACAGAAGTCATGCCGGGGCCGGCGCAGTCGACGGGAGGCAAAACCGGGCCGGGAGCGACCGCGTTGAACCGGATACCGCGGCCGGCATAACGGGAGGCCAGCTCCAGAGTGGCATCGCGGAGGGCGCGGCGGGAAGCGATGTAGCCGCCGGTGACGGAGCCGTCGCCGATATCACAGTCGAGGATATTCACAGCGGTCTTGCCGCCGGCGGCGGCGAATGCCACGCACAACTCAACGGGGGCGATGCAGTTAATCCGGAAATAATCGGAATAGGATGCCCCGGCAAGCCGGTAGGCGGAGGCATTGTTGATCAGAATCCCGACCGGAGCGCCGCAGGACGAAAGCAACCTGCCGGCGGCATCCGGGACGGACAAATCGGCATAAACGGCGATGCCGCCGATTTCAGCCGCCAGCGCTTCGGCGGCACGGCGGGTGCAACGGTAATGCACGAACACTCTGGCTCCGGCGGCGGAAAAAGACCGGGCCAGATGAGCGCCCACCCGCACCGCCGCTCCCGTAATCAGAACATTTTCACCCGCAATACGCATGACCGTATGTGACTAAGTTGCTTTATAACTTTTCGCATATTATATTTTTCACACCGGTCTTTTTCAAACCGGAAAAACGGAAAACCTGTGCAAGGAGGCTGAAATGAACCGGAAAAATTACGCCCGACCGCTCGAAGTCCTGCTGGTGATAATACTGATCGCCGCCCTCGGAACAGTGATTTTCTACGGCAGAAAATGGCTGGGAAGCGAAAAGTCGGCGAGTAAAAGTCTGGCAAAACTCGGCGACGCGGTTAACAATACCAAGGGGTCCGGTCCGCTGAAAAGAACCTCGATGGAACAACTTGAAAAGGACATGAAATGAAAAACCGCGGCCGACGATTTTTCACATTAACAGAACTTCTGGTGGCGCTGGCGGCGGTGGCGGTGCTCTCCGCCATCGGTATCGGAGTATATTCGGCCGCGGCGCAATCGGCTAAAAACAGCGCCGCCAAGTCGCTTTTCGCCCAGCTGAATCTGGCGCTGGAAAACGGGAAGGACCGGTTCGGCTACTATCCGAAAGGAAAAACTCCCGGGGAATTCAATGAAATAAGGTTTCATTTGGAAAACGGAGTTATCAACGAAATATCATTTCAGGGCAATGAAACCGGAGATGTGCCGCATGACTTTATCAAAGATTTCATGAAGAACACCGACGGAGAAAACTGGAAGAAACTTTCCGGTGCAGACGACGACGGCTGGTATATCCTTTCCGATCCCTGGGGCAACCCTGTGTATTACGCCTGCCCGGGAAAATTCAACTCGTCAAAATTCGATCTGTACAGCGCGGGGGCGGACGGCATGATCGGTCAGGCGGACCAAAACCAGCGCATTCCGGATGATGAAAACAAACTGAATAATTTGAAACGTAAAAATTCCGGCTCCGGTAACTGGCTGTACGATAACGGAGAACTGTCTTGCGATGACGTGGTGAATTTCTGATCCGGGTTCAGCATAAGGAAGCTTAAATGGTTTCGTAACAGGACGGTAAAAGACGCCGTACTGTCAACAAGCAATAAAGTAAAAAAGGCAAAGGAAATGAACGGAAAAAGTTTACTGAAAGGAGCGATGACCGCGGCGATGCTGTCGCTGATCTGCGGTCTGCCGGCAACCGAAGGGTTCGCCCCCGCATCCGAGAGCAAGGCGGCGGAGCGGAGCGCTTACACCGCGATACTTATGTCAGACACGCATTTCGACAAAAAAATCTATGATGAAAACACC
>JAZRUY010000214.1:0-2186 GCA_045598845.1 Victivallaceae bacterium
TATCGTGGTTACGAATCCGCCGTTTTCGCTGTTCCGCGAATATGTGGCGCAACTGATGAAATATGACAAGAAATTTCTGATTATAGGCAATCAGAACGCCATAACCTACAAAGAAATTTTCCCGTTGCTGAAAGACAACAAAATATGGCTGGGATACGGGTTCAAAGGAAATGCCGGACATTTTATCAGCAGTTATACCGACTATGCAACGGCGGGAAATCATATGGAAGGAATGATTCGGGTTTCCGGTGTGACATGGTTTACAAACCTGGAACATAATAAGCGACATGAAGATTTGCTGCTGTACAAAAAATATTCCGAAGCCGAATATCCGAAATACGACAACTACGATGCGATAAACGTGGACAGGACAGCCGACATCCCGGAGGATTATGACGGGCTGATGGGGGTGCCGATAACCTTTCTGGACAAATACAACCCGGATCAGTTTGAAATTGCAGGGCTGGATGACCATCGGGTGGAATGGCTGGGGCACGGTCCGGTTTTAAACGGCAAAACATTGTACAGAAGAATAATAATCCGTAAAAAGAGAGGAACCGCGAAATGAAAATAGATGCGCACGACATCAGAGTGAAAGAGGTAATCAGCGGTTACACCGACAACGATGAGGAAGGAGTGTACGGATACGGCGGAAAACTGAATATCCGGCCGAAATACCAGAGGGAATTCATCTACGACATGGAAAAACAGCGGAAGGTGATAGAAACGGTGAACAACGGATTTCCGCTCAACGTGATGTACTGGGTGAAAAACGGGGACGGAAGTTACGAAGTGCTGGACGGCCAGCAGCGGATTCTAAGCCTGTGCAAATACGCCGCCGGGGAGTTTTCCCTCGACGGCATGTACTTCCACAACCTGCCTGACGACCGGAAAAGGAAAATACTGGACTACAGGCTGACCGTGTATTTCTGCGAGGGGAGCGATTCCGAAAAACTGGAATGGTTCAAAATCATCAATATCGCCGGGGAAAAACTCAACGACCAGGAAATGCTGAACGCGCTGTACACCGGAGAATGGCTGACCGATGCCAAACGGCATTTCAGCAAGACCGGCTGCGTGGCGTTCCGCCGGGGCGAGCGATATATGAGCGCCGGCAGCCGCTGCATAAGGCAGGACTATCTGGAGACAGTGCTGGACTGGATATCCGGCGGAGAAATCATGCAATACATGGCGAAGCACCAGCATGACACCGATGCGGACGAACTGTGGCAGTACTATCAGCGGGTGCTGGACTGGGCGGAGAGGCTGTTCACCAAATACCGCCGGGAAATGAAAGGGCTGCCGTGGGGAGTTTATTACAACGAATATCACGACCGGAGTTACAACGCCAATAAACTGGAACAGGAGACCGCGCGGCTGATGGCGGACGAGGATGTTACAAAAAAATCCGGCATATACGAATACCTGCTGAGCGGTGACGAGCGGTGGCTGAACATCCGCGCTTTCAGCGACAGAATGAAGCGGGAAGCCTACGAGCGGCAGGAAGGAATATGCGTAAAATGCCGGGAAAGATTCGCCATTGAGGAGATGGAAGCGGATCACATCACGCCGTGGAGCAAAGGCGGAGCCACGGAACCGGGAAACTGCCAGATGCTCTGCCGCGACTGCAACCGGAGAAAATCCGACCGCTGAAATTCAGTCTTTCCAGAGCGCGGCGGAAACATCGGACGGCATCCGCCAGCCGGCGACCGGAGCCAGAGACACGGCGCCTGCTGCGGGACCATCGGGAGAACAGGAGCGCTTGAACTGCTGTGAGAAGAAACGGGAGAGAAAGCGCCGCAGAGACGTGCGGATAAGTTCACCGTCATACTCGCCCCTGAAAGCATTTTCCGCCAGAAACAGCAGTTTTTCCGGATCGGCACCGTTGCGGATGAAGTGATACAGAAAGAAATCGTGCAGCTCATACGGTCCGAGCAATTCCTCGGTTTTCTGCGCAATGGTATCATCACCGGAAGCGGGAAGCAACTCCGGACTGACCGGAGTGGCGACTATATCTCGCAGCACTGCGGCAAGAGCCGGCGCAGCGGAATCAGCATACCAGCTGACAATGGCGCGAATCAGAGTTTTGGGAACAGAGCAGTTGACGGAATACATGGACATCTGGTCGCCGTTGTAGGTACACCAGCCGAGCGCCAGCTCGGAAAGGTCGCCGGTACCGATCACAA
>JAZRUY010000215.1:0-4172 GCA_045598845.1 Victivallaceae bacterium
GTCGGCGGCGGCTGGAGCGGTTTAGCTGATTTCGCGCTTGAAAACAAGGTCGGATTGACGGTCGTGGGGCCGGAGGCGCCGCTTTGTGAAGGCGCCGCCGATGTTTTCCGTTCCCGCGGAATTCCCGTTTTCGGTCCTTCCAAAGCGGCCGCGATGCTTGAAGGCAGCAAGGATTTCGCCAAAAAATTTATGGTGAAATATGGTATTCCCACGGCGGAATCCGCCACTTTTACGGCTGAATCCCCCGCCGCTGATTATGTGCGCGGCAAGTTCGCTTCCGGAGCGCGCGGCATAGTTATCAAGGCGGACGGTCTGGCAGCCGGCAAAGGGGTGCTGGTGGCGATGACCTGTGCCGAGGCGCTGGATTTTCTGCACGGCTGTTTTGACGGCGCTTTCGGTTCCGCCGGTTTCAGAGTTCTGGTGGAGGAATGTCTGTTCGGCGAAGAGGCATCGATTCTGGCGCTTTGCGACGGCAGTGATATTGTTCCGCTGGTTTCCTCGCAGGATCACAAGCGGGTAGGGGATAATGACACCGGATTGAATACCGGCGGCATGGGGGCTTATTCTCCCGCTCCGGTGGTTACCGATGAGGTATGGAGGCGGATCAATGATAAAATTTTGACTCCGTTCCTGCGCGGTGTGCGTCAGGAGAAACTGGATTTCCGCGGAGTGATTTTCGTGGGTATTATGGTCTGTGACGGTGAGCCGAAAGTTCTGGAATTCAATGTCCGTTTCGGCGACCCTGAAATCCAGCCGGTGATGCGCCGTTTTATCGGCGACTGGGCTGATGTGCTCAAAAAAACCGCTGACGGCCGTCTGGCGGAAGCGGAGCTTGAATGGTCCGGCGATGCGGCGGTTTCCGTGGTTATCGCCTCCGGAGGCTATCCGGGCAAATATGAAAAAGGATTCCCGATTCACGGACTCGACGAAGCCGCCGCGGCCGGAACCGTGGTTTTTCATGCCGGTACCGCTCTTGATGCCGAAGGGCGCATTGTCAATTCCGGCGGCCGGGTTCTCGGTGTTTCCGCGCTGGGCGCCACCGTCGCAGAGGCAATTGCCAATGCCTACCGCGGAGCGGACAAAATCAGTTTTACCGGCAGTTTCTGCCGCCGCGATATAGGCGCCAAGGCGCTTAAGCATTTAAAATAGGTGTTGTTTCCTGTGCCGTCTGGTAAAAACTCAAAATCTTAAAGGAGGGTTGTTTATGAAAAAAGTTCTGATGTTAGGTTGTGCCGCCTTGCTGGCGGCGGTCGTCTGCACCGGTTGCACCTCGGTGGTTTCCACCCGTAAATTGAACGGGGTTGATATTTCCGGTACCGGTGACAAGGTACTCTGCCATACCATGGTGGAGATTCCCTATGTCTATGTGTTCGGCATTCCGTTTGTCGGCGGCAGCGCCGCCGGCAACGGCAAGAGTTCGTTTTTCTGCAACAATGCCAACGTCATTGACGCGATGAGCCTGCTTACTCTTGAGGCCAAATCAAAGGGTGCGGCCCGGCTGGTCAATGTCAGTACCGGTATCAGCGAAAAAGATTTGTTTTGCTGGATTGTCACCTGCCGTACATTCTATGCATCCGGTACAGGTGTTCGTAACCGGGCCGAGGCGATGCGTCAGATCAACGATGATAATTACGGTGACGGCGCAGTCCCGTTGCAGTAATTTCAGTTTCCGGTTCGGCGGACGGAAAATCCGCCCGGGATGTTCTTCTCCTTGTTGAATTATCGGAGGTGAAAACATGGCGGAAAAAAAGACGGTCAAAACTTTTGTGCTGGATACCAATGTGCTTTTGCACAGCGCCGGCAGTATGCTGAGTTTTCAGGATAACGATGTGGTCATTCCCATGGCCGTGGTTGAGGAGCTGGACAAGTTCAAGAAGAATACCGATGAACTCGGCCGCAACGCGCGTCAGGTTATCCGCACGCTGGACCGTCTGCGCGCCAGTGCCGGCGTCCCCGGCGAGTTGAGGCGCGGTATCGCGCTGACGGCGGTTTCTCCGGTTGCCGCCGGTAAACTGTATGTTCTGACGGCCGCTGAACTTTCCAGTTCCGGGAACAGTGCCGGCGCAGGGGTTTTCCCCGATGATTTAAGCGGTGATTCCGCTGATAACCGTATTTTGCAGGTCGCTTTTTTGCTCTCTGAGCAGGGCAGGCGCATCGTTTTCGTCAGCAAGGATATCAATCTGCGCCTGAAAGCGGATGCGCTGGGGTTGCAGGCGGTGGATTTCGAGCGCGGCAAAATTGACAGCCGGGCGATGTATACCGGATTTTCCGAGCGTAAATTTCCGTCCGCGGTACTCAATCGCCTTTTTTCCGGAGATGCGGTCCCCGGTGCTGATTCCGGTATGCTTTGCAACGAGTATGCGCTGATTCCTCCGGATGAACAGCGCAAAAGCGAAGCCATCGTCCGCATGTGCCCGGACGGTCAGTTGCGTATGCTGGATTATCAGCGTAACCGCGCCTGGAATCTTTCTCCCCGCAACCGCGAGCAGAGAATGGCACTGGATGCTCTGCTCAATCCTGAGATTTCTCTGGTAACGCTTACCGGGGGAGCCGGCACCGGCAAGACTTTGCTGGCTCTTGCCGCCGGGTTGCAGCAGGTTTTGCTCTCGGCGGTTTACGAGCGCATTCTGGTCTCCCGTCCCATTGTCCCGTTGGGCAACGATATCGGATATCTGCCCGGCGACAAGGGAGCCAAGTTGGCCAACTGGATGCAGCCGGTATTCGATAATCTTGATTTTCTGCTGGGCGGCGATGCCGCGGAGGAGGGCAAAGGGGATAATAAAAAATCCCGCTCCGCCCGCCGTACGCTGGATTCTCTGGTCAATACCCGCAAGCTTGATCTGGAAGCGCTCACTTATATCCGCGGCCGCAGTATTCCGCGTCAGTATGTGGTTATCGATGAGGCGCAGAATCTCACCCCGCACGAGGTGAAAACCATTATCAGCCGGGCGGGGGAGGGTACCAAAATGGTTTTGACCGGAGATCCGCGCCAGATTGACAACCCGTATCTGGATACCGCCGGCAATGGCTTGAGTTACACGGTGGAGAAACTCAAAGGCAGCCCGCTGTTCGCCCATGTTACATTGGCTTCCAGCGAGCGCAGTAGACTGGCGGCGCTTGCCGCCGCTGAATTGTGATGGTGTTATGCGGTATATTGTTTGAAGCGCAGTGCGCCTTTACAACTTTACAGGTTTTATAAGTCAAGTAAAGTAAATTGCTTTAGCAGGCAAGTTAAGATAAGGAGAGAAAATGAAATTTATCAAGTTTACCGGAATCCTGTGTTTCGTGACCGCTTGTTTGTGTCTGACCGCCGCCGCTTCGCCGATGGATGCGGTTAAAACGGCTGCCGAGGCCCGCGATGAAGCGGCGTTTGTCAGTGCGGTCAACGCGCTGCCTGACACCAGTCAGGAATATCGCCGGCTCAAGGAACAGGTGCGTCTGATTCAGAAATTCAATGAAGTCAAAACTTCATCGCATGATACCGCCGAGGCGATGCGGATTTCGGCGGATTACAGCAGTCTGCTGGGGGAACCTGAGGCTGAACTTTATCAGAAACTTGCCGCCGCGATGAAAAACCGCGATATGGTGAATATTTTCCGCTGCGTTTCGGTGGTTTACGGCCGTCACGGCCAGACTGCGGTTACTCCGGCCGAGATGATGCAGGCGCATATCGCCGAGAATACTCCGCGCGCCAGGCGCGCCGTCCGCCGTCTTGAACATGATTTCTGGCGCAAAAGCGAACATCTGATGAAGATGAAATATCTGATGCGCGATGTGGCGCCGCTTAATAAGCGCTGATTCAGTCGGCGGTTTTTACCTGGCGGAAGCAAAGTCTTCCGCCTTTTTTTATGTTTGTTACGCATCGCGGCCGTTGAATTCCATAAATTTCCTGTATTTCGTGAAAAAGCGTTGTGTTTCAGGGATTTGTCCGGGGAGCACCCGGTGTCTGTGGATGGAAATTTGCGAAAAAAGTTAAAAAGATGGTTTGCTTTGTTTCCGAAGGGGTGTATATTAGGATTTCGTTGCCCTCGAAACGGGGCGGTGCTGATTGAAAATTGAATAGTGCGATGAAACTCGTACGATTCTTTATTGAGTTACAATAAGAGAGTAGTTTACTGCTTAAATCGAGAAGTCACAATCGGACTCGATCCGAGATAATGATTTATTATTTA